>JAERTF010000053.1 GCA_016845105.1 Bacteroidota bacterium | reverse complement strand
GATAAAGTATTACTGGAGCGATGAAATTATTGAAAGTATTGATTATTATGGTCCTGGTTTTAATCGTGATGAAGTATACTATAATCTGGGTTACCATTGCGATATTATTGTAGATGGCTTTGGAAACCCACATATAACAGGTATAATTTCATTGGCTACAGATGAGGGCTGGCTTCACATTGAAGATATGATGGCAACCTGGCATGTTTATTCTGATAATGGAGGTATAACATGGGATGGTAGAGCATTATATGATAACATCTTTTTTGAGGGTGAATTTGAAGGAGACGGCGGTGTTGCTCATATGTATAACCGGCCATATGCTGCTTCCACTTTTGATGGTGAATTACTATTTTTCTCGTGGATTGACACGGATTTGGAAGGAGTAGAAGGTAATACAAACCCAAATATTTTTATTGCTGGTTATGATTCAGAAGATGGTTACTATACAGATGTTGATAACGTAACAGAATTGAGTCTATATTGGTTTAGTGCATTTTATGGAAGTATGTCACAATATGTTTTTTCGAGCGAGTATAAATATTCATCCTGTGAAATACCTTTTGTTTTTGCCGAATTTACGGTGCCTGGTGATCCTTATAGTCCCATTCAGTATTGGTATATTGATGGGTATACATACATTTGTGATCCAATTGGGATTGATGATGGTGAGAGTTCAGCTACTCTCTCAGTGTCCCAAAACTCACCAAATCCGGCTAAGGGTATAACAAGCATAATAGTAACAACCGAACTAGTAGGAGAAATTGATTTAAAAATTACAAACACCATTGGTCAGGTAATTCATCACGAAAGTGTAAATAACAATGCCCTTGCACATACTTTAAATGTGGATGTGAGTAACATTGAACCCGGATTATACGTCTATATAGTTAGAATTGGGAGTCAATTCGTCTCAAAAAAAATGATTATCAAGTAATAATTGATTAATTTTGAGGTTGACAACCATTTCAAAATGTTCTCTGTCTATTTTTTATAGTACGTAAACAATTAATTATTAATAACTAAAACTATTATCATGAAAAAAATATTACTTATTGTATTGGTATTTGGTATAGGTTTCTCATCATTTGCACAAAAGCATATCGAAAGAAGCATGATTAAACCAAATACAGAACGTCTACTTGAAAAAGCACCAATGCATCCAATCCCGGATCTAACAGGTGAAACTCCAACCACAAAAACTCAAATGCTGAACGGCAGGGCAGTTTCATATGTTGAAATAGGGCTATCAGGTAATGCTTATGGCTTTTATGGAAATCCACGTACATATTTATGGGCCGATCCTAGTTTAAATAGCGTTGTTTTTACTCACCGTATGACTGGTGGTGTTGAAGTTGAAGGCAACAGTCGTATTGCCTATGACGTGTCTACTGACGGTGGGGCAACCTGGGTAACTAATGTACAAGTATATACACCCACAGCTCCAGGTCCTCAATATCCTGAAGCAGCCGGAAGATATCCACAAGGGATAATAGTAAATCCTGATGGGAATATGAACCCTGATATGGCTTATTACTCATATCTTGGAGCATCAATTATCAATACAAATGGTATTTGGGGTGGATATATTTATGGTTCTAATGTACTTACCGAAACAGATCCACCAAATCCAACACAAACTCTTCTTGAATCAGGTGGTGATGTTTGGCGACTCATCCCAGATGCTTTAACTGTAACACAACAAGGAGTGGCCTGGTATACCGATGGTAATTATGAAACTGCCGATTTTATATATAACGGACTAATAAATATAGGTAGAGGTGAAATTGTTGATGGTGAAATTATTTACGAAGAAAGCCAGATGGAATTTCTAGCAGATGGAGATGGAATAAATGATTCAAAAATTGCTTTTGCTCCTGATGGTCAAACAGGCTATATAGTATATATGAGTGATGTTGAAAGTGATCCTACTCCTTATACCAGTTACCATCCGGTATTACTTAAAACTACTGATGGTGGTGAATCATGGGGTGATCCTATTGATGTACAATTTGGAGGTGTTGATGGTATCGAATCTATTAAATATTATTGGAGTGATGAGATTATCGAAAGCATCGAATTTTATGGCCCGGGATTTAATCGTGATGAGGTATATTACAATATGGGATTCCATGTTAATCTAGTGGTAGATGGCCAGGGAAACCCTCATCTTACAGGCTTAATTACAATTGGTACTGATGAAGGATGGTTCCCTGGTGAAGGAACAATGGCTACTTGGCACCTTTATTCAGATGATGGTGGCACAACCTGGGATGCAGATGCACTATACGACAACCTATTTTTTGATGGAGATATTGGTGCAATTACACAATATAACAGACCTTATGCTGCCTCAACCTACGATGGACATTACTTGTTTTTCTCATGGTTAGATACTGATTTAGAAGGTGCTGAAGCAAATACAAACCCTAATTTATTCGTAGTTGGTTATGATTCAGAAGATCATACTTATTATTCAGGCGGTGTTCAAAATGTTACCGAATTGAGTCTATATTGGTTTAGTGCGTTTTATGGAAGTATGTCACATTATGTATTTTCAGAAGAAGGTGATGATATTGTAGATTGTGAAATCCCATTTGTATTCACAGAGTATACCGTTCCCGGTGATGATACACAGGAAATGAAGTTCTATTATATTGATGGATATACCATGCCTATGCCTGTTGGTGTTGATACTCACGAAGGAATTGCAAATTTTGCAGTATCTCAAAATTCACCAAATCC
Source organism: Bacteroidota bacterium (assembly GCA_016845105.1). Lineage (GTDB taxonomy): Bacteria > Bacteroidota > Bacteroidia > Bacteroidales > F082. The sequence goes on along the minus strand of JAERTF010000053.1, from coordinate 6,903 downwards.
TGCAGTTGGAAGTACCAATATACTTGTTACTTCAGAAAAGGCTGGTATAATTGAACTATCTATTAACAATATTCTTGGTCAGGTTGTTCACACCGAAAGTGTAAACAACAGTGCACTTGCTCACACATTTAGCGTTGATGTAAGTAACTTTGATTCAGGTGTTTATTTTTACACAATTGGAATAGGAAATAATACAATTACAAAGAAAATGATAGTAAAATAAACTTGATATAGTTCTTATTAAAAATATGGGGCGTAGTTGTTTACTATGCCCTTTTTTTATCAATTTAATCTACTAAAATTCAGAGGTAAAAAAGAATTCAATATCTGTATATTTTTGTTGAGCCATTTGTAAAGAGAATTGAGAATCAGCTAAAAATACTTCCCTACCTTCTTTATCAAGTGCAATTTGATTGGCTTTGCGGGCTCTAAAATCCTTCAATTGAGCTTCATTGGTGCTTCTGAACCATGCGGTTTTGTATAGGGTGATATGTTCATATCTGCATTTAGCTCCGTATTCGTGCTCAAGTCTATACTGAATAACCTCAAACTGAAGAGCTCCAACTGTACCAATAATTTTTCTACCAGTATGTTTTCCGGTAAATAATTGAGCCACACCTTCATCCATAAGCTGGTCAATTCCCTTAGCAAGTTGTTTTGCTTTTAATGGACTGGCATTTTCAACATATTTAAATAACTCAGGAGAAAAGCTAGGAATGCCTCTATAGTTTAGTAATTCACCTTCGGTAATAGTATCGCCAATTTTAAAATTTCCAGTATCATGAAGTCCTACAATATCACCAGGATACATTTCATCAACGATCGATTTTTTTTGTGCCATAAAGGCAGTGGGACTGGCAAATTTTAACTTTCTATCAAGTCTTACATGATGATAATATGTGTTTCTTTTAAAAGTACCGGAAACAATTCTTACAAAAGCTATACGATCGCGGTGGTTGGGATCCATATTTGCATGAATCTTAAAAACAAAGCCACTAAACTGATCTTCCTCAGGCACTACCTGTCTGGTATCACTATTACGACCAATGGGTGGTGGTGCAATTTGAATAAAATTATCCAATAACTCTTTAACTCCAAAGTTGTTTAATGCACTTCCAAAAAATACAGGGGATAGTTTTCCGTCAAGATACTTATCAACTTCAAATTCGGGGTAAACTCCATCTACCAATTCAATATCTTCTCTAAGTTGATCAGCATCATCACCTAAATATTCATCCACGGTTTTGTCCTGTAGATCATTAATCTCTATTCCTTCTTCTATTACCTGTTTACCAGGAGTAAACAGAGTTAGTGAATTTGAAAAATTATTATACACGCCTTTAAATGCCGGGCCCATATTTATCGGCCAGCTTAATGGAGTAACTCTTAAAAATAGTTTTTGCTCAATTTCATCAAGCAATTCAAACGCATCTTTACCAGGCCGATCCATTTTATTAATAAAAACGATTATCGGAATATTTCGCATCCTACAAACTTTTACAAGTTTTTCGGTTTGTGGCTCAACACCTTTGGCAACATCAATAACAACAACAACACTATCGGCAGCAGTTAATGTTCTAAAAGTATCTTCCTGAAAGTCTTGGTGACCCGGTGTGTCAAGTATGTTGATTTTTATATCCCTATATTCGAAGCCCATCACTGATGTTGCAACAGAGATTCCCCTTTGACGCTCAATCTCCATCCAATCCGAAGTAGCAGTCTTTTTAATTTTGTTCGACTTAACTGCACCAGCAACTTGTATTGCTCCACCAAAAAGCAATAGTTTTTCAGTTAGAGTTGTTTTACCAGCATCTGGATGGCTAATTATGGCAAAAGTCCTTCGCCTTTGGATTTCTTTTAGTTTGCTCATGAATAAAAATTGAGGTGCAAAAGTAGGAAAATAGTGGAAAGCCAATAATGAAAAGTGAATAGGTATTTCTGAATACTAATATCAAATGCCTAATAACATCTATACAACAAGGTGCTCAAAAAAGATTATATACTTCTTTCTACTTCTCGAATATCAACAATGTTGTTTAATAATGCAAAAACTGTTAAACCCGATACCGATTTAATACCTAGTTTTCGGGTTATTTTTTTTCGGTGGGTCATCACAGTATGAACACTTAGAAATAATTTATCTGCAACCTCTTGATTTGTTAACCCCAAAGCTAGATTTCGAAGAATTTCGGTTTCACGTTTGGTTATTAATAATTCACTATCCTCAACTGATTCATTATTATTACCAATAATATTATGTAACTCATCAATAAGTTGATGTTTATTATTTTCTTTCCGAATAGTATGCGAAAATCTACTCGTAATATTTGGTAATGTTGTTTTCGAAACTATTCCAATAATAACTATCTCCGTTTCTTCGCTTAATTCCCTTAGTAAAGGAATAAGTTGTTCTGATACAGAATCTGGATCAATAAATATATAATCGGGTTTTTTATTTATTATTTTATGGCATAACTTTTTTTCAGAACCATCAAATATTGTATCTATCAACATACCACTTAGTTCGAGTACTAAGCTCTCAATTCCTGATGTAATCAAGAAAGCATTTGAGACGACAATAACCTTTTTTGTTTTACTCATCTCAAGGTTGGTTTTGTAGTATATTATTTTCAAGCAATACCACCTTTGGTACAAGAATTAGATCTTCTATTCTAGCATGGTCGTGTAAATCCTTTTCCAGTATCGTAAGCTCTTTTAATAGTTTAAACTTGTTTTTTTGATTTTCAGATGGAGGTAAGTATTTAATAATAATATTCTTAAGATCAGTCAATTTTTCCTCAACATTGTCATGCTCTTCTTCATATGAAGCAATTGAATATTCTTTAATTTTTGATAATAATGACCCTGAGATTGATTTGTTTTGATGTGCATGATCTAATTCAATAACATATGGATAAACTCTAGATTCTTCTCTATCAATATGTTTTACTAATTCCTTTTTGTATTCTTCAAAAAACTTCTGCAGTAGTATATATGAATCTTTATTGTTGACACATTCAGATATCATATACTCTATTAGAGACTCGATTTCAGGTATTTTATTGGATAAGTAATAATTATGCGTTTTTTGAAGATAATCTATCAGTAAATTGGCTGAAAAACTTTGTAAAAATTCAGTATCCAATAGTTGAGGATCATGAAAAGCATTTAGTATAGTAAGAAAGAAATCAATGTCAATTTGCTTTTTATTACATATTCTTTCAATACTGTCATCACCAAATCCAAGGACTATTCCAAAGCGGTTTATTACGGGTACAAGATTGTAATCATGGTGAATTACATCGGCAAGTTTCATCTCTTTTTCCAGTAGCATAATACAAAGTGTTTAATGCAAAAATATTTAAAACTATTCTTTTTTTGTTGGAATTCTGCTCAAGTGAAATGTTACACCTATAACTACCAGAACTAAAACTACTCGAATATAGTCGTTCGAGACTAAATATATTGATATACCAATTGTTACCCAAAGAATAACAATTGAATTTATCTTGGCTCTCAAAGGAATGCCTTTTTTGTCTCTGTAATTACTGAGATATGAGTTGATTAATTTATTTTTCTCAAACCATTTTCGCATACGGTCTGATCCTCTATTAAATGAATATGCAGCCAAAAGTAAAAAAGGAGTAGTGGGTAATAATGGAACAATAACTCCTATAATACCTATGCTTACAAATAAACTACCCAACAAATTCCATACGGGTTTGCTAATATTTGCCAGAAGCTTATTTATTTTATTGAATCCCAATGTGTATCATAAGTTAGCTGGCAAAAATAAACTAATTGGTTATGTATTTTTTAAGAGTTTTAATTTGTTAGCAGATTTTTAACAAATTCATAATTCTTTCTTCGAGTAACTTTGAGTTGTTTTTTAATGAAAAACCTTTGTAACCTTTTGATTGCTCAATTGCATTGGAAAGGTCGAAATCTTTCTGAGATTCTGAATATGCAATCCCTTTGACTTTCATGGTTTTTGCAAGGTACTCTTGCTCAGTTTGTCCAGGAGTGGGTATAAATATAGAATTACACCCAATTGTTGCAAGATCCATAAGTGTTGAATAACCAGGTCTACTAATGATATAACTAGCAGATTGCATTAACGAAGCGAATACATTATCGTTTACATGAGGGATGAGTTTTATATTTTTAACATTTGTAGATTTAGTTTCTTCTGGTTTTCCTTGAAGTATAATTGTTTTTAGGTTTGTTTTAATGGCTTGCTTTATAAGTAGTTTCTCAAGAATAGTGCGCTGGGGTTCCGGACCTGATAGAATTACTAATAAATCAATCTTATTTGATTTGGTGCTAATATCGTTTTCAGAAAATCTACTTAGTAATCCAATGTGAGAAGTCTTTTCCTTGAATCTATTTGACTTGGATAAATTACCCGATAGGTTGTGATTTCCATCAATATCCGGAATCCAAATTTCTGAATAATCTTTTAAATATTTACTTAAGACCAAATTAATTATGGGTTTACCAATATTTTGCCATCCTGTTGTGCGGATGTTTAATTGATGTGTAATAAATATACTTGGTATAGTTGGTAGTGCTAGTTCGTATCTATTATCTGAAATAATAGCATCTATCTCATTTTTGGCAACTATTTTTTTTAACTCGTTATTTGCAGTAATACCTTGCTTTACCATCTTGGGGAAAGACCTTGCTACTGTAAGTGCCATTGATCCTTTTGAGGGGTATCTTGGGCTAAATCCGGCTAAGCGAATTATCTTATTTTTTGGAAAATGTTGCTTTAAAAAATCAAATGGACGATTGTCAGCTGCTAGGATTACATCACCACCATTTCTTTCAATGGATTTAATAACTGGAACCATGCGTGTGGCATGCCCCAACCCCCAATCCAGTGGGCATACAAGTATTTTCTTTTTCCTAATCAACGTATAAACAAATATACACATACAAATTGAATTGCTTGTATATCTTAGTTCAAACCGACTTTTTATTTAACTGAATATTGACAATGGGCATTTCAATTTTTGTTATTTTTGACCATGCCCAATGATTACCGTTTATACCAAATAGCCCTAACCTTAATACCCGGAATTGGAGATGTTGTGGGCAAAAAACTAATTGCTTATTGCGGCAGTGTTGAGGCTGTTTTCAAGGAAAATAAGGAAAGGCTATTAAAGATACCAGGTGTCGGTCAATCAACAGTAAATAGTATTCTAAGTCAGAAGGTTTTTAGAAAGGCAGAACTAGAGATGTCGTTTATAGATAAAAACAATATCCGAACTCTATTCTATAACGAAGACAATTATCCTAGTCGGTTGCTAAATTGTGAGGATGGCCCATTACTTCTATACTATAAGGGAAATGCTGATTTAAACAATAAACGTATTATTGCGTTTGTAGGAACCAGAAAAGCAACCAACGAAGGCAGAGTTATCTGCGAAAAGTTTATTGAGGGTTTGAAGAAAAAAGATGTGCTAGTTGTTAGTGGTCTGGCTTATGGTATAGATAGTTATGCACATAAGGCTGCATTAAAGGAAGGCTTGAAAACAGTTGGTGTACTGGGTCATGGACTGGATCGTATTTATCCTGCACAAAATAAAAAACTCGCATCCCGTATGCTCGAAAGTGGTGGTTTATTGACAGAATTCAGATCAAAAACAATCCCGGATAGAGAGAATTTTCCCAAACGAAACAGAATAGTTGCTGGGATGTGTGATGCAGTAGTTGTTATCGAGTCGGCAGGTAAAGGGGGCGCACTTATTACCGCTGGATTAGCTAATTCATATAATAGAGATGTTTTTGCAGTACCAGGACGTATTTCGGATGAATATTCCAAAGGATGTAATATGCTCATTAAATCAAATAGAGCTGCCTTGGCCGAATCATCAAGCGACATCGAGTATATTATGGGGTGGGATGATGTGAAAGTAGATGTAAGGAAGCAAAGAGAATTATTTACCCAATTATCGGATGAACAAAAACTGATACTTAGTATTATTGAAGATACCAAGGAAATAAGTGTTGATAAACTGTCAATTATTTCACAACTCTCTACTTCTAAGGTTGCTTCCGCATTACTCATGTTAGAGTTTGAAGGATTAATTCGAAACTTACCTGGTAAACGATACAAATTATATTGATCTCACTTTGATGCTTGATTATAATATTTCATAAAATTAGGATAAAAAAAGTGCTATTTTTGCATCCGCTTTGGGGCACTTATACATATAAGGCTTCAATAATTATAGCATCACAATATGTTTGCATTATATTTAAAGGAAATAAGAGCATTTTTAAGCTCAATTACAGGATATATTGTTATCCTCGTCTTTTTGATAACTACAGGTTTATTCCTATGGTTTTTTCCAAACGATTTCAATATTCTTGATTATGGATATGCCAATCTTGACGGATTATTTATTATAGCACCTATAGTATTTCTATTTTTGGTTCCTGCAATTACAATGCGTTCATTTTCAGAGGAGAAGAAAACGGGAACTATTGAATTACTATTAACACGTCCAATTTCGGATATGAATATTATAGTTGCGAAATTTTTGGCTGCGGTTTCACTTATTATTATTGCCTTGTTGCCCACTTTGGTTTATTTATTTTCTGTGTATCAATTGGGTTTTCCAAAAGGTAATCTGGATTTGGGAAGTATATGGGGGTCTTATATTGGTTTGTTGCTCCTGGGATCGGTATTCGCATCCATTGGTGTTTTTGCATCATCAACTACTGATAATCAGGTAATATCATTTATTCTTGCTATTTTGTTGAGTGCATTCTTATATATGGGATTCGAATTAGTTTATTCTTTTGATTTATTTGGGAGCATTGATTTGTTTATCAGATCTCTTGGTATAAACGCTCATTATAGTTCAATTAGTAGGGGAGTTGTTGATACTAGAG
>JAERTF010000052.1 GCA_016845105.1 Bacteroidota bacterium | reverse complement strand
GCCCAATATTTATCAAATAGTATTGATTGTAATTATTTAATATTGGTAAACAAATACGATATAGCAGTTATTTTTTAGTTCTTTCAAATATAGGTAAATTATATATTAAAAACACAAAACAAAAATGCCGATAAACAGTTTTCTGAATACCGGCATTCTCAAATAAGTATAATTAAGTATATTGTTAATTCTCAGTAACAATTCCTCCGGTAAGTCTCAAAAGCTCAGTGTGAGTATCAATAAGATCATAAATTGCATTTAGCTTTCTACTGGCTGCATTTAGATATATTAGTTGTACATCACGAAAGTTAAAGGAATTAATTGTTCCGCTTCGATATTTATCAGTTGCTATCTGCATATTTAACTGGGCACTTTCCATATTAGCTTCGGCAACACTAAGTAGCTGTTTACGTATATCATATAACTCATATTGGTTAACCAACAGATTCTCCAGGGTTTGTTTCATTTCCAATGTTTCCAATGTCCCAATTCTCTCATTTATTCCAGCTTGTTTAATGTTTCTTTTTGTTATACCGCCATTAAATAAATTAAAACTTAAGGTAAAATTGGCATAATAATCAAACGAATAACTATTATAACTATCGGGTTCAGGTAAATCGTACCATCCTTTACTATAATCATAACCTGCGTTCATTGATATTGAAGGATAGCTGGCGCTTTTTGCGATTCCGGTGCTTTTTTTCAAAACTTCTTGATTTACATATTGATTTTGAAGTGTTTTATTACTTGACATCATTTTCTTCTCAAGGTCATCAATATCATAAGTATATGTTTCAACCTGAAAACTATCAACTAGTATAAAGTTGCTTTTTGGTGATTCACCAAGTAGTAGGTTCAGTCTTAAGTAAGCATTTTTTACATTAAGCTCCTGTAGTAAATATTTTGTTGAGTCACTTAAATACGAGTTCTTTGCCTGCAATACCTGAAAAGTAACTGAACTTCCAATATCTTTTCTAATCATCTCATATTCATACCTATCTCCGGATAGGTCTTTTACCTCATTAAGTACTTTTAATCGTTCATGTTCGAGCAACACGAGGTAATAACCCAGTATAATTGATTGAACAGTATTTTCAACAACAAGTGCTGAATTACCAGAAGAAAATCGTTCAAGAAGCTCGAGTTTTTCCTTATTCATTTTTACCGAAAAACCGTTAAATAGCACCCAGTTAACATTAACAAATGGTGATAAGCGGTTAGTATATAAATCACTTCTTTCATCTGGTTTTTCTGTTGATGGTGTATTATCAAATCGGTTAACACTTGACAAACCGATTGATATTGAGGGAAACCTTCCAACTGTTCCCCAGCTATTTGCAAGTTGAGCCGAATTCAGGTATTCTTCAGAAATTCTAATTTGAAAGTTATTCTCAAGGCCCTTCAATATTGCTCTTTCAAGAGATAGGTTTTGCTGACCTACAACATCATTGATTGTAAAAAATCCGCCCAGGAACATAATTACAATCACAAAATATATTCTTGTATTTTTCATTATTATTTCTTTTTCAAGGACAAATACCTAATCTATTGTTCTATTGTGGAATATGATTGCCTTTTCAACTTCCTCGGGAGAAGGATACTTTCTTATGGCTGCAATTTCTTCCTCAGATAGTTTAGATTTGGTATCGCCCAGTTTAATCCAAAGGTTTAGGTTTCGGAATATCCATTTCCATGCACGCTTAAAATCGTTAAGAACAAGTATAAGTACCGGAAAAAATATTAGAATAAACCCTGTCCCGATTAAAACCCCATATGCCAATGCAACTGCCAGTGGAATTAGGAACTGAGCCTGAAAGCTTTTTTCCAGTATTATTGGATACAACCCTACTGTTGTAGTAATTGTTGTAAGCACAATAGCCCTAAAGCGCGCTTTACCTGCCTGTATTGCAGCATCCTGAACCTTAACACCTTCAATTAACAATGAATTGTATTTGGATAGAAAGACAACTGCATCATTTATAATCACACCCGAAAGGGCAATCATACCCCAGGTACTTAACATCGAAACAGGTATTCCTTCGATGCCATGCCCCCAAGTAGCTCCAAGCCAAGCCAGTGGTATCATGGCAATAATAATCATTCCTTGGGTAAACGATTTAAAGTGAATAACAATTATCAAAAACATCAAAGCAAATGCTATGCTGAAGTATTTCGTAATTTGCTCCATAGTTTCATTCGAATCGCGCTGCTGACCTTGATACTCAACAGTTACTCCGGGATAGGTTTCTTCTATAACCGGAAGTATATCGGTTTTAATCTTTTCAATAATTGGAGGAACCGCATCATATGGGTTTAACAAATCGGCATCTACCCTAACTTCTCTTGCACTATTAAAGTGCTTAATACTAACAGGACCGCGATCAATCGTATACTCGGCAAGCTCGCTTAATGGATAATCACCTGCCATGGTTTTTATTTTCATGTTTTCCAATTGCCCAATGTTGATTCGATCACTTTTGGGATATCGTACCCAAACTCTCAACTCATCCTTCCCCTGTTGTAATCTTTGTGCCTGCCCTCCAAAGAAACCCTGACGAACCTGATTGGTTAAACTGGCCTGATTAAACCCTAAGAAATATGCTTTTGGTTTTAGAGTAAGTTGTATTTCACGCTTACCTGCCGGATTTACATCGGTTATATTATTAAGGGCTTTTATTTGTTTCATGCCCCTTAACAGATAATCTTTTGCTGCATTTAACTCATCCATATCTTTGCCAAGTAAACTAATTGAAACAGGTGTTCCAAATGTATGTCTACCTGCAATTTTAATTTTTTCAGCTTCGGGCAATGGTCCTATTTTATTTTGAACACGACTAACTATTTCAAAACTTGAAGTTCCTGAGTTTTCAAGATCACGCAGTAATACAAATACATTTCCGGCATGCGACCCAACTTCCTGTCCATTAAAAGCAGCACCTGTTGATACAAACGTAAAGTTTACAAAATCTGCTGTATCACTAAGCTCATCTTTTAATTCGGCATTTACCTCCCAAATTGCATCATCAATTTTTTGAACATACTCAAGTGTTTGTGCTTCACCTGAACCTGGTTTAAAAGCTATTTCAGCGGTAAACTGATCGAAAGGAATTGATGGGAAAAAAGTAGCTTTTATTAAACCTCCACCAAATAAACCTACGGTTAGTATTATTAATACTACAGGTGTAAAAACAAAAATATACTTCCACCTAATCACAAATTTCAGGCTCGTTCCATATAGTTTTTCACGCATAAAGATCAAAAACCTTTCCAACACATCGCGTATCTTCTTGCCTGTATTTTGTTTCTGACTTTTTCTAAGAATAAAACTGCTACCCAAGTGTGCTGGAAGCACAAAAAATGCCTCCAGTAATGAAAACGCCAAACTGAATACAACAACAAATGCCATTTCGAACATAAATTCCATTCTTCCTTCGATAAAAAACAAAGGAGAGAAAGCAATAATAGTAGTTGTAATAGAAGTTAGTACAGCAGGCAACACTTCCATTGTTCCGTCAATGGCTGATCGTTTTGGTGATTTTCCTTTCTCAAAATGAGTATAAACGTTTTCGGCTATTACAATTCCATCATCCACAAGTATACCAATAACCAAAATCATCCCAAATAGTGAAATCATATTTATGGTAATTCCATAACCTGCAGCAAGTATAAACATCGATAAAAATGAAGCAGGAATGCCAAATGCTACCCAAAATGATAATCTAAGGCTTAGGAATACACCAAGTGTAATTAGTATTAACAAGAGCCCTATACCACCATTCTTATATAGTAAGTTTAATCGACCCTTTAGCATTTGTAAAAAATCATATGTTACATAAAGTTGTGCGTCAGTATGTGTTTCGTTAAACTCCTTTACAAGGTTTTTACAATATGCAGATATCAAGCTTAAATCTTCTTCGGGAAGTTTATTTATATTGAATGAAATTGATGGTTTACCATTCATTAATGACTGACTGGCAACATCTGCAAATTGCTTATTAACGGTGCCCACATCTGCAATTCTCAAAAAACTTCCATCAGGATTTGCCCGAATGATTATCTGCTCAATTTCTTCGGGTTCTACTGTTCGGTACCTTGACCTGATCATTATCTCTTCATCTTCAGATCTAATCTGCCCACCCGACATATCAAGATTATTCTGAGCAATTGCTCTTGATACTTCATCAAAAGAAAGGTTATATCTCAATAAGTTTTCTTCAGAAATTTCAACGGATATTTCCAAATCGGGATAACCACCGATGGTGATTTGTGACATAATACCCGAGTTGTACAGATCGTACTCAATTTCATCTGCATACTTTTTAAGGGTAATCTTATCAGCATCACCTGATAATCCCATGAATATGGCAAAGGTTGCAGATCTTTGTTTAAATACAATTGGTCGTTCGGCATCAACCGGGAAAGAAGTTATTCCATCAACAGCATTTTTTACTTCCATTAAAGTTTCATCAATGTCGTATTGCCCCGTAGTAACAATTCTTACACTTGAAACATTTTCAGAGGATGTTGAAGTAACTTCCTTTATTCCTACAATTCCCCTAATTGCTTCCTCAATCCTAATTGTTATCCCCTCTTCCATTTCCTTTGGAGATGCTCCGGGATAAAATACTGTTACAAAAACATCTTTTTCAGAAAGCTCAGGAAAAAATGATTTTTTCATCGATAAAACACTTATTGTACCTGCAATAAGAATGATGAAAATTATAATGTTTGCATAAAAGGGGTATTTTACAAATATACTAACCAGTTTTCTCATATTACTTAAGTGTTTCAGTGTTAGTGCCTTCCTGAGCATTTACCAGAGGTTCGGTAACAACCATTGTTCCTGATTCAAGACCAGTAAACAATGCGGTAGTTTCATTTGTTTTTAGGATATTGACTTTTTGTTTTTTCAGCTTACCATCTTCAATTATATAAACCATTTCTTTATTAAAGATTGCATTTCGTGGAATTTCCATACTCCCGTCAAGGTTCTTTTCTTCAAAAACAGCTTTTAAATATTGACCCTCATAAAGGGGGGTTTCTTTAGATGATTCGAGGGCAACATAAACTGTAATTGATTGAGAGTTTGGGTCAACATAATCTGATATACGTAAAACCTTGCCAATCCAGCTTCGTAGGCCATCTTTAGTGCTGACAACAACGTCGTCACCAATATTAACCCAATATATATCATCAATCTTTACAGGAACTTCTAGTTCATGTTTACCTGTTTTAATCATCGATGCAACCCTATTTCCAGGGTTAACAATGGAACCTACTTGCATCATTACATTTGTAAATGTTCCGTTAAATGGTGCATAAATATGGTATTTCCCAAAATTAATCTGCGCACTCAAAATGGTATAATAGTCGTTAAGTATATTTCTGCTTGCAAGAAAAACTTTTTCTTTATCCGATGAAAATTTTGGGAGCTCCGGCAGGGGTTTGCTAATATCAATATTATTGAAAAATGTAAGCCAGCTATTATATCTGTTTGGAAAATCTATTTTCATATCAGGAAGAATTCCAGCAATCCCATTTAAAAAACGACTTTTACTGGCTTTTAGATTATTTTTTGCTTCTCCATCAAAAATTCTAACCAATAGCTGTCCCTTGCTAAATTTTTTACCCTCTTTTAAACTTACTTCACCGGGTAATAACTCACCTGGTACCGACGTAATGAGGTCAACAGCATGCTGAGTTGCAAGTCTTCCAGTTGCTGAAATACCAGTGGTATTTGTTGCATATACAACCGGAGCTGCCTTTACATATAGTTTAGCCTCCTCCTTTTCTCGTGTTTCAGGAACAGCTTTATTATCAACGAAATATTGTGATAACATCATTGCTAGAAAAATAACTATAGCAACAATAGCAATAGAAATTATGGCTTTACGAATATTCATTTCTTGAATAGTTTAATTATAGATTATGGTAATAGTGCTATTAATATCTTTTTTTTGCGCCACGAAAATAATTGAATAATTGCTATCCCTAAGATAATTTCGGTGAACTACATTATTTTGTCGACAAATGAGCTATAGTTGATTGTCAATTTCAGACTCAGCAAAAAATAGAGCATTTTTAATAATCATTTTTTTTATTAAACATAAGGTGCTGAATCACAAATTTAATTTCAGAATAGGAGACATCGCCATTGATGTTTTCTTTGATCTCTTTTAATCCTTCAGAATCATTCTTTATTATAAAATCTGAAATTAAATCTACTCTGTCAGCATTAACAAAGTCTGTTATTTTCACTTTACCACAACCAATATAATGTGCCAAGTGTCCCTCAATGGTTGTTAATGCAAGTTCTCGTTTAGAAGCAATCTCCATTAAGGTACTTCCGGATTTCCACATTTCCAAGCTTATTTCCCTGGTGTTCTTTTTTGGCATGGCTGATATTTCCTCAACTTCTATGTTTTTCGTGTCAGAGATACCATATTCACCACGAAAGTCATTGATAATATCCAACAATTCGTCGCTAAATAGTTCCACTTTTTTCTTACCCATTCCAATAATACGATTTAGCTCAATGGGGTTGGTTGGTAAATCTTTGCATATTTCCCTCATGGTCTTAAGTTGTATTACCCTATAAACCTGCCATTCGAGTTCAGCGGCCTTTGCATCACGCCATGCCTTGAGAATCCTGTATAATTCAGGGTTCTCATCCCCGGTAGCTTCTATTTTTTGTGGTTTTTTCTTGGATAATGTAACAGTATCATCCATTGAGGCGTGAGCCTTTGCAACTAAATATGACTCAACATTAAATCCATTCCTACCCTCAGTCAAGCAGCCCATCTTATATGCATATTCATGACCTATATCCGAGAGTATTTTTTTTATGGACTTTCGAGCTACTTTATTATCAGTCTCTAGTATATATTGTTCCAGCACGGAGGCTAGGGCCAGTTTCAATTTTAAAATGAAATATTCTGACCCTTTTGCTATTCTTTGTTGTAATACAGGATTATCTTCAATTGGAATATCCTCTTCACACATTGTTGCCACTTGCCTCTTGAATTTCATTGATACTTTAACAATTTCATTTGAAATGACTTGACTTGCATCGGTAAATTCTTGGATGGGGTTATTTATTACACTTGAATAATGCTCCTGAAACAGCTTTATGGCATAGAAAACAAGTTTTTGAATGGTAATAAAATCAAAAAGATCAAGCAACAATGACCTTTGAAATTGCTTTTTTGAATCGCTAAGTATGGTTTCATTGGGTTGATTATCCTCAATCTCTTTTGAAAAAGTGCCAACGGTATTATCGTGTACCACGCTGGTTGTGAGTATTTTTGAGCTTAAAACCAGACCTTCCAGCGTTTTACATCTACTTAAAGCAACATAAACCTGTCCGTGAGCAAATGCCGACTGAGCATCAATAACAGCATGTTCAAAAGTTAATCCTTGGCTTTTGTGAATCGTAATTGCCCAGGCAAGCTTTATGGGATATTGTACAAATGTTCCCTCAATTGATTCTACTATTTCTTTGCTATTATCGTCCAGTGTATATTTAACTTTTTCCCAAAATAACTTCTCGATGATAATTGGTTCTTCATCTTCTTTACACGATATTGATATTGAACCTGAACTTATCCCTGTGATTATTCCAATTTTTCCATTGAAATATCTTTTTTCAGGATTGGGGTCATTTTTTATAAACATCACCTGAGCGCCATTTTTCAGCACCAACTCAAAATCTGTGGGATAGGAATACTCGGGAAAGTTACCTGTGGTACTTGCCTGATACCGGAAAACTTTTCCTGGTAATTTTTTTAATCTTGATTCATTTATATCCTTAGCTTTGTAATTGTGCGTTGTAAGAATAATATGATCTGTTTCCAGTGAATCAAAATTAGGGTTATACCGTTTATTTAACTCATCAATTACATTGGTATCTAAACTATTATTTCTTACATTATTAAGCAGTTTTATAAATTCCTGATCGCTTTGCCGATATACATGAGTTAACTCAATGCTAACATAATTTGTTTTTTGAAGAGCGGTGCTACTAAAGAAAAAAACTGTGTCGTAATAACTTCTCAACAAACTCCATTCAGACTCTTTAACAACAGGAGCCAGTTGCTGAAGATCACCTATTAGTAACAATTGTACTCCTCCAAAGGGAAGGTTTCTATTTCTAAATCTCCGCAGGGTACCATCAATACCATCTAGCAAATCGGCACGCACCATGCTTATTTCATCAATTACAAGCAAATCAAGGCTTCTGATAATATTTATCTTTTCTTTGCTAAATCTTCTAATTTTAGAATTATCAGCCTTACTAAAGTTATTAGAAGCATCATTTGGTAATTGTGGCCCAAATGGCAATTGAAAAAATGAATGTATTGTTACCCCACCTGCATTAATTGCTGCAACACCAGTTGGTGCAACAACAATCATCCGCTTGGTACTCGACTCCTTCAGATTATGTAAAAAAGTAGTTTTACCTGTCCCCGCTTTTCCCGTTAAAAAAACATTACGCCCTGTATATTGAACAAAGTCGTGAGCTAATTTTAATTGAGGATTATTGAAAGGAGTCATAAATATCGATAAATTGTTAGCTTCCCATTGATAACAATGTGCTAAATTATGCAATAAGGAAGACTATTATTACTTTCTGGATCATTTATTTATAGTATCACCATTTGAAAAATAAATTTTCTTTTGATATTAAAACTCAGGACATACTATGCTTGTTGAAACCAACTGTCCTGTATTATCCGGAGTGAATCTCCAACATTGCCCATCTGGTGATTTCATAATAACTCCACTGCCAATATCTTCAATAAACACATCTCCGCCGGTAATTTGTAACTTTGAGCCTGGCATTATTGTGCCAATTCCAACTCTTGGATTATAATGTGCTGTGCCCCATGGACCATCATCAATACTTAAAGTTAATAATGGGGTTTGCAAGGTATCAATCCAAATTGGTTGAAAATAAAAATCATTTCCCGAACGGGATGTATTTACATCATGATTTAATCCAACTTGAAAACCAACCGTTTTGCCATCTTGAAGAAAATCAATTCTGGGGTTATCATCTTCACCATAATTATCTTCATCTGTTTCAAGTGTTAATATAACATCACCTATGGGCTTTTTAAGATACATTGTACTGGTTGGGTTTTGAGTACCAACACCAACATTACCATCATTATAATTAATTCCATAATCATTTTCACTCCATTTCCCTCCGCCATTTGCTGAATATAAGGCATATGGAACACTTAATAGCTGGCTTGTTCCTAATAATTGGTAGTTTCCACCTCCCTCTGGATCAATCTCAATCTGAATAAAGTGATTGTCAATTCCCCAATCAATGTCATCAAAATTGCCAACAATAACATTCCCATCTCCAATATGGATGGTAAACAATCCCATGTTATTGGTCATAACAAGGTGTATTTCTTTATAAACTTCAAGCATTGTTGTGGATCCTTGTAGTATGGCTATTCTTAATCCAATATTTTGATTTACAATGGGAGTACCAGTAAGGTCTCTTGCCACACCTTGATAATTGAATGCTTGTGGGGCCTGTGCAATAATTGTGAACGATATAAGTATTGTTAAAAAAAGAATTGTGAGTTTTTTCATGTTAATATATTTTTTGAATTTTGTAGGTCAAAGGATATTTATCATTTTCGATAAGTAGATATAGAAAGTAGCTGCCGGCCGGCACACTACCCAACTCTATGTGCTCATTAATTTGCTTATCGACTATTGCTTTCTCAAAAATCAATTTTCCATTTACATCAACAATGGTAATTTGAATGGATTTTTGTTGATCAAATGATAGTTCAACTAATATATCATCTGGTGTAGGGTTTGGAAAAACTTTGATACTAGATAGGACCGTTGAAAACTCATTAACACTTGAAATGAAATATCTTGGTTGATGAAAGCCTTGGGTAAGCTTCATATTTAGATTATGCATACTTGAAACTGCTAACTCACCCAGTGTCAAGTCGAGCTGAATGGTTGAGTTTTGAAATGAATCACCTGTAGCAGCAATAATTTCAGGGCTTATGCCCTGAGAATTGCTATTTGTTGAATACAAACAAAATAGTATAATTAAAAACCTTAAGTTCATATATTAAAAAGTTTGGGTTATTGAAATTTCTTAGTGCAAATTACAAATATATTTTCTTTAAGAATCTATATTTTGACGATCAGCATAGTTACACAACATCATGTTAACAAAATTAATTAATTTTTTTGCAACTAAACCCATTTAAAACACTGAATATAATACCTTTGTATAAATATCTAAACTCATCACTTTTGAAGAAATTTTTAAAAATACTTGGTCCGGGTTTACTTTATGCAGGCGCAGCGGTTGGTGTATCACATTTGGTTCAATCAACACGAGCTGGAGCAATGTTCAACTTCGATTTGGTTTGGGTACTGATTCTTGCAAATATCTTAAAATATCCATTCTTTGAATTTGGCCCAAGATATGCCATTGCCACAGGAAACAACCTTGTTGATGGATATAACAAAGTGGGAAAGTGGGCTGTAGCATTATTTGCTGTTGTTACTTTTTTTTCAATGTTCGTTTTTCAAGCGGCAATTACTGTTGTTACTGTCGGGCTATTATCTTATGTATTAAACCTTACCATAAACATTAATGTATTAAGTATTATTGTACTTCTTGCATCGTTGCTAATATTAATTATTGGTAAGTATTCGTTACTCGATAAGGTGATCAAATTTATAATAATCCTATTGGCCTTGTCAACCATTGTTGCTGTATTTGCAGCTTTGGGCATTCACAAAGAGGTAACTCCCGATGCTTTAACAAGCTTCACATGGACAAGAAGTGCAGATGTGTTTTTTATGATTGCTTTTGTTGGTTGGATGCCTGCTCCAATTGATGTGTCTGTATGGTCATCAGTATGGAATATTGCAAAAACAAGGGAGTTGGGATACGTACCGAAACTAAAGGATGCATTAACTGAATTCAGAGTAGGATATATTGGAACTGCTTTCCTTGCAATGGGTTTTCTTGCAATGGGTGCATTGGTAATGTATGGTACCGGAGAAACTTTTTCGCAAAATGGAACAACATTTTCTGGACAGCTACTAACAATGTATACATTAAGTTTAGGAGATTGGGCATACTGGATAGTTTCGATAGCTGCTATTGCAACCATGATTAGTACAACAATAACTGTGTTAGATGCATATCCAAGAGTATTAAACCCAGCTTATCAACATTTATTCCCAGGCAGTTGGAAAAGAATTAGTAATAAACAGCACCTTATCTGGATTTGGCTTGCAATTATTATTATTGGCTCTTTATTTTTAATTGCATATGCAGCAAAGTCGATGGGGGCAATGGTAAGTATTGCAACTACACTATCATTTTTAGTGGCCCCAATATTGGCATGGCTTAACTATAGGGTAGTAACCGACAAACATATGCCAAAGGAAGCGGTTCCTGGATTATTTCTAAGGGTATTATCATGGTTGGGAATCACTTTTTTTGTAGGTTTTTCCATTGTATATCTTATTTGGATATTATAAAGGTTTAAATGAAGAAACAATAAGCTTTTTTCTGTATTAAGTTATCTTCTCCAAAATGCCGGGGAAATAACAATTAGAATTGTGAACAACTCTAGTCGGCCCAGCAACATCAAAAACGATAAAAACCACTTGGCAAAAGGTGAAAAAAATGAATAATTATCAACCGGGCCCACATCTCCTATTCCAGGACCAATATTTCCTAAAGCTGCAATTGTTGCACCAATGGAAGTATTAAAATTATAGCCAAGCATAGATAGTGTTATTGTTCCAAACGAAAAAACAAGAATATATATAAGAAAGAAAGCCATTACATTGAATATTATTTGCTGTGAAACAGACTTTCCATTGTATTTTACAGGAATAATTGCTTGGGGATGAATGGATCTTTTCATTTCAAGAAATGAGTTTTTAATAAGTAGTAAGTGACGAATTATTTTAACACCACCACCTGTTGAACCAGCACTACCACCAATAAACATCAAAGCAAAAATAAGCATCCATAATGTTGAGGGCCAAATTGAATAATCAGTAGTAACAAAACCTGTTGTTGTTAATATTGAAACTACTGTAAATAATGAATCTCTAAAAGAGTTTTCTGCCCCCAATCCTTCGGCAAGAAATAGTCCAATGGCAATAAATATTGAAACAATAACAATTATCCAAAAGTAGATTTGAAACTCTTGGTTTGAGATCATTTTATCAAACTTTCGATGAAGAGCAAAATAATGGAGAGTAAAGTTTGTTCCTGCAAAAAACATAAATAACACAATAATATATTGTGTATAAGGCATAAACCCGGCAATGCTGTCGTTTTTTGTTGAAAAGCCTCCGGTTGCCATGGTAGCAAATGAATGACAAACAGAATCGAAGAAGTTCATTTCTCCAATCCACAACAATAATACTTCAGAAACAGTAAAAATCACATAAATTGCCCAAAAACGCTTTGCTGTTTCAGTAATTCGTGGGTGGAGTTTGTCGGGAGTTATACCCGGCATTTCTGCAATCATAAGCTGTAAACCACCTATGCCCAAAAAAGGTAATATTGCCACAGTTAAAACAATAATACCCATACCACCAATCCAGTGAGTCATGGCACGCCAATAAAGTATATTCTTTGGTACTACTTCAATATCATTAAGTATTGTTGCTCCGGTAGTTGTAAACCCCGATATTGTTTCGAAAAAAGCATCTGTGTAATTTGAAATTGATCCGCTTATCAAAAAAGGAAGCGTTCCAAAAATTGATATAATTACCCAGGTGGTTGCCACAATTAAATAACCATCTCGTTTACCAATATTTTTTTTGTCGTTTTTCTTTGTAAGTAAATAAGTTGGTAACCCAACAAATATTGTTATTAAAGAAGAAATCAACAGGGGCATTATTGATTCCCCAAAATATATCGCAAAGCCTATGCCGCTTAACATAAATAATCCTTCGACAATAAGCAGAAAACTAAGAACCTTTAATACTATCGGAATATTTATTATTTTACTATTTGGCATTTTTCAATCCTTAGGTGTAAAGTAACCAGCCTTAAATATTAAAGAAACGAGAAATTGGGTTTATGGAACATTTTATCAATCTTGTGGGCAATTCCAGGCAATGCAAAAACCACCACCTTGTCATTTTCTTCAATCTGAAAGTTACCAACTGCAATAAACGAACTATCACCTCTAATTATGCCTCCAATTAATGATCCCTCCGGCATCTTTAAATTTCTTATGGGTTTTTTTGTCACAGGAGAATCTTTCTTTGCTATAAATTCCACCACATCCGAATTAATACCACTTAAGCATTTTAAACTGGCAACCTCATCACCCATTGAGTGCTTAATCATATAACTTGCAGCACTTAATTTTTTATTAATTATTGTATCAATACCAATATTTTGGGATATTTCGATATAATCTAAATTTTCAACAAGAGCAATGGTTTTCTTAACTCCAAATTTTTTGGCATGAAGACAAGTTATTATATTCGTTTCAGAACTATTTGTAACCGCAATGAAAGCGTCTACACCCTCAATTCCTTCTTCTTCAAGCAAATTGATGTCGCGTGCATCACCATTAACAATTAGTGTTTCATCGAGCAAGTCGATTAATTTCATCGATCTTTCTCTGCTTTGCTCTATGAGTTTAATGTTTAGGTCATCTTCAAGTTGCTTGGCAATAACTTTTCCTACTCTTCCTCCACCAACAAGCATTATATTATTGATTTCAACATCTTCCTTACCTCCCATCTTTAGGAGCCTATCGAGTCCTTCGGGTTTTGTAATTACATAAACAAAATCATTCTGCAAGAAAACTGTATCACCATCAGGAATAAAAGTATCATCACCACGATGAATTGCAACTGCCCTAAAATCTAAGTTTTTATATTTGGTAGCAATATCATTAAGAGACTGATTAACAACCGATGCATCAGGACTAATCCGTATTAAAATCATCTGTAGTTTCCCATCCGACATTTCAAAAATTTCGATTGCAGCAGGTTGCTGTAATAGTTTCACAACTTCATGTCCGGCAATATCTTCAGGTGATAGCAATACATCTATTCCAAGCTCATTGTATGTTTTAACATTTTCAGGTGCAAGATTTTGTAATGTGTTTACCCTGGCTATTGTGTATTTTGCCCCAAGTTTTTTTGCCAATATAGCAGTAAGTATATTAATTGGTTCACTATGAAGAACAGATATAACAAGGTCGGCTTTGGCAACATTTGCTTTTTTTAGCACTGCTACAGAATTTGATTCACCAACTATTGTTAATAAATCAGCATGTGATTCAACCAGTTTTAACAACTCCTCATGGGGATCAACTATGGTAATATTATGATTAGAATCAACCAACGCCTCGGCCAAATAAAAACCAACTTCTCCGTCACCAGCTATGATAATATTCATGAGCTTAAAAATATATTA
The DNA here is from genome assembly GCA_016845105.1 of Bacteroidota bacterium. Lineage (GTDB taxonomy): Bacteria > Bacteroidota > Bacteroidia > Bacteroidales > F082. The sequence continues at coordinate 15,008 of JAERTF010000052.1, read as the reverse complement.
ACTGATAAAAATAAACATTTTGCTAATTGGGTGCAAAACTATAAATATTCAGCAACTATTATCTATTCTACCATCTACTCTGTAATCCAGCACAGACTTTCTTAATTCCAGGTCTGATATTTTCTCTTGATTTTGAAATCATTTTGTAAAATTACATGATCACAAATTTTTGTATCTTGCGCCGCAAAATTTAACTAATTAATTTGACTATGAGTATTTTAAAAAAATCATTATTGATTATTAGCATGGTAATGCTAACATTTGGTGTAACTGCACAATCTGTTGAAGATGCCGGAGCTAAGTATAATGAAGGAAATGGGTATTACAAAGAGAAGGATTATTCAAGTGCCGCTTCTTCCTATGAGGCTGCTCTTAAAATAGCAAATGAAGTTGGAGCTGATGCTTCTGACCTTAAAGCTAGTATTGAAAAACAGTTGTTAAACGCAACATATTCAATGGGAAAAGTACAATACAAAGCACGTGAGTTTGATGCAGCGATTGCCTCTTTTGAAAAGGCATATGCTATGTCAGAACAGTTAGGAGATGCTACGAAAAAGAAAAATTCTACATCATATATTGCTAAAGTTAGAACATCTAAAGGCACGGCTCTTTTGAAAAAGAACAAAGTTGATGAAGCCTTTGCAGAATATACTATGGCCACAGAAATGCTCCCCAATTATGTAAATGCATATTATGGATTAGTAAGAGTTTATAAATCACAAGGAGATATGGCTAAAATGATGGCCAGCGCTGATAAAGTTATTGAGTATGGTGCTGATAATGCAAAAGCTGCCAAAATAATCAAGAAAACTAAAGTAACCACTTCAAAAACATTGGTAAACGCCGGTGCAAAAGAAATACAAAAAGAGCATGGTAAAAAAGCCGCTGAATTAATTGAAAGCTCCTTTAATTATGCCCCTGGCAATTCAACTGCATATTATTATCTTGCATTGGCCTATGCAAAAACAAAAAGTTGGGACAATTCAATAAAAGCAGCTAAAATGGCTATTTCTCTGGAGTCGGAAAAGGATAAATCAGATATGTATTTTGCACTTGGACAAGCCTACGAGGGTAAAGGTGATGGTGGAGAAGCTTGTGTAGCATATAAAAGTGTTACTGGTGGCCCAAATGTTGAGGCAGCGAAATATCAAATGACACAGGTTCTTAAATGTAACTAGGAGTCAATTAACTTAAAATGTAAGAGCAATCTGTATTATTCAGGTTGCTCTTCTTTTTTGGGATATTTTTGTTTTAACGCCTCTTCTGCACTTTTTTCGGAACCAAGCATAATTGCCATCCATTTTGAGTTATCTCTGGTTTCAAGACTAATTTTCATTGCCATAGTTATTGGAACCGCAAGTAGCATACCTACATCACCCAATATCCAACCCCAAAAAACAAGGGAAAGAAAAACAGCAAGGGTAGAAAGGTTCATTCCCTTTGCCAGAAACTTGGGTTCAATTATTTGTCCGATTACAAAATTTATAAAACCATACGCAATACCAACATAAAGCACCCCGGATAATCCATCCTGAATTAAAACAAATAACATAATTGGAATTGCTGCAATAACTGATCCAATATTTGGTATATACCTCATCAGAAGAACCAGAATACCCCAGATAATTGCATATTCAATGTGCATTATAAATAAAACGACAGCAACTGATGCACCTCCAATTAGTCCGGTTAGTGTTTTAACTCCCAGATAGTAACGTATGTTTTTGGAAATAACAGTTATGTTTCCTAATGAAACATCTGGGTCCTTAAGAACGGCTTTTAACTTTATTGGGAAACTATTTGTTTCACCAAGTATAAATGCTGCAACAAGAATCAGTAACGTTATTTGACCAAGTACTCCACCAACACCTGTTACAAATTTACTTGCATATCCAAACGCACTTCCTGCATTGAAATTATCCGCAACAGTATCCTGCGAAATATCTAACCCATAACCATTGAGTGTATGAATTGTATTACGAGTTATTTCATGAAGTTCATTTTTATAAAAGGGCATGTTTTGGGAGAATTGTATAATTGATCTTGTTACTGCTCCACCAACTGCAAAAAGAACAAGTGCCAACCCCAGCACAACAATTAATATTGAAAGCACTCCATTAACACCCTTTTTCTTCAACCAGCTTATTGGATGAAAAATAATAATACTAAAAAAAACAGCCATAAGAATTGGATTAATAATTGGAGCTCCAATTTTTAGTCCAGCAATTACAATTATTCCTGCGGAAGCATAAAATAATGGATGTAACTTAGTGTAACGTGGAAGTTCGGGGGTCATAATACTAGTTTTAGTTAAATGTCACGATAAAAATACTAAAAAAAGTATTAAACTCAATTCGACATTTGCTTTTCACATAGTATAGTAAAACTTGCAATGTTCGATCTCAAATTTCTGCCAACTATCTGGATAACGCAAGGAAATGCATCATTGTGCTAAACTACACCTAAAGAATAAATTCGGTAAATAAACAGCTAGACCAGCTATAAAATCATATTATGTTGAACATACAAAGTGGAAGTTATTTTATAACAAGAATTTTCGTTACAACTTTTTCTGATTTGTCTGTTGTAACTGCAAATACCATGTAAATTCCTGTGGCAACCTTTTCTCCGTTGAAATTATTACCATCCCATATTGCCTGACCTCCTTCTGATTTAGTTTGATAAACCAGATTACCATAGCTGTCAGTTATTTTTATAAATGAGTTATTTTCAAGTCCTTTGATTGCAATCAAACCTGTAAAATTCTCTCTAACTGGATTTGGGTAAGCATATACTTTTGATCCGGCTGGTTGAGGAGGCGTTGCTGTACCCTTATATGAAATGATCCCATTTGCTGTTCCAATAAATATTTCGCCATCTTCTGTAATCGACAGACTGTTAATATTGTTTGAAAGCAGAGGGCTATTTTCAGAAGTAAAATGCTCAATTTGCTCTAGCCCGTCAGGAGAAAATAAAAACAACCCTGCACGCTCGGTACCTATCCATTTCCTGTTTGCTCCATCAATTGCAATTGCAGTTACAAGCTCTGTCTCTAATAAATAATCAGCCAAACCAGAACCATCATTTCTTGGAACAAGAATTTGTTGAGCATCAAAATTAGCTCCTGGCACAAAAATATTTTCCGGCGAATAAAAAACAGAGACTCCCTTATCTGTTCCAACCCAAACCTCACCATCATGATCAGTTGCAAACGAATATACCTTATTGCCTGGTATATTACCTTGTCCGGAAGCCGAGTAAAGTGTTTTTACATCGTCATCACCAATATCATCAATTGTATTGTTATTGGTATAAACCATCACCAGGCCACTGCTTCGTTTAATGATCCATTTTTGGTCATAACTATCAATCATTAATTCTCCAATGTCAATACCACTTAAAGAGCCGCCAAAATTAAACGACATCCATTCTCCATCAGTTTTCATAACAGATAATAGATCGGGTGCTCCTGAATTGGCAGCCCATAAATTATTCTGACTGTCAAAATCAATTCCACTAACGTTAATTAGTGCAGGATTAGCAACCCATGGCTGAAGACTACTATTGCTTTGGGTATAAATAGTTGATATTTCGTTGTTTGCAAATTTTATAATTCCAGCTTGCCATGTTCCAATATACGCTATGTTGGGATTAATTGGATCAACAATAGCACAAACATAATCACTAATAGTGTCAAGAGCAGGTATTGTCCACTGATTATGTGTTGTCCAATTTTCATCCGTAAATGAAAATACACCGTCTTTCATATATAACTTAGCCCAATTGGATTGCCTTCCTCCTGATGCAACCCAAACATTATTTCCTCCGGCACTTAAGTCAAAAACACTATTTGTTCCGGGGCCATTGGGTTTTATATATTCACCAGCCCAGCCCATGTTCCAGGTCTTTACTAAACCTTTCGATTTATCACCGATCCAAATAAATTCATCATCCATATCTGCCGACAAAGGTGTAAGGTATTGCCCGCTTGGTTGCCAAATATTATATTCAAATTCTGCATCCTTATTAAAAACTGATACATCATAATAATTTACAATTAATAGTTGATCACCTACAGCATTCATCTGCTTATGTTCATGATTGTTTTCTTTTTGAAAATAATCCCAGCCATATCCATCAAAAACAAACATGGTATCACTTTGGAAAGTGTTACTGAAGTAATTGGTGTAAATCTTATTTTGAAAATTCACTATGTGATTATATGCTAAATTAGGGTATAATAATCTTTCTTCTTTTTCCCATTGGTGATAATCAGCGAGGTTACTTCCATCAATATCAGCAAAATAAATCCCCGATTCGGTGGCAGCAAATAATGATGTATCGTTATAAGTAACTGAATAAACATTAATGGCATCACCCTCAGGACCAATATAGTAGGTGTCGAAAACTTCTTTTCGGTCCATATCAAGTATTACTATCCCGAAACCACAAGACAAGTATGCATAATTATTGTTAAAGGTAATATTGTTGATTGTTTTATTTCCAAGAATTTCTTTGTCTTTAATTTCTGGCAAATTAATAATTATACCTTCTTTTGTGATTATATCAAGATTTGCATTTGTATAGGCCACTAAAATTTCCTCGGTCGAACTATTGTATCCAATCTTGCTGATTCCAATATCGTTAAGACCTTTAACCTTATCAAATCTATCTACTCTGTTATCAAGTTTGTTATAGGTGAATATACTAAGTTCTGTGGCTGCGTAGACCATGTCGTCAACAACAACAACGTCAATTAGTTCGCTGTATGGAAGGTGAGTTCTCCAGCTACCAATGGCCGAACCCTGTGACATACTATCTATGGGTAAGGCACAAATAAAAGAAAGAATAATAGCTATGTATAGGTGTTTTCGCATTATTAAGGAGTGTTTTTTGTATAACTATAAACTGCAAATAACTTAAATTATTGCCAATATTATCTTGTTTGGGTAATTATATGACTATTTATCAAATCATCGATTAATATCAATTAATTGGTTGAACTATCAGCAACTAACTTTCTTGATACTGAGATTTAATTTTTGACTTTAACTCTTCAACCGTATAAGCATTATTTACTGAATAATCGCCGATTGATGTCCTTCTTAAACTACTCATATAAGCACCATTATTAAGATATTTTCCAAAATCATTAACCAACGACCTAATATAGGTACCCTTACTACAACTAACCATGAAATCTATTTCGGGTAGCGAGTGGTTTAATAGTTGAAAATCATGAATGGTAACTTTTCTGGACTTAATTTTTACTTCAGCATTATTACGTGCATATTCGAAAGCACGTTTGCCATCTATTTTCACGGCAGAAAATGTAGGTGGTGTTTGTTCTATTTCACCGACGAAATGTTGTGCTGCTAACAAAAGTTGTTCGGTTTCAATTGTACTAATATCAAAATTTCTATCAACTTCAGTTTCCAGATCAAAAGAGGGTGTTGTTGCCCCAAGGTGAAGACTACCAACATATACTTTATCCAAACCCTGAAAAGTATCGATTTGCTTTGTGAACTTACCTGTACATACTATTAGTAGCCCGGTTGCAAGTGGATCAAGTGTTCCGGCATGTCCTACTTTGATTTTTTTTACACCTAGTGCGCGTTTAATCGTATAACGGAGCGAATTTACAACATCGAAGGATGTCCAGCCCATGGGCTTGTCAATTAAGAGAACTTCGCCTAAGAGGAAATCAAAGTGTACATTCGTTTTTTCCATGTTAGCTGCTAATAATATAGACCTGCAACAATAGCAATTATTCCAATTAGTAAGCAATAAATTGCAAAATAGTAAAGCTTCCCTTTTTTTACAATATTTATCATCCAGGTACATGCTGCCCATCCTGCAATGAATGCTGCGATGAATCCAACAATTAGAGGAATTATGGCAACACTTTCATTATTCGACATTTCACCACCCATAATGTCTAAAAAATTCGCACCAAGAATAGGAATAAGAACCATTAAAAAGGAGAATCTGGTTACGCTTTCTTTTTTATTTCCGATAAGTATACCTGTTGAAATTGTTGCTCCTGATCTTGATATACCAGGTAATACTGCCAATGATTGAGCCAAACCTATTACAAAAGAATCGAGATAATTTACTTCACGTTTGTTGGATTTAGAGAAGTGTGTGAAGGTCAGAAGGCTTGCTGTCACAATAAGCATTGAGCCAACAAATACCATATTTCCATTGAAAAAGCTTTCAACATGATCTTTAAAGAAAACGCCAATTATAAGAACAGGAACCATGGAAATAATAATCTTTAATGCAAATTTGGTCTCATCATTCCATTTAAACTGAAGAAGTCCTTTGAATATTACAATTAAATCCTTCCAAAAAACCACAATGGTACTTAACACTGTTGCGCCATGTACAACAACTGTAAACATCAAGCTCTTCTCAGCATTAATACCCATAAGATATTTGCCAATTTCCAGATGACCACTACTACTTACGGGGAGAAATTCGGTTAGGCCCTGGATAAGCCCAAGTATAAGTGCCTCAATCCAAGTCATTGTGTTAATTTAAGATATTTGTTTTGGGCGATACATTATTGCAAAAATCTCAATAACATATCCAGCTAATATAAGAATTGGAGCAAGCGTTAGTCTTCTAAATCCAAATAAGGCATCACTAAAAACATCGGGGTCATCAGAACCACCGCCTATCATTAATATAAAGCCCATTATTATAACTACCAGACCAACAATTAATATGGTATAATTGGTTTTGTTAAATGCAAATCCAAATTCCTTTTCTTCGTTTTTTTGATTTTGACCTAATACTGCCATGGTTTTAATTTTTTCCAAAAATACAATAATTACACTTTGATTTTATTAGGTTTACAAATCAGCATTAAATATTGATACCCCAACTTTGTTATTGTGAATTTTGCAAAGGGGTTGTCCAACTGGAAACCATTACTAAACAAAGTATTTTTCAACCCTGGTTAACCCTTTATTATTAGCACTTTAGACTTATCCGTACATGGCGTCTGTATTCATTCGCAAATACTTACCCATGGCAAAGAAAGTTGAGATTCCGGTAATTAGCAATCCTGAAACAATGATGAATACATTAAGATAAATTAACATTTTACTACTGGAAAGCAGTAACAATTCGGGTATGTTTTGTTGTGCTGTTAGTAGTATTACATGTAGCAATAACATTGCTAAAGTGGCACTCACAAGTCCCTGAACAAAACCAATGACAATAAACGGCTTTATTATAAATGCTTTTGTTGCCCCTACCAACTGCATTGTTCTAATTGTAAATCTTTTGGAGTAAATAGAAAGGCGTATGGTATTATTGATTAAAGCAACCGCAATAAACAATAGCAATACTGTAAAACCAAAAAGAATCAAACTAATTTTTCTGAGGTTACTATTTATTAGATGCACAACCGACTTTTGATAGAAAACCTCCTTTACTGTTTCGTTTTCCATTACATGACTTTCCATTTTTTGTATACTATCGTTATTAGCCCAATCAGCATTAAACCTAACATCAATGGAGGGTAATAATGGGTTGTTATCGCTATCTATAAAATTGGTGAAATCCTCTCCCAATGCATCATTTAGCCTAATTGTTGCTTCTTCCTTAGTTATGTATTCTGTTGATTTTATGCCAGGCTCAATGTCCAGTTGTTTTTGCAAGTAGACTATATCTGCTTCCTTAACATTGTCCTTCATAATTATCTCAAAACCTATATTTTCCTTAATATAATTGGATAAGCTTTTTGTATGAAGAACAAATAATCCTAAAAACCCCAATGTGAATAACACAAGGGTAATACTTATTACAGATGTAATGTAGGATGTATTAATTTTTCGTTTATAATAGTTATCGTTGTACTTAGCCATATAACAGGCTAAAATAAAAAATAATACAATTGCAACTTTTATTAATTTCGCAACCTCATTTTTAAGCAATAATGAAAATTTTTGTAATTAGCATTTTAATGTTGTTTCCAGCGGTTTTTTGGGGTCAATACACAATTGACTATGATAAAAACCTTACCATAATTCGTGACACAGCTATTTACAGGGCTCAAGTTCAAGAAAGCACTGCAAATACGCTAGTTGAGGTTGTGAGTTTGGTGCCGGAAATAAAGCTTGATATTCGATATGCAACTAACAATAATTTCACTGGAGAAAAAATATATACCAGCCCAAAAGCATTTGTTAGAAAGCCTTTGGCATCTGCCCTTGAAATTATTCAAAAATCATTGAGTAAATATGGTCTTGGATTGGTTATTTATGATGCATATCGGCCTTATTCGGCAACTGTAAAATTTTATGAGGTTTATAAAGACACAAATTATGTTGCATCTCCATGGCAGGGGTCGAGACATAATAGAGGAGCTGCCGTTGATGTAGGCCTTGTTAATTTGCAAACAGGAGAGGCAATTCAAATGCCCACAGGATATGATAGTTTTACAGAAGCCGCAAGCCCAAATTACAATAATCTTCCCAAGAATGTTATTAAAAATCGGGAGCTCCTTATAAATGAAATGCAAAATCATGGGTTTAAGGTTTATCCTCACGAGTGGTGGCATTTCGACTTTATCGGATGGGAAGCATATTCATTAATGGATATTTCATTCGAGGAATTGGAACAAGCAAATATAAAATAATTAGTAATAATAAATATCAAATATACAATGGGTTACGATTTTCAAAGCATTGAAAAAAAATGGCAGGATTACTGGAGAAAACACCAAACTTACAAAGCAGTTATTGACCATAATAAACCAAAATATTATGTGCTGGATATGTTTCCTTATCCATCAGGTTCGGGGTTGCATGTAGGACATCCTCTTGGATACATTGCATCTGATATTTATTCGAGGTTCAAGCGACATAAAGGGTACAATGTTCTTCACCCCATGGGATATGATGCATACGGACTCCCAGCTGAACAATATGCCATACAAACCGGAACCCACCCCGAAATAACCACCGAAAAAAACATTCTCAGATACCGGGAACAGCTTGATAAAATTGGTTTTTCATTTGATTGGAGTAGGGAAGTCAGAACCAGCGATCCACAATATTACAAATGGACCCAATGGACCTTTATTCAGCTTTTTAATTCATGGTATAATAATAAAACTAAAAAAGCTGAAAAAATTGATTTGCTAATCAATCATTTTAAAGAAAAAGGAAACGCAGGAATTGATGCAGCCTGTGCTGAAATAGATGAATTTACATCAGATGACTGGAATGGATATTCCGAGACAAAGCAACAAGAAATGTTGATGAATTATAGGCTAGCCTATTTATCAAATACTATGGTAAACTGGTGCCCCGAACTGGGAACAGTTTTGGCAAATGATGAGGTTAAAGAAGGTCTATCGGAAAGAGGTGGACATCCTGTTGAGAAAAAAATGATGAAGCAATGGTCGTTGCGCATCACAGCATACAGTCAACGGTTGCTTGATGGGCTTGATAATGTTGATTGGCCCGATTCGCTAAAGGAAATGCAACGAAACTGGATTGGTAGAAGCGAAGGTGCCAGTGTATTCTTTAATCTTGAACATAAATTTGACCCAAAAGAAATTGATCCATTTGACGAAGAACAATGGGGTATAGAAGTTTTTACCACCAGGCCTGACACCCTTTTTGGGGCAACATTTATGGTGCTTGCACCGGAACACGAACTTGTTGATCAGATAACTACTCCTGAACAAAAAGAGGTTGTTGAAAAATACAAATTATGGGCTAAAAACCGATCGGAACGTGAGCGTATGACTGAAGTTAAAAATGTAACCGGCGAGTTTACTGGAGCTTTTGCCATCAACCCTCTCACCAATGAAAAAATCCCGATTTGGATAGCCGATTACGTTCTTTCTGGTTATGGAACTGGAGCAATTATGGCTGTTCCCGGTCATGACAGTCGTGATTTTGCCTTTGCAAGTCATTTTAAACTTCCGATTATTCAAGTTGTTGTTAAAGATGGTGACAATCCAACCGATACCTCTACATGGGATGATTCATACGATTCCAAAGAGGGAATCATAATCAATTCTGGCTTTATTAATGGATTAACTGTAACCGAGGCCATGAAAGATACAATTGCCAAAATCGAAGAAATGAAAATAGGCAAAGGAACCATTAATTACCGCCTTCGTGATGCTATTTTTAGTCGTCAGCGTTATTGGGGCGAACCATTTCCTATTTATTACAAAGATGGAATGCCTTACGCACTTAACCAAAACGAGCTGCCACTTGAGCTTCCCAAAGTAGATAGTTATTTGCCCACAAGTGATGGAAATCCTCCTTTGGCAAATGCTAAAGGTTGGATAACAAGCGATGGTTATCCACTTGAAACGAATACAATGCCTGGCTTTGCTGGTTCAAGTGGGTATTATTTAAGATACATGGATCCCAAAAATGAAAATCAATATTTCTCTAAGGAAGCCAATGAATATTGGAGAGATGTAGACCTTTATATTGGTGGAGATGAGCATGCTGCCGGACATCTTATATATTCACGGTTTTGGAATAAATTTTTATATGATATTGGCCTTGTATGTGAGGATGAGCCATATAAGAAACTAATTAACCAGGGTAAAATTCAAGGTCGATCAAGCTTTGTTTACCGAATTACAGGTACAAATAAATTTGTATCATATAATTTAAGAAAAGAGCATCAAACTCAAGCATTGCATGTTGATATTGAATTGGTTAATAACGATGTTTTGGATGTTGATGGTTTCAAATCATGGAGATCGGAGTTTGAAAATGCAGAGTTTATACTAGAAGATGGCAAGTATATTTGTGGTCATGAGGTTGAAAAAATGTCCAAATCAAAGCACAATGTCCAAAATCCTGATTCATTAATCGAGAAATATGGCGCTGATACATTGAGACTTTATGAAATGTTTTTGGGTCCACTTGAACAAGATAAACCATGGGATACAAATGGTATTGAAGGTGTATTCAGATTCTTAAAAAAGCTTTGGAAACTATATTTCGACGAAAACAACAACCTTATTGTAACTGAAAAAAAAGCCACAGGTGAAGAGCTAAAATCACTACATAAAACCATTAAAAAAGTAACATCAGATGTAGAGCGGTTTTCATTTAACACAGGAGTAAGTGCTTTTATGATCTGTATTAATGAGCTTAACGACCAAAAATGTAATAGCAGAGAGGTATTAGAGCCTTTGGCAATACTGCTAAGCCCTTATGCACCACATGTTAGCGAAGAAATATGGAGTGCTCTTGGCCATAAAGAAAGTATAAGTACAGCCACATACCCCATACATAATGAAGAGTTTCTAACCGAAAATACTTTTAATTATCCTGTAAGTTTTAATGGAAAAATGAGATTTAAAATTTCATTGCCTGTTAATATGGAAAAGGCTGATATAGAAAAAGAAGCTCTTAAAGCTGAAGAAGCACAGAAGTGGCTGGAAGGAAAATCCGTAAGAAAAATTATTGTTGTACCACTTAGAATAATTAATATTGTAGTTGGATAGATAATTTTTACAAACAAACCTGGGCAGTAATGAACCGAAAGATATTCCCCTTTCTACTACTTCTAACAATTGCTTTTTCAACCAGCACTTTGTTTTCTCAGGATACTATAAATAATGAAGCTTTTAAGTCGGGCGAATATTTAAAATATAAGGTATATTATAGCTCATCACTAGGTAATTTTACTGCTGGCGAAGCTATAATAACCGTAGAAAACTGGAAAGGGTCTGATATAGGGAGATCAAAAGATGTTTACCATATAACAGGTATTGGCAATTCGAAAGGTATGTTTAATTGGTTCTATAAAGTTCGTGATAAATTCGAAACATTTACAGACAAGCAAACACTACTCCCATATGCATTTATAAGAAAAACTCGTGAGGGAAAATACAAGCAGGATGATCGTGTTATTTTTGATAGAGAAAATAATGAAGCTGTTACAAACTCCAAAGAAGTTACAAATGTTCCTGCCGATGTTCATGATATAGTATCAGCTTTGTTTTATATGAGGACTGTAAGTATAAATGATTTTGATGCCGACAGTATGTACAACATTAATTTCTTTTTGGACGATTCGGTATACACTTCAGCCATCAAATACCTTGGCAAATCAGATCTTGTAACAAAATGGGGGACAATAACCTGTTTAAAAATAGCTCCAATGATGGCCTCTGGAGAAGTATTTGCTGACAAATATCCAATGTTTGTTTATGTTACTGATGACAAAAGTCATGTGCCGGTACTTGCCGAGTCGGAAGTTATTGTGGGGTCAGTAAAGATGGAGTTAATTGAATATTCGAACCTTACTCAACCATTATCTGCCAAAGAAAAAAAGGTGAGGCATAATCTTGAAGACTCAGGAAAAAAACAACCGGGCAAACAATAATCTTACTCTTTCTCGTAATAAATCGTAATTTTTCCCAGCGGTGTTGTCGACTCCGAAACTATTTTACCTGAAGATAAAGTTCCCAGAGTGTTGTGCATTCCAGGTGTGCCATCAAAAAAATATGCTATTGTATTATCTTTACTATCAAGCGTATACTGAGTTTCATGCGAGTTTCCTGGTGAAACAATTATAAGGGTGGAATCATCAATTATTCTGAAATAAGTTTCCTTTTGCATTTCAACAACCTGGCGCAGCATTTCCGGAGTAGTATACTGTTCATCGAAGTCTGTTTCAACTTTTTGTGCCTTCCATGTGCCAACAAGTTTACTTTCGGGACTACCACCACAAGAAGTAATAATAATAGTAAACACAGTTAATAATACGGATAGTTTCAGTAATTGCTTCATTCTATATTCAAAATTTTACGAATGCAAATGTACAATCAATTTTGTTTCATGTATAAATCTTAGGAATGTTTAACATTTGACCCAATAATTGTACTACCACGTCCCAAGTGGCAGGAGAATTCTGCCATGGATTTCTTAATTAATAAAGCCCATTGAGCGGAGGAATATCTAAGATCAAGCAAAATTTCTTATGGATTTCTTTTTCTATATTCGTAGTTATTAGTTTTTCAAAGATTTAGCATATATCCATTCTATACATTTTTTCCTTAGGCCGGAAAGGCCTTTCATTTTTGGCTTGAACCAAAAACGAAGCAAAAGTTCAAGGCTTGCTTTTCTCATTATTCTTCAAATTCACGAAAACTAAGACTAAAGAGTGATTTCCTCAATCCTTCGGAACTTCTCTTTCTTACTAAGCCTTCGTTTCTATTCAGAATTTGATAAAAATAGGCCCACCCAAAAAATCAAATAATATCAACTTTTCATTCTTCTTATTTTTATAGCAAATAATGATATACTATTTTATCAAATCCTCCAAACATTTCAGCTAGATCTAATCCTATCTGATTTAATTAATGTTTTCAACATTATGTATTTTTGCGAAACAATGAAGAAACACAAAAAGACGAAAATAAAAAGCCTTTGTAAATTAAGTAAAAAGGAAGTAGAGGCAAACCTGGATGAGGTAGCTTTACTTGTAACTAATCCAAAACATATCTGTGTTAAATGCGCACGTGTGGCAAAAAAAGGCAGTAATTTGTGCGAACCAAAAGGTATTTCCAATTAATTCCAGCTTTTTTATCCATAATAACCTCGGCTTGTGCATTTCTGGCGACAAAATGTACATATGCACATTCTTCAATTAAGACTTGTGCCAGATATTGTTGCTATTTCCACAACCTAATCGCAGCTAATATCACCACTAACAGCAACAAAATACCTGCTATTATAAACATGTAACTATTTACTATTCTGGATTCTGACACCAATTGAAAATCTTTAAAAAGGAACGACATTGTATTAACATTCCAATTAACCCGATTACCCTTAATGGATAAAGAATTTGTGCTTGTTAGTAATCCTGGCATTTCAACAATAACATTGTAATCTTCCATTCCAAATATCTCATACAACAATTCTATTTTATTGTTTAATTCCTTGATTTCTGCTTGACTATTTTCTTTAATCTTCAAAACGTTTTTGTTTTTAGTTAATTTGGCAAAGTAATCCACAAATTCCGATGTTGAGTTATAATCCCATTTCTCTACTTTTGCCGAAATACTATCCTGAAACTTATGTACATCTTGAATAAGTATGTCGGCATCTTTCAGCTTTACAACACCATCAGTTAGCATATTAATAACAGCTGCTTTAAATGATTTTTTTATAAAGGACTCGGCATTATCTTCGGCTTGTTTTATTTTAGCTGAATCTGAACTATTTATTGCCAGCTTACTCTCGGTCAACCAGAGAATGTCATCATCGCTAATGTAATTACGGTAATCCAATTCTGTAAAAGGATTTGCGGCACCAATTGTTTCATTGTAAGTAAGGTATGAATAAAAGAAGCCAAACGTTCTATCAACTGAAATATTTCGTGTCAGGTGCCTTCTCCAGCTAGTATCGCTAGCAAGTTCTTGATTTAGTGGTTTATCTCCGTCAAATGTTTTTGTGTATGTTAATTTGTAACTCTTTTCGGAGGTTGTATCTTTACTAAAATACATATCCCATGACTCATCAATGGGGTATGGCAAGCCCTTACGATATACATCAGTGGAGTCTCCTGTAATTGTTATTATTCTTGTAAATGAGCCATCTTTATTTACAATTGTTTTAACATCTATTTCCCTGCAACTACTTATGAGAATTGCTGTAAATAACAAGCTTATTATGACAATTGATTTTTTCATGATTTCATTTTTAGTGATTAATGATTGTCAAGCCCTGGTGATTATCTGCCTGATTAATTGCAAGAGCTCCCAATCTTGATAACATAATTTTTGTTCCCAGTTTCTTTTCCTTTTTATGAGCAGTATTTTTTATACTAATCTTATCCATATCCAAAAGCATCATATCAAAATTTGTATGTCCGTAAACACTAATAATTCAATATAAATACTTATCTTTGAGGAAAATAGAGATGATGAATATATTTAGCTTTACAGCACATTTTGATAGCGAAGAATCTTGTAGAAATCATTTTAAATCAGAGCGAGATAA
>JAERTF010000051.1 GCA_016845105.1 Bacteroidota bacterium | reverse complement strand
CTATTACAAGCCTTCTAGTTTTGTTCATAAAAAGAAAATACTATTTTTATCATTTTTTGTAAGGTTACAAACTATTTTTTGTCTAAAAATATAACACCATATTTAGAAAATAATATATGAAAATGATGCTACTACGAAATTTTATATTAGTCATGGGATTTGCAATTCTCATGATTCTGAGTTCATGTACATACGACAATGTTGAGGAACTATATCCAAGCCCACCATCATGTGATACAACAGATCTTACATATTCAAAAGATATTGGTCCAATAATCGATGCAAGTTGTGCTGGTTGTCATAGTGGTTCAGCTCCTTCTGGAAATATCAGTCTAGCAAACTACAATGATGTTGTTATTTCAGCACAAAACGGAAGTTTATTGGGAACCATAAGGCATGAAAACGGGTGGTCTCCGATGCCAAAAAATGGAAATAAGTTGGATGATTGCTCAATTAAAAAAATTGAAACCTGGGTTGAATCAGGAACACCAAACAATTAAATCATTGTTATGAAAAACTGGTTAAAAGTATTTGCCCTGGCAGCAATTGTTGGTACAATCGCAATTGCATACATGTGGTTTTTTGTCTATAATAAACCTCATAAAAATATTGAGGAGGCCAACCCTGATTATGTAATATCAGCAGCCAATTGCTACAATCATTACTCACAAGGGAAAAATACAAAAGAAAAAAATTACACAGGAAAAGTGCTTCAAATAACAGGAGAAACAACTTCCGTAGAAAGCCATGACTCAACTGCAATTGTTGTATTTGCCTTTAATACTGGCATGTTTGGTGATGAAGGCATTAGGTGCACAATGCTACCATCATACAAAGATATAGTTCTGAAATTGAAATATAATGAATCCATTACTGTCAAAGGTTACTGTGCCGGCTACAACGAAACAGATGTAATCCTTGAACAATGCTCTATAATAACTAACAATAACTAGAATATGAAAAACTTAATATTGGTAACTTCTGTTGTATTGCTATCTACAATAAGTTTAGCTGCTCAACAATACATTACAAAAAACGGAAGGATTTCATTTTATTCGGATGGTCCGCTTGAAAAAATTGAGGCACATAACTCACAAGTAAATTCTGCATTAAACACAGAAACGGGAGCTATTGTTTTTAAGGTTCTTATGAAGTCGTTTATTTTTGAGAAGGCATTAATGCAGGAACACTTTAACGAAAACTATGTTGAAAGTGATAAATATCCTAATTCTACACTCAAGGGAAAAGTAACAAATGTTAATGAAATTGACTTTGAAAAAGAAGGTGCCCATGAGGCAACCATTGAAGGTGACTTAACCATTCACGGAATAACAAAAAAGGTTAAAGAAAAAGGAACCTTTACCGTTTCAAAAAATAGCATCCATGGAAAATCAACGTTTTTAGTTAAGCTTGATGACTATGACATTAGTATTCCGGGTGCTGTAAACGGGAAAATTGCTGAGGAAATAGAAATAACTGTTGATATTAAACTTAAACCGTATAAAAATTAGCAATTCTAAAATTACATATCTACAATGAAAAAGACAACTACTATTCTTATCCTACTATTGCTTTCATTCTCTTTCAATCTTATTTCTCAAGAAGATATGATGGACATGTTTGATGATGGACCAACAACCAACTACACATATGCAACTTTTAAAACTACTCGAATATCCCTTGGACAATCAGTTGAAAACCCGGCCGATGGAAACTTAATATTCGACATCCAACATCATTTTGGACGAATAAATGATGGAGCATATGAATTTTTTGGATTAGATCAGGCAACACTTCGTCTGGGGCTTCAATATGGCATAACCGACTGGTTAGCAGTTGGCATAGGTCGTTCGTCATTTGAGAAAACCTATGATGGATCTGTAAAAGCAAAAATATTTCGCCAAAGTACGGGTGCCATTAATATGCCCGTATCTATAAGTTATTTTGGGAATATTGGTATTAATTCGCTAAAGCTTACTGATACGATTAGGAAAAACGATTTTTCAGCTCGCCTTTCATATACAAACCAGCTTCTAATTGCCAGGAAATTTAGTAGTGCTATTTCCATTCAATTAACTCCTACTTTTATACATCGTAATCTTGTGGAAACAAAAGCTGATGACAATGATGTTTGGGCGATGGGTGCAGGAGGTCGCTTTAAACTAACCAAAAGAATAAGTCTTAATCTTGAATATTACTACATAATCTCAAAACAAACAGCCAAAGACTTTAACGATTCATTTACCGTAGGTTTTGATATAGAAACAGGCGGTCATGTATTTCAGTTATTTTTTACCAATTCCAGGGGTATAATTGAACAACACTTTATTCCCCGTACAACAGGTGATTGGCTCAAAGGAGACATTCATTTTGGTTTTAATATATCAAGAACATTTGTTCTAAAAAAGCCAAAAGAGTTTAGAGATTAATCACATATCATCTTTCATACTTTCCTTTCTCATATCATAAACTTTTTTACCAAGATATGTAACACTCATACTTAATAAAATTATTATGCCACTACCAATGGGGGCTCCTCCTCCAATTGGAGGATCACTTCCTGTTGGTTCACCTCCTGGATTTCCCGGGCCTGTTTGCTGTGATAATCCAATTAATGGAAAAACAACACAACAAAAAATTATTATTATTTCTTTTTTCATAATACAATTGATTATCTTACATATACCTTTTTAAGCCTCAACGAACTTCCAATCAACACCTTAACAATATAATACTGATTTACCCTAAGTTTCTCACTTCGATAATAATTATCACTAACTCTAGTATTAATCACGCTCCTTCCCATAATATCATAAATTGCTATATCCATAAACTTTTCAATACTTTCATCACACCTTGCAACATTCATTAACCCGTTGTTTGAAAATACCAAAACACAATTATCATTATCCTTAACTTCGTTATTATTTGTGAAAATATTTAGGAAGTGTAGTTTGAACTGTTTTGGACTATCAGAAACATCGGTTTCAAATTCATAAACTGGATTTGCTTTAAAGTCAATTATCTTAATGTTATCAACATCTTCCAAAAATATTTCTGTATCCCACATCATAACATGCTTATCCAAAACCAGTTGTTGGTTTCCACTTGTCCGTGCATCGTAATCCAGTTCTACAATTCGCGTATCGTTAAATAACATAGGAACAGACAAAATACTTAGTGAATCTATACCGTCCTTAAAATAGATTTGCGGTGCCCCATAATTAGAAAACATTTTATTTACATCTTTTCCATTATCATAATTTTCTGTTGAATGTTCATTAAAACTAATCCAGCTTTCATCATACATATCATTGCAAATGGATTTTAGTATGATATATGGCTCTCCTGTTTTACTATTTCCATTTTTACAAAATTGTTGATTTGAATGAACTCTGGCTTCTGGTAGTATACTAAATGATATGTTCTCATTATTTGCTCTGATAAAGAAACCCTGTGACCTTGGAATTATTCCATTTGTTAAACTCCCCTGTCCTTGTGAATTTCTATACAGATAATTATTAGCTGCATCACTCCACACCCAAATACTACCATCAATACCTGTTGTATCCCAACCTGGGATATCCCAATCAAGAGAACTTATATATGGATTACCAATAAGATTAAATCCATGTTGTGCATTGGTAAATTCTATTTTTGGCGTTGTCCAAGCGTCAAGGTAAAGGTCATTTACCTTTATCTCACCAGTGAAATCCACAGTTACATTATGACCTGTTTCTACCCAAACTATGAATCCCGCACCAAATGGCATCGGTGTTGTTAGCTCAACTATCTGATTCCATGTGTCATCAGACTCATTATATGATTTCATCCATAAATCAGGATTACCATTAAAATACATATCGTTTACAGTAGCATTATTAATTGGCGCTGATATGCCATGCCACTTTCCTCCACTCAGATACCTCTGAACAGTTACATCACCCTGGTTGAACAATATCCTATTATCGATAACCGAAGCATCTCCTGCTGAACTCGAACCAATTACAATATCATTGCAAGGAGCAATATGAGTTAACGTTGGATAATTTGTTAAATTTGGAGGAATAAGTACTGAAGTTTGTGATGAAGGCAAAGTATCATTTCCCCAATTTGATGCTTTCCACCAATCATTATCTGTTGTACCTGTCCATGTTGCAGTATTTGAGGATTCATGAACATATATATCATCGATGTAAATACCCAAATTATTAGCACTACTATATCCATGAATCCCAATATAATAAACACCGGTAGTGGGTGGTGTAAAGCGACCGTTTGCGAGCATAAAACTTTCATTACTAATTGATGTGTTTTGCCAAATTGCCGAAGATGTCATTGCTGAAGAAGTTGCTGAAGTACCCCATTTAATTTCTAGTTTTTCTGATTTATACCAACCACCTGCACGATAAGCAAACCCACACTCATATTCAACCCCTCCTGTTAATTGTAAACCTTTTGTAAATAACCAATCATCACTTGCTTCTAAGACATTGAAATAAATTCTTGCCGATTTACTACCAGAAGTATAATGCCAATCGTTTGATACCCATTGTTCCGAATCAGAATTTGTATTTTCAACAACCAAACAGGAAGGTATATTTGGAGTTGACACACTTTCAAAATCTTCAAGATATGGTACAGAAACCGCAGAACATGCGGTTGTGAATGTTGTTGGACCAATCCATGAACTATTATCACCTGCTCCGCATACTGATCTAACATACCAATCGTAGCTCGTACTTGACGATAACGATGATAAAGAATATGGATTTGAAGAGTTCCCTGTGACAAAAGTGCCTGCTCCCTGTGTAAAACCCGTTGGCCCGTACTCAATATCCCAATTTGTTGCACTTCCTTGCTCAGTCCATCCAAGCTGTGCTGAATTATGAGTAATATTTGAGGTAACTGGTGCTGAGGGAGGGGGACATGTTGGTGCCTCTACAACAATATCATCGATGAACCATCCATCTTTTTGATAGCTAACATCTGAAGTAAGCTTAAACCTTACTTTTACTGTTGAAGATTTAAAACTCTCCAATGAGAATGTTTCTTGTTTCCACCATGTATTATCAGGCGATGCTCCCTGCCATTCAGTATAAGATGACTCATCGAAACGGGTATTTGTTGAATATCCACTTGCAGAGCCCTGATAAGATGAAGCGGGGAAAACTATATAGTTGGAACCTCCATCGGTGGAAACTTCAACATAGCAAAAATCGTATCCAACTTCAGTTTTTCCAATATGCCAAAAGCTAAGTGTTGGCAATATGGATGTGCTAAGATCCATAATCCCGGTTTCGTGTAATATATTGGTATTGTTATCTGTATATGAATTTCTTACACATTGATTACCTCCATGTTTAAGCGCTGTATTAATGGCAAAATCTGAATGATTGCCAGATGCATTGTCGAACTTAACCATCCCGCTTTCAAAACCTTCGGTAACAGGTAGTGAATAAACTTGTTCAGTAGTTGTAAATGAATGAGGGCCAACCCAGATACTATTGCTTACCGGACTACATTTTGATCTTACATACCAATCATAACTTGTGGAAGAATTTAAATTAGTTAATGTATATGGCTTTGATGAAATTCCGGACACCGAAGTACCGTTTCCCAGATTAAAACCACTTGCTCCATATTCAATTTCCCATTCTGTTGCCGATCCTCCTTCAGTCCAGTTTAGTTGTGCTGATGTCGAGGAAATATTTGTGGTTTGCTGATTTACAGGAAATGGGCATGATAATCCATCCTTTATAGTTACGTCATCAATACATACGCCATTTCCACTCAAGGCATTTCCCTCAAATGCAATATAATAGTTTGCTGAAAGATTTGGTAAACTAAGAGAGTCGTGTTGCCAAGTGCTTAATTGATTTGTATAATGAGCAATTTGATTCCAGGAACCAGACTCAGATGTTCTATAATAAACCTTTAGCTCATCCTGAGTTGAGAAATATAAATCCTGTGTATGCCAAAAGTTTAACTGTGCGGTTGAAAGTGAACTTAAATCCAACTCCGGTGTAATTAGCATTGTTTTGCCCGGTGTTGAACTCCCATCTTTCAAATAAGCATTGTATGAGCCTGTATGGGTTGATGATGGGTTTGTAGCGCCATTACCTGAGCCAAAAATCCAATCCCTGTTTTCTATTGAAGTATATTGTTGTGACCAGCAATCAGGAATATTTCCTGAGTTTTCAAAATCTTCAACCCAGGGGAATGAAGCAATTGTGCAATCCGGAGATACTACAATATATGAAGATTTGGTTTCAATATCGTTACTACCCGTTTTGCTTGAAACCAAAGTAACATTATAATTTCCGGGGGCAGTAAACTTAACTACCGGGTTTTGAGAAGTAGAACTTGTTCCTGATAGATATATAACCGTTGACGGACTAAATGACCACTGCCAGCTTGTGGGAGATCCAAAACTCAAATCGGTAAATTCAACCTGAGTATTAATTTCCGGATTTTCATTATCAGCAATAAAATCTGCAACAACATCTGTACTTTGGTATTTAAACGAAGCTACTTTAGTAAGCCTTCCACCGGAAGAACCAATATATTGGTTTGTATACCAAAAAACAGAATCATTTGAGGGATCAAGACAAATATTACTGTAATCTCCCCAACGATTTGTTACAGTTTGTGAATTTGCTCCCGTAAGTATTATTTCTTCCGCAATATCTAATGTGCCATTTGCTTCTGCATAGGCAGATGTACTCTGAGCAGCATATCTTATTCCAGGGTATTCAGAACTACTGCTTATTGAATAACCCATTGCAATTCTATTATTATTATTAATAACTATACTTCCCATCCATCGGTTATTGCCGTCAGGAGCATAGGAACCCTGTTGACGGAGTTCCCAGTTGCCATTTGTTTTTCTAAGCTCATACCATCTCATTCCTGCATGGTTTGTTCCATCTACATCAACGGCATGACTGCAAACTATGGTTTGATGTGACCCAAAGTTTTTATATTGGGGTCTGTTCATCATAACATGTGATACTGCATCCAGTTTATTGGAAGTTCCTGGCTGAGTTATATTAGTTCTTCCTGATCCAAAATTGCTATCAAAAGAAGCAACATCAATGGCCTGAGTTCTCTGGAACGTTGAATTAGCTGGAGTTACCCAATCTACATCAAGTTCATAAATCCACAACTGATCCTTAATTCCATTCCATGCATCATCATTTATTGTAATAAACAAACCT
Organism: Bacteroidota bacterium; assembly: GCA_016845105.1. Taxonomy (GTDB): domain Bacteria; phylum Bacteroidota; class Bacteroidia; order Bacteroidales; family F082. The sequence continues at coordinate 109,369 of JAERTF010000051.1, read as the reverse complement.
GGTGAACCTGTTGGTGCAAAAGTTCCATCATTATCTATGGGGGATGCTAATTGGAAATCGCTTGCCGGACGATCAGTATTGGCAAAACCAACAATCTGTGTAGTTTGTCCAAGTATCATACTATCACGCTCCAACACATAAATATCTTCCTGCGTTGATGAAGTTGTTCCCTTATTGGTACCAACATAATACCCATCGCGCCAAACACCAAATTTTGGGTAATCAGGCATATCATCAACATCAAAAGAATAGGCATACCATGACCCAGTTGGGTCGTTTGTTTGTGATATAGCAACAAGTAAAAAGTCGTTTGATCCACTAACTGAAAACTCTGATATCAAATACCTATCAGCTTGCTCATCATAAAGTACAACAGGGTCACCATCATTATAAGCACCTCCTGGTACACTGGCAAAAATTGTATTGATATTATTTGGTCCAACCAGTTTATTTCCAGACTTATCAAAAATTGAATATAAACTATTGGTTGTTTGAAGATAATGTGATGATCCAACTGTTCCATTTACATCAGTTGGCCACCCTGCACTTGGTAATCCTTCGAATATAAGAGTAGGCGAATTAGCACCCCTGACTGAGAGTGCATCCTTCTGCCAAACAGGATCGTTACCCTTGGGCAAAGCTGTTTTCTCATGTGGGTATTTCCTAAATTTAGGTTTTTTGTTTTGATGTTTGTTAATTTCTTCATCAACCAATTGATCCCATTCAGATTGAGTAATTGGGTTAAAGCTGCTTAAAGGCTCAACCATATACGCTTCACTTGATGAAATATAAGTAGGTGTAGGATCCGTATTATTCTGCGCAGAACAAATAAAAACTGTGCCTAAATAAAGAAGTGCTAACGACAGTACAATTTTCTTCATGTCAAGAATTTTTTAGTATTATTTAATTGTTTTCCAGTATTTCAATACGTTGAATAATTGATTTGATCTGATCAAGCTCTTTTTTTAGATTCCTATTCTCTGTAATAATAGATTCAATAATCTGATTTTGTTCCTGAACAGCTTTTACCAATGGTACTACGAACTCTGCATATCTAATTCTATAATAATCCTGATTATTTTGTGGCTTTTCAACACCTGAAAATGAATATCCCATCTCACGTGCTACCTTTTCAACATCCTGAGCAATAAAACCTGTTTGTATAATTTTTTCTTTATCTAACTGTGATTTACACACATACTCATCAGAAGGAGCTCCTCCCATATGGGTATTATATGCCTTGGAGTCAAACTGATATGTAACAGGTGTTAACCTTACAATAAAATCCAGTCCAGGCACATTTTTATTCACATTTTTTTTAAATCTACGATCAGAAAAATTTGACCAGTTTTCGAAACCTCCAATTGAGGTAAATGAACTGTTCCCTATTACTGCACGGTTGGAAACAGCCAGTACGTCATATCCAATAGCTATACTATTTGTGCCATTTGCATAAGCTTCAGAACCAATAGCAATAGAATAGTCATTTGCATAAGTAAACGCTCCAACCATAACAGAGTTTGAAGAATTGATTGCACCTCCGTATAATCCTTTTGTTGCATTTTTGCCAATACAAACAGAATTATACCCGGTAGTTAGCCCAATACCTGCAGAATCACCTATGGATACGTTTGAGTGTCCTGTTGTATTATTCCTCATTGCAGCTCCACCAATGGCTGTGTTATTATCAGAAGTGGTATTATACTTAAGTGCTTCATAACCCAAAGCTGTATTACTGCTACCAGTAGTATTATTTTCCATTGAATTGTTACCAACAGCAACATTTGTGTTTCCTGATACATTATACTCCAGAGAACTTGCTCCATAAGCAGAATTATAATTCCCAGTTTTATTTTTATATAATGACCGGCTACCAAAAGCACTATTATTATCACCTGATATATTTTCATCAAGAGCTTCATCTCCAAATGCTGAATTACTTTCACCATCAACATTATTTGATAATGCAAAACTTCCAACTGCAACATTATCACTACCAGAAGTATTTGCAAATAATGCATGATAGCCCAATGCAACATTATAATTTGCAGTTGTATTTACAAGAGCCTGATAACCAATTGCTGTACTATATCCTGCATTACTTGAATACATTGATTGATATCCCATTACAGTATTTCTTATGCCGGAAGTATTCGTAAACAATGCCTGACTTCCTATGGCAGTATTTCGCTCACCACTATCCATATTAAACATTGCATGATAACCTAAGGCACTATTGTTATGTCCTGAATTATTTGTTTTTAATGATTCTGTACCAACCGCTGTGTTTTTTATTCCTTGTACATTGTTTGTTAATGAATAATAACCTATGGCAGTGTTGTAGTCACCACCAATATTACTCTTTAAAGCTTTTCCTCCCAATGCAGTGTTTGCTTCACCTAAATTATTCATTAATGCTTTACTTCCGATTGCAACAATATTTCCAAATGCATTATTTGTATAGAGTGCACTATCTCCAATTGCAATATTATAATCACCCGAATGTGGTGTTGCCATAGCATATGCACCAATTGCTGTATTAAAATGACCCGACTGGTTATTATATAATGCACGATGACCTATTCCTGTATTTGCTATACCTGTATAATTTACAGCCATAACCTCGTAACCAATAGCAGTATTACGTGATGCCAAATTCATTGTTTTTAAGGCAAGGTGTCCAAATGCCGTATTATAACTTCCTGATTCATTGTTATATAAAGCACTGTCACCAACTGCCATATTACCAGCCCCGTTTGTATTCTTTTTCATTGCCGCAACCCCAATAGCTAAATTATGCCCGGTTGTTGTTGTACTAAACAATGCAGCATGACCTATCGCAATATTCAAAAACCCCGATGTATTACTATATAAACTACTGTCTCCAATACTAGTGTTATAGCTACCGGATGTATTCGAATAAGAAGACCTATATCCAACTGCGGTATTTCTGGTACCAATAGTTGCTGAATACAAAGACCGTGACCCAACAGCTGTGTTTTTACTTCCATTTGTACTATTATGAAGCGACTCGTACCCTATAGCAGTATTGAAATCGCTTTGATTATTGAATAAAGCTTTAGCTCCCAGGGCAGTATTATAATCACCGTTAATGTTCGATCTCAACGACAAGGATCCCAATGCCGTATTCTGAATTCCTGCTGTATCGTTTGACATCGATTGATAACCAATGGCTGTATTTTCATCATTTATTTTGTGCTCATACAATGCACGATACCCAAGTGCACAGTTGCTATTTCCTGATTCATTATAAAACAAACTTGAAGAACCGATACTTGTATTTTCCTTACCAGATAAGTTCCTTTCTAGAGATCTTGATCCAACGCCTGTATTATCATCGGCCTTTGAACTCATCAGTACATTAGTTCCTACAGCAACATTATTATCATATGTATCATTATCTGACAAAGCTCTATACCCAACTCCCACATTTTGTTCTCCACTTACGTTGTAAATTCCGGAACTAGATCCGTAGAATGTATTTGCATTGTAAGAAAGATCATCATTATCACCACTAAAATTGCCAAAGAAAGTTGAGTTGCCGGTATTTAGCACCTGAACCCTTCCTTTTTCAAATGCAAAATATGTTGTATCATCAACTGTTAAATGAATTTTATCAATATCTGAAACCAACTCAACCTCAACCTTTGTATCTCCATCTGCATCTGAAAGCTCATTATTGTTACTGGAACCAATTAATTGTGTCCAATTGGAGGAAGATCCGTCATAGAACCAGAAACTTTTTGTGGTTTGGTCATATAACAATAGACCATTGGATGGATTTGATATTGCATTTCTTTGGGTAGTTGTTACCCTTGGGATAAGAATTCCCTTGTCAGTTGAGCTTATATCAAGCATAGCTGAGTTGGACGGGCTGCTTCCATTATTATTTATGGCTACTTGTGCATTAACATAAACAGATTGAATAATTAGTAATACTAATATTGTCTTTTTCATATTATTTAATTTATTTAAAAAAATCCGCCATAGCCCTTTATTCAAGGCCAGGACGGATAAAACCAAATTCCTACCTTTGATTTATATTTTTGTTTCTACCATTAGTTAGTATTATATGTTTTATTGTCCAAGAAATTGAACTAAGGATTTCATTTTCATTTGCTTTGCCATTTGCTTGCTCAATACTTGAGATGGACTTAAGAACAATTGCTTGCAGTTTATATGTAAGTGGAGTAAGACAATGAAGTCGTCGTACAGCATTTTGTATGGATACTATTTCTCTTTCCCCTAAAACTGATAATTGTTGAATGTGATGAAAGTATTTGAATAACAGTATACATAGTATACCCTGATGTAGTTGGTTTAATCTGTTTGTTGAGTAATATTTGAAACTACCCAAATACTTCCAGTAATCTTCGGTAAATACATTTTGAAAGTACCATGTATCGATAATATTACCGCATTGACGAATGTAACTGTAGAAAAGGTCAATGTCGAATAGCACAATGTCGACTTTCGCTTTTTTAGGTTTTAAACACGTATGTATAAGTTGCTGAAACATAATAATTAATTTCAACAACAAATGTATTTTGACTAATCCTCCTATTTCAGAGGGAAATCACCAAATTTAACTATGAAAATTTCTGATTTTTATTACGTAAAATGCCTACTCCCTTTTATCCATAACTTCTATAACAACATAATATCCATTTTGGGGTTCACTTTTCATATTACACTTTCCACCAATCGATTTGATTCGGCTTTTAATATTCATTAACCCCATTCCCTTTTTATCAGAAACAATCATCTCATCATAATCAAAACCTTTTCCATCATCGGAATAAGTTATAATTAAAAGATCATTCTTTTTTGTGAAAGTAATGGTAATATTATTTGCCATAGCGTGCTTTAAGGTATTGTTAATAAGCTCTGTAATTACACGATACAGTGTGATTTCAATGGAGTTTTTTAATCTGTTTTCAACATTTAATGATTTAACTTCGATTAGAATATTTCCAGAAGAATTAATCTTATCTGAAAAGGATTTTACGGATTTTATCAAGCCATTATCTTTTAATGCAGCAGGCATAATATTATTGGAAATATTACGTGCATTTTGAATGGCATCGTCAAGTAAACCATTACTCTGTTTAATTAATGATTTTCTTTCATCCGATGTTGTATCATTGTCTATTTCATTAATATAAAGCCGCAATGTTGAAAGCATTACACCAAGGCCATCATGTAAATCTTCAGCAAACCTTTTCCTTTCCTTATTTTCAGTATCCATTATTGCATCAAGCACTTCATGTTCTGCCTCTTGTTGAATACGTTGCTTCTCCGACAACTGTTTAAATTTAAAGCTTCTATATGAAATAATAATCAATACAATAAAAAGAATTAGTATTATGATAACGGAAATGAATATAACCCTGCTAACTTTTGCTGTTGCTCTTTGTAACTCTCCCTTTTTCGTTAGTAGTTTTATTTGTTCTTCTTTCTTCTCAGATTTATATTTTGCTTCCATATCGGCTATCCGCGCATCGCTATCAGCATTAAAAATACTATCGCGTATTTTTGCCGAAGAAACAAAATAATCATATGCCAGATTATAATTTCCTATTTGCTTATATACAACTGAAATCTGTTCACTTGAAAGCATTATAAACCTCATCATTCCAGCTTTTTTAGCCAAACTCAAACTTTTCTTGTAATAAGAAATACTTTTGTTGAACTGTTCTTTTTTATGATAAAGTTGACCTATCATATAGTTACAATTAATCAGTCCATCAGCAGATTGCAATTTCTCACTAAAATTAAGGGACTTTTCATAGTAATAAAGAGCTGAGTCATATTTACCAATATCACGCATAACATCTCCAAGGTTAACATAATTGTTAATTAACTCGTACTCATCATTATCTTCCTCATTCATCTTTGAAGCAATAAAAAAATAGTAATAAGCACTATCGTAATTGGGAACAGAAAAATACACAGACCCAAGATTATTATAACTTTGAGAAAGTGAAAATCTATCTCCGGTTTCATTGGCAAAAGCGAGTGCTTTATAGTTGTATTCCAGAGCTTTTGGGTAATTATATAAATCTTTGTAAGCACTACCTAAGTTACTTGAACAAACAGCAGCACCTTCCAAATATCCAATTTCTTCAGCAAGTTTTAATGCCATTAAATAACTGTTTACTGCATCGTCGTACTTACCTTTGAAATAATAAATATTGCCCATATTGGTATATATGGCCATTACTCTTCTTTTATATTGGTATTTTGATGAATCGATGGAAAGTAATTGGTTACCTATATCAAGGCCTTTGGAAAGATATGAAAGTGCTTCATAATACTCTGCTTTAACAATATAAACAACACCAAGTGTATTATATGAGTTTGCCAAACGCAACATCATTCCTCGATCTTCCGACCTCACTAAAGCTTTATTTGCGAAATATTCAGCACTGTCAGAATTAGAATACATGTATGACCATGCAAGATCGAGTGAAGTGTGGATATAAGTGCTATCGGATTTTGTGTTATTCAGTATATTAATTAGGCTATCATTATTCTGAGCCTTTACAGATGTATAAAACAATAGAAAATAACAAGCAATAATGGGTAATAGGTATTTCATCATACTAGAGTTATTGTTAATCAACCATCGATGGTAATGAGTTTATTTTTTATGGCATAAATAAGCAAACTAACTACGTTTTTCGACCCTGTTTTTACAATGAGATTATTTTTATGAGTATCTACCGTTCTGATACTTATAAAAAGTTTATCAGCAATTTCGGCATTTGATAACCCTTTACTTATTAATTCCAAAATTTCCTTTTCTCGTTTTGTAAGACTAAGTTCTTCATTTTCATCGGGAGTTAGAAACTTCTTTGTGAAAAACGGAAGCAGTTCAGGTGAAAAATAATTTTGGTTAATATGTATGAGCTTTATTGCACTAAACAGGGTTTCCTTGTCAACATTTTTTAGTAAAAAGCCCTTGGCTCCAACATTTATCATTTGATGTAAAAACTCTTCTTCTCCAAATGTTGAAAGTACAAGAACTTTAATATTAATATTTAATTCTATTGCCTTTTGTGTGGTTTCAATTCCATTTATACCTTTCATTTTAATATCCATTAGCACAACGTCAAAATCAACACCATTCATTACGGATAAAAATTCTTCGCCACTTCCAGCTTCTCCTACAATTTCAATGTCCTTGTTTTTACTGAAAACTAGTTTTAATCCATTGCGGAAGATTTCATGATCATCAACAATGAAGACTTTAATTGGGTTATTCATTCTGTTTGTTTTTAATGCTTAAAAATATTAAAAAAGTCAATCCGAAAACAATTCATATTAATATCAACCAAACCTACATATGCAAAACATGACATATGTCATAATTTAGAATCTTTCTAAATAGAAAAAATCGACTACATTTGCAACCGCCTATTTATTAGGTAATTATATTGAAACTAAAAGCTTGTCCATTGTAAACAAACTTCCATATATGAAAAAACAGATCAAATTGTTATCATTTCTAACTCTATTATTAAGCATATCAATAATTTATTCATCATGTAGCACAGTAGATGATCTTCTTGGGGGAGAAGAGAACGAAGAGATATATTTGAATACCAGCAAATTTGACCCTGTTGCTTTTGAGATAATAACACTTTGGGCAGATGTTGGATTACCAGAAGAAAATGAGTTTTTTGGAACTTTTGGAGACATTGATGTTACTGCTGTTCAGTCCCAATCGGGCAAACTCTATTTCATGATTCCTGATGTGGAACCTGGAGAATACTCACTTACATTGAATATAGGAGAAAGTGAAGGATTTACAAGTTTTACTGTTGTTGCCAGCTCAATTGTTGATAATCCTGATGAAGTAATTGATAATGTTATTACAGACGTGAATGAGTCAATTCAATATCTCGAAACTTTGGAAACTCAAACAGGTGAGCAGATGGGTGAGCAGGACAAATTACTATTGAGTAATACCATCAGCGAAATGAACAGTATCTATTCGACACTGTCTTCAACTGAAAAACAACAAGTTGCTTCTTTTATTGCAACAAATCCCGAACTCTTTTCTGAAATCACCTCCAAGGGTGTTCAATCAGGTGCGCTTCTTGAAGAGTTTAAAGATTTTATGTCAAAAAATATGATTAAGGTGATGCTAGCTGGGTCAACCTTTTACTTGTCTTTCACTGCTCCCGAACCAACAGGTGTAACTAAATTCCTTGCTCTTGCGGCAGGAGCATATTTATTTAAGAAAGTTCTTGATTTAAAAATGCACATATTGAATATCTATTCCGAATCGGTGGTAGCCGAGTACACTGAGTTGAATGAAAGGTCGGAATTTGTTTTTCTCAACCATGAAGAAATCATGTTCGATGTAAAGGTATCATATAGAACAATGTACAAAGAAGATATGTCCACAACCATACCTCTTCTTCAAGAGGTAATTGGGTTAATCGATAATTATATAAATTATTGGGATAAAATAAATGGTTATATTACATCATTTAAATCTAAATTTAATATAAGTGGTGGTGGATTAACCGGTACACCTCAAAGAGTTTCGGAAATACAAACATATACATCGAAAGATGTTGATGGTAATGGTGATCTTGTAGAGATTACTAATATAACAAACGACAATGTTAAAGTTGCCATAACCGGGAGAGATGAGGGCTGGATAGTAGCACGATTTTCAACTTGTGAAAGTGAATACCAGAACTTTGATTTTACCTATACATATGATGATCCTATGGTTGAGGATAAAGATTATGAAGCACTTCTCGTAGCAACCGAAATTATTTATCATGAAATAACAGATCCAAGAGATGGTAAGGTATACAAAACAATTGATGTTGGAAGTCAAACATGGTTTGCAGAAAATGTGAATTATTGGGGAGAAGATGGTACCCTTGGAGGATGCAATGAGCGATATGATAATAACTGTGAATTATATGGAAGATATTATAGTTTTTATGAAGCTCCAGAAGCATGTCCGCCAGGTTGGCATTTACCATCCGACGATGATTGGAAACAATTTGAACGATTTCTTGGCATGCCTGAAGATGAGGTTAACACTGCCTATGGCAATAGAGGTGCAGATCAAAAACTTGGAAGTATTCTTAAGAACTGCTCAGGTTGGGGAACTGACGGAAATGGAAATGATGCAAATGGAATAAACTCCATAGGGTTTAGTGCTATTCCCGCTGGAGAAATAAGGTATGAGTCTTCAGGTGAAATATATATTGGGTATGGGTATGAAGCAACCTTCTGGACAAGCCTAGGGTATGGCAGCCAATATCCCGATTGTGTCTTTAGAGAGGTAGGAAAACATTATGAAGGTATTTTATATGATGAGACAATGTCACATCATGCTATGCCAGTTAGATGCGTAAAAGATTAGAATCATTTCATTTAAAAAGATTATAAAACACATTGTTGTCGGAATACTACTCCCAGATTTGTACATATCCTAGTTTAACAGGTAGCAATCTAGTTATCATCAAGATAGCATATGCATGGAAGCACGTTTTCGAAAAGATACAATAACAAGATAAACAGTTCAATAATAATTTAAACACAAGATTTCAAAACATGAAAAAAAACATCCTCCTACTGTCAACTTTTGTTGCACTAATAGCAATAATGATTTCCTTTTCATCCTGCAAAAAAGACTCCCAATACGGAGAAATCGATATTTATGTCGATCGTGATATGTTCGAAAACACGCCTGAGTTTTTCTATAATGGAAGCTCCTTGAATCACTCGAGCTATGGCGATATTTGGGTATTCGAAGCAAATGTAAACGAAAAGGATGCCTCAATTGATTACTCATTTAATTTCGGTGGCACATATTTTTCAAGCATTGATGGCCTGGGATCACCTGTTATTCTTACTGCTCCTGAAGATGGTGAGGTTGTATCAAACACCAACTCTTATGAACTACGCCCAACCGGAGATATGGATGATCCATTTAAGATTTTTGAACTTATTCCCGATGATCCATCATCAGGTGTGACAGGAAAGTGGGTTCGTTCTGATGGGGCCTCATACCTTAAGTTTTCAGGATCAACAGTATATTTATGTAATGGTTCAAGTGGTGCGGAATTTAGTGGAACATATGATGCAGCTGCCGGCAAAGCAACCTTAGTTGAAGGAACAACCGAACTAACTTTTTACATTACTCCCGAGGGTACTGACACAATTTTAATAGAGCAATATATAAGTGGAAATCACGTTGGGACACAAAATTATTACAGCACAACAGAATATCCTTGTAACTAAATCAATTATGCAGAAATTTTTTTTCGAATTAACCACATTCTTGCTTCTTGCTACAATCACGATTTCTAATTTGAGTTGCGATAAAGTTTTTGGTGAAGATGAAGAAATTCCCGACACTTATCTAAATGCAAGTCAGCAAAATGCCATTCCTTACAAGATTATATCACTTTGGTCGGATGAAGGAATACCAGCAGATGAAGAATTTACCGGAACATTTGGTGAGTTGGAGATTACTGTTTGCCAAACTGAACCCGCATTACTTCATTTTATGATACCTGATGTTAACCCGGGATCGTACAACCTGACAATAAATTTTGGTGACTACGAAGGTTATACTGACTTAACTATTGAATTATCTCAACCCATTAGCAATCCCGATGAAATAGTTAATAATGTAATTACAGGAGCTAATCAATCTTTACAATTTCTTGAATCTGTTGAAAATCAAACAGGACAACAAGTTAGTGAACATGAGAAACTATTCATAACTAATACCATAAGTGAGATGAATAGTGTTTTTGCAACTTTATCTACTTCTGAAAAACAAGAGTTTGCCTCATTTATAATAGCTAACCCGGAACTATTTGGATTTGGTGGATCGCGAACCATCGCTTCAGGTGAAATTCTGGAAGGGTTCAGAGATTTTATGAAAACGAACATGTTGAAAATAATGATAGCTGGAGGAAGTTTCTATCTCTCTTTTACTGCTCCAGAACCTACCGGGCTGACTAAAATAATTGCCCTTGCATCGGGGGTTTACCTTGTAAAGAAAGTTCTTGAATTAGGAATGACTGTTCTTGAAATTTATGACGCAAGTGTTGTGGCTGAGCAATCTGAACTTACTGCTGGTAGATCAGAATTAGTGTTTCTTAATCATGAAGAAATTATGTTTGATGTAAAAGTTACCTACCGTACAATTTACAAAGAAGACATAAATACTACAATTCCTCTACTTCAGGAAGTAATTTCCCTAATCCACAACTATCTGGATTACAGAGACAAAATTGATGGTTATATCATCAAATTTAAAAGCCTTTTCAACATTAGTGGTGGTGGGCTCAACCCCGGACCAAATAGGGTATCTGAGATTCAAACCACAACCTCAAACGAAATTGATGGAGATGGTAATCTGGTTAATATTATTGATATTAACAATACAAATGTTAAAGTTGCAATTACGGGGAGAGATGTGGGATGGATAATCGCTAGATTTTCAACTTGTGAAGACGAGTATCAGAATTTTAACTTTACCTACACATATGATGACCCAGTGGTTGACGATAAAGGTTATGAAGCAATGTTAATAGCAACCGAAATCATATATCATGAAATTACTGATGGAAGAGATGGCAAGGTTTATAATACTATCGATATTGGAAATCAAACATGGTTTGCAGAAAATTTAAACTATTGGGGTGAAGATGGGAACCTTGGTCTTTGTGATTCGAATGATTTAACAGGTGAGATAAATGGAAGATATTATGATTTTTATGATGCAGAAGAAGCATGTCCTCCGGGATGGCATTTACCATCAGATGATGAATGGACAGAACTTGAATTAGCTCTAGGTATGGACCCTACAGATGTTGATAAATACGATAATAGGGGTGAAGGCATTGGACTGGCTTCGATTTTAAAAAGCTGTGATGCTGGATGGATAGGATGGAATGATAATAATGAAGGAATAAATTCCATTGGATTCTCCATCAAACCTTCATCGCATATATATGTAGGCCTTGGTCCATATGCTATCGGTGGATTTGGACATAGGTCTGATTTTTGGTCATCTACAAGCTCAGGTTTTTCTGGTGATGAGGCCTACATAAGGTCAATTCATTATTCACAATCTGGTATTAGAAAAGATGATTATGAGAAGCATTATTTTCAACTTACTGCCAGATGTGTGAAAGACTAATGCATCAGTAACATTCTTAAATATCAACAAAGAAGAACCTAGTTATTATTGTTCAATTGTCAGTATCAATAGCATTATTGCTTTCTTAAACTAAATACAGACTTTAATTTGGGGCTATACCTATTTGTGTTCCCGGTTTTACTACTTCCCAGTTTTTTTCTATTCCCTCAATCGTAAACTCTATTTTATCAGGTTCAAATATCAGTAGAATCGAAGAACCACCATAGCCAAAACGTCCAATTTTTTCACCCTTAGTTACCTGATAACCTTCCTTAATATTATCATAGGTGATAATTGAGCCCACGCCCCAAAATCCTACCGGGATCATGGCGACCATGCCAAACTCTTTGGTTTTGATTATATAGCAAACACGTTTATGCTTGGCAAGTGCTGTGTACCAGTCAACATTTTGAAAGTTATAGTTATAAGACCCCGAATATTCCCCAATCTCGATAATTTCTCCTGAAATAGGTGCATGAAAATAATGGTAATCTGTAAACCACAATAGTATATCTGCCATTTTACCCCCAATAAACTTATCTGCAACGGGGCTGTTATTTAATGCCTGGCGAATATTTATAACGTCCTTTTTTATTTTGAAATTAGAGTTGTTGTTTTCGGTATAAATTTGATGAATCTTACCACTTGCGGGCGAAACTAAAACAGAATGATTATTTTTCCCATCTATTTCAAAGGGCACCTTTGGAATGCGTAAAAATATATCATTAAAACTATTGTAAACTCCAATTTTATTAGGTGGTTTGAATAGTTCCATCTGGGTGGCAGGGAACTTTTGCCAGTCATCTAGTATACCTTTTTCCAACCCTCTGGACTTAAGAGATTGCGAAGTGTGCAAATACTGACCACGGGCATCAAGGAATTCTATAAACCATGAACTGAACACATTATTGTTGAATAGAATTTCTCCTCCTTCAGAATTTGCCAGCTCATCAAAAGGTTGAATATATTTAGGCCCGGCCCATGGTGGTGGATTGTAAATAAGCCATTCGTTAAAGAAATTCACGAAATATTCAATATCCTTATTATCCCAATAGTACGAAAGGTTATCTTGTAACCTTAATACTTTTTCTATGTCGGCTTTTAGATTATCATCATTGTCCAGTAAATCTTCAAGATTCGTTATTACGGTACTATAGTTGGTAGTATCTAACTCAGTGGCTACTACCGAAACCGTATTTGCAAATGATATTATACCTGTAAAAAGAATTGTCAATAAAGTAAACCTCACTGCACTGGTTACTTCAATTACTTTAAGGTTATTGTATCTGTACTTCCTACTATATTTTTTCATAATTGATTCTTCTATTTAGTTAGTATAAATATATGATTATGATTTTCAAACAAAGCGAAATAAAGTAACTAAGTCAGGTTTCTTCAAAATTAACAAAAATATTTCATTGGAATTAATCAGTTTAGTAAAGAAAAAACTGTTTTATGCATTACAGGTAAATTTCATTTAACAATATAATCGTCACATAACTGAAATACTACCCAGCATGGAAAGCCATCTTAATGGTGCTAAAAAGTCCTATATAAGGCTATACTTTGTGGAATAGCTATATTCGAATATCCCCTTGAACAAGATTTATTTGGGATTTTTGTAGTTTTACTAAAAAATTATCATGCTACGTTTAGTTAAGTATTTTTTGTTATTCTCCATTTTGATATTATATACAGCAAGATCAAATGCTGAAACAATTAAGGTACTATATTTGGGAAACAGCCATACATTCTGGCACGACTTACCTCAGCTCACAGCAAATTTGGCATCATCAAATGGGGATATGATAATTTTTTCTTCAAACACACCCGGTGGTTGTACTCTTGGGCACCCTTCAAACGGTCATTTATTTAACTCAATATCGTTGTCACTAATTAATTCAGAGAACTGGGATTATGTTGTACTGCAGGAACATAGCCTCTTTGCTGTAATCGATCACTATAAGTATACATATATGTATCCAGCAGCACAAGCACTTGATTCATTAATTAAGCTAAACTATCCGTGTACCAAAACTATTATGCAGTTAATTTGGGGTAAAAAACAGGGTGGAGAGCATTGTATAAACACGTACTGTTCAGTTGATTTTGATGATTTTTCACATATGCAGGATTCATTAACCACTGAATATATGCGGCTAACTGATACAATTAATGGTATACTTGCTCCCACTGGAAGGGCCTGGCAGGAATCCATTGAAAATAGTGACCCAATTGAACTATTCGACCCTGATGAAAGCCACCCTAGTTTGGCTGGACATTATTTAGCTGCATGTGTATATTATGCAACCATGTTTCAAAAGCCAAGTGTTGGCATAAGCTATACCGGTGGACTTACTTCAGACGAGGCAAATTATTTGCAACAAATTGCCGATGAAGTGGTATTCTTTGAACCAGGTATTTGGGATTTAACAAGCGATGTTACTTTTGCCGGCTTTGATATTGAACAGGATGAGAATACTGTATTTTGTTACGACACATCAACAGGTGCCACATCCTATTTCTGGGATTTTGGAGATGATTATACCGATACGATCCAAAATCCAGTTCATACCTATACATCAAGCGGTACCTATACCATAACTCAAACAGCCATATCTGACTGTGATATTGATACTGCGATGGCTACATTAGATATTGTAATTACGGATAATCACAATAAGCATAGTGAAGAAGAGGATATTTCATTTATTATTATGCCTAATTATGAAAATGTAAAGATAGTTTGTGGATTCAACAACATTAGTGCTATTAGAGTTTATAATATTGTTGGTGCTTTAGTTTCAAGCAAAAGAGTTGATAATTCTAACGAATTTATTGTACCCATCAATAACATGGAAAAAGGTATATATATAATTTCTGTGGAACATGGAAGAAAAGTTACAAACAAAAAAATTATCCGTTAATTTTTGATTTTGGTAAAAATCGCAGTATTAATTAACCAAAAGTAATAACAGCTTTTTTTATTCAGTATTTACAACCTTGTAAACCTTATCACCCCGACGAACAAGCTCATTGGTTTTAACGGAGCAAATATCACCTTTGTTAACTTTTTCTACAGGGTCAAGCTCAAGCCGAATTTCGTCAACCACAGCTTCGTAAACTCCGGTGGTTTCACCAAGAATCTTAATTTCCTCGCCAACACTCAGGTCGTGGGTTTCAATTTTTATTTCCGCAACACCTAACCTATTGTAGTAATTTGTTACTTTCCCAATATACATCTTACGCTGAGTAGCCTGATTACCATAATCTTCAGTCCATTCGCCAAACTTTCGCCCCATGTAATACCCTTCCCAAAAACCTCGATTATAAACCGTTGATAAACGAGAATTCCATTTGTCAATGTTTTCCTGATTATATTGTCCTTCAAACCAAGCATCAACAGCTTCTCGGTATACCGAAGCTATGGTTTTTACGTATTCAGGCGATCTACCTCGCCCCTCCAATTTAAGAACTCTTACACCTGCATTAAGTATTCTATCAAGCAAAGCCACAGTATTTAAATCCTTTGGTGACATTATGAACTCATTGTCAACCTCAAGTTGTTCTCCGGTTTCTTTATCCGTAACGGTATATTTACGGCGGCACTGTTGCAGACAAGCACCTCTATTTGCTGATGAATTAAGGTTGTCGAGACTTAAATAACACTTTCCACTCACGGCCATACAAAGTGCTCCATGAGCAAACACTTCTATCTGAACCAAATCACCTGATGGTCCACATATTTTTTGTTCTTTAATAGCTGTTGTGATTGCCTTTACTTGTTTAATTTCCAATTCACGGGCAGTTACCATAACATCAGCAAACTGAGAGTAGTACTTTACTGCTTCAATATTTGTAATATTTGTTTGTGTTGACATATGGATTTCCATACCAACTGAGTTTGCATATTGAATTACAGACTGATCAGATGCAATTATGGCTGTTATTTCGTTCTTCTTAGCCGCATTTACTATATCCCTCATAGCTTCAAGCTCCGAGTCATAAATCACAGTATTTAATGTGATATATGTACGAACATTATTCTTTTTACAAATGTTTGAAATCCTAACAAGATCATCAAGAGAGAAGTTTTTAGAAGATTTGGATCGCATATTCAATTTACCTATTCCAAAGTAAACGGAATTTGCTCCACCCTGTATTGCTGCCATCAATGATTCGTAAGAACCCACCGGTGCCATTATTTCTATGTCGTTTGCAGTCATGTAGTTATAATTAGGGCTGCAAAAGTAGTAAAATTGTAAGTATCACAATATTACATGATATTGGTCTGTTTATTATGTGCCATTAATTTTATAACTTTGGGGAATTGTGATATAAATACCCAACTTTAATTATCTAGCCAAACCTAAAAGTTAAAAAAAATGATATCAAAATATTCAATATTAGCTACTACAATAACAATTGTAATGTCTCTTTTGATAATGTGTAATTCTACAAAGACCAATGAAGTTGTTATCATACCTGAAGGCAAAGTAGGTATGATAGGTTATGGTTCCCTGACTTCAAAAGAGCAAATGGAAATCCAACTTAATAGTTCATATACAGGTCCATTCAGAATTATCCATTTGGAAGGATACCAACGATATTGGAATTTTTTGGCCCCAAATGATTCTATTCATCCTCCATTCAACAGTATTATGAAATGCATAATAGAAATGGATACCATTATTCCTGAAAACTGTATATATCTGAACATACAAGAATCCGAAAACAACTGGCTGAACTGTTGTTTTTTTATTATAGATAAAAAGGATTTGCAAACCATGGACAAAACAGAAATAGGATATAAAAGGATTGAGGTTTCTGATGCCATAAGGGAATTTGATGTGATAGGAGGTCCTGTTTACAGTTATCAGGCATTACCAGAATATTCCAAGGAACCAGTGAAAGATAAACCTCAAATAAATGCCATAGCTAGTTCATATATAGACTTCCTTAATAAAGCATTTGAAAATTTGGGTAGCACGTATAAACAAGAGTTTAACGAATCAACAATAGGTTTTGACGAAAGCCTTGTTTTGGATTGCTATTTCTATGGAAATCCCTAGTTCCACATCCTCGGTTTGTTTCTGTTAGAGCTTAAAAAGTAGTTTAAGTAAAAAGTTCACAATAATGAGTTTTATCAAATATCAATATTTTAATAAACTATACATTCCCAATTATAGACAACATTACCAAAACTAGATTTTATTGAATTATCAACTAAACATTATGTTGTTGATAACTAATATTATATCGACTTGGCACAAGCTTTGTTTTGTTATTTTTGTAGTATCACCAAAAATACCTAAAAATGAAAAATTTAAGAATTCTACTACTGACTATTCTATCTGCCTCTTTTCTTATTATTTCATGCAATAAAAATAATACGGAGCCAAACGATAATGGAACAATTGAGATGAATGATCTAAAAGTTAGTGAGACTTTTAACTGGTCAACAACCCAAGAGATTGTTGTTAATATTTACACCAAAGACAACCAGGATAATCCGATGGAAAATGTTTTAGTATATGTTTATACTGATTTTCCAGAAGAAGGAGGATTATTGATGGCTAAAGGCGTTACCAATAATAATGGATATTTCACAATCAATAGGCCTGTTTCTGCCCATTATGAAAGTCTTGTTTTAGGAACATCACAAATTGGTCTAGTTAACTTCATTGAAGTTCCAATTGTTAATGGAGTTGTAGATTATAGCTTTGGCGGAATTAAGGTAAATAAAAAGTCAGCCTCTGTTATAATTCCTAAAAGCACAAATAGTCAGATAGAATTTTTGGGTACTTACGATAATTTAGGCACCCCAAATTATCTTGAAACTGTTGATGATCCAATAAGTGGTGATTTCTTGGCAGATTTAAATAACTCCTTCCCAGAGGGATCAAACCTGTCGGTTTCACACCCTGATTATATGTCGAGTGATTACGAACATGATTTGTTGCTTCAATGTGAAACAACGGTATGGGTAACATTTATTTCCGAAGGTGCTGGATATAGGAATGTTCTAGGATTCTACACTTACGATCTTTCTACTCCACCAACAACAGCAGATGATATTGAAACAATTACAGTTATTTATCCTAACACCTCATTCCAAGGAAGCGGTGGTGGATTAACAGCTGGCAATAAAGTTGAAATAGGTACATTTCCTGAAAATACGGGCATTGGATGGGTGCTAATTTCAGATGGCTTTAGAAATGGAGCGGTTACTGATGGTTATAACTATCTATATTCAAATCGAGAATTCAATCCCGAAACTGATCCAAGTCTGAAACAACACAGTGTATTGTTAAATGACCCGGGTCGAGGATTAACAATTTTGGCATGGGAAGATATTCAGAGAGAAAACCCTAAGCCTGATCCGTACAATTGCGATCATGATTTTAATGATGTAATGTACTATGTAACAGTTGACCCAGACCCATGCGCAATACTTGACTTCCCTGTTGTTGATTATACTGGTACCGATGGAGATGGTGATAATATACCTGATGTGTTGGATGATTATCCAACAAATAGTAACTATGCATTTAACAATTATTACCCTTGTAATATTGCATATGGAACACTTGCTTATGAGGATTTATGGCCCGGTAGAGGTGATTATGATTTTAATGATTTGGTAGTTAACTACAATTTCAATCAAATAACAGATGGTAGTAACAAAATAGTTAAAATTGATGCCGAGTTAATAATAATGGCACATGGTGCTACTTTTGATAATGGGTTTGGTTTTGAATTTACTGTCGACCCGTCAAAAGTTACTGCAATAACCGGACAAGATCTTCAGGAAGGATATATCACAACAAATGCTAATGGTACTGAAACAGGTCAAACCAACGCCGTAGTAATAGCTTTTGATAATACTTACAATATATTGCCATACCCTGGAAGCGGTATAGGTGTAAACACAACTCCTGGAGCAACATATGTAGACCCGGTTACTCTGAATTTATCTGTAGAGTTTGATCAACCTTACACATCATCAGAAATAGGAGTACCACCATTTAATCCATTTTTAATTATAGATGGAGATCGCGATAAGGAGATACATTTGCCAGATCATACACCAACAGATTTAGCTGTTACTAATCTATTTGGAACAGAACATGACAATAGCGTTCCAGCGGAAGGAAGATATTATAAAACTGAATCCAACCTTCCATGGGCAATCGATATTTGGTTTGACTTCAACTATCCGATAGAAAAAACTCAGATTACATCTGCTCATTTAAAATTCGCAGACTGGGCACAAAGTGATGGTGCCAATTATTCGAATTGGTATGAAAATGAAAGTGGATACAGGGATGATAGTAAAATTTATCAAACTCCATAACCAATAGGCTAGTACATCTTTTTTGAGAAATAATAATTAATATTACTAGTGACATTAAGATTTCAAAAATTCACCTGAGAATCTAGGATCTTAATTGTAAGCTAGAAGTGAATATTAATGGATAGAAATCCAACAGGGCCTATCCTGGTGCGGAATCCGCTACTTTCTCTCTTATCGCCATCTGAATTGCTGTTGTTGGAATTATACTCGGATTTTCCTGAAACATATTCTGCAGTAAATTTAACTTCTGTTCCGATGGATAAATTTGGAGTAATGAAAACATTTACTCCTGCTAAGGGATTAATACCAAAAGTAGTTTCATTTACCTTGGTATCATTTTTAACTAATCCATATGGATAATTACCTGCATATTCTCGCTCCATTTTGGTAAATGCATAAGATGTTGAAATATCAAACCCATAGAAAAAAACAACCCTACTAAAAACAGTATGCCATTCATAACCTATGTTTATGGATGTAGTAGTATTTTTGATAGTATAAGTGTCAACCGCATCATCTATATTTTTGTCAGTTATATTGCTGTATTTTAAACTAGTTCCAAGTCGGAAAGCTCCTTTTTCGCCATGAAACTTTACACCAAGCACAAGTTCTGGTTGACGAAGATATTGACCATAAGTATAACTAATGTATTCGCCATCTAAATAATAATAGGGATAAACAAGATTTGCTTTAGCAAAGATGTTAGCGATGGCTATGTTAAACTCGGTCTTTTTTGAGTTAAACGCATTATTTTCAGAATTTTGGGAGATGCTCTGTACAGAAAAGAATACAATAAAGAGTAAACTATATGCAGTGATTGAAATTGCCTTTTTCATAATAGTTTGTTTAGGTTTAATTAGTGGATAAAGTTACTAAAACTTTGAACCACAAAACAAACTAAACTATAAAAAGCTATAAGTTTAAATTTTTTCTTTCAAAAATTAATAACCATGCAACTCCTGTGGTTATTGCTGAATCAGCTATATTAAAAATTGGTCGGAAAAATATGAAATGGCCATCATATCCATAAAGCCAATCAGGTAACCATGAAGGTCCATCAGCAGCTACAAAGTCGATTATTGGGAAATATAGCATATCAACAACACGACCATGCAACAATGATGAATAACCATTGCCTTCGGAAGCAAAAGCTCCTAATGTGTGATATGTACTTTGTGTAAATAATACCCCATAAAATGAACTATCAATAATATTACCAATAGCACCGGCAAATATTAATGAAATACTAATTACTAGACCTTTACTTTTACCTCTTCTAATAATAATAAACAGATATACAGCAATGGCTATTATTGCCAGAATACGAAAGATACTAAGAAACAACTTTCCAAATTCACCCCCAAACTGCAGACCAAATGCCATTCCATTATTCTCGGTAAAATAAAGGTTAAACCAGCTACCTAGTATAGGAATTTCTTCTCCAAGGGTCATACTCAATTTAACCCAAATCTTCAAAGCTTGATCTGCTATCAGAACAAGCAATATTATAATTATAGATTTTTTCAAATTTGCTTAGTTTATGGGATCGGGCTTTGCCATTTTATTTTTGGCATCAATGCTTAATGTAGCATGAGGTACAGCTCTTAATCTTTCCTTACTAATTAATTTACCAGTTACACGGCAAATTCCATAGGTTTGGTTTTCAATTCTCAATAAGGCATTCTCAAGATTTGAAATAAATCTTTTCTGACGTGCTGCAAGGCGACTATTTTCTTCCTTCGAAAGTACTTGCTGCCCCTCTTCCAAAACTTTAAACGTAGGAGATGTATCATTAGTCCCGTGCTCACTATTATTGCTATAGGCCTCTGTTAACAGATCAAAGTCCTCTTTTGCTTTTCCTAGCTTTTTTAAAATTATTTTTTTGAATTCCTCAAGTTCTGTATCACTGTATTTAGTCTTCCTTTTATCACCGTTTTCATTCTCTTTCATGACTATTATTTTTATTGTTAATCAAAGTATATTGACCGTATAAATATACGATATTTTTTATTTATATTGTTAAAAATATATTACTAAGAGCTATTTTTTTACAATTAGTAATGTAACTGAAACTCCTTCCAATAATTCAACATTCACTGATTTACTTGGTTCAACCTGATCTACTAACTGCAAATCAGCAAGCGTTTCTGAGCAAATATAATCATTAAAACTAATTAGTGCATTGTTTGTTAACTCATTATTTTCAACTTGTAAATTGATTCTGTCTGTGACTTCAAAACCCATATCTTTTCTTAAATTTTGTATCCGATTTACAAACTCTCGAGCCAACCCTTCTTCCTGCAGTTCAGGAGTAACAGTTATATCAAGCGCAACAGTTGTGCTACCATCAACAGCTACACTCCAACCAGGTATATCTTCGGTACTAATTTCCACATCAGCCAAGGTAATTTCAAAGCTATCGTCACCAATGGATAATGAATATTGATTGGTATCTTCAAGTTGTTTTATACCATTCTGATCGATTCCCTGAATTGCTCCGGCAAGCTGTTTCATCATTTTGCCATATTTCGGCCCCAATGATTTAAAGTTTGGCTTGATCTTCTTAACAAGTATTCCTGAAGCATCGGTTAGGTACTCTATTGATTTAACATTCACCTCTGAAATAATAAGATCTTCAACAGCCTTAATTTGGTTCATTGTATGGTTAGTAAGTACAGGTATAATTATTTTTGCAAGAGGTTGGCGTACTCTTAAGAAGTTCTTCTTACGCAATGAAAGTACCATGGAAGAAATTTTTTGGGCAAGCTCCATTCTTTCTTCCAAATCCTTGTCGATTAACTCATCATTAGCCACAGGAAAATCACTTAAATGAACCGACTCAACATCGTGCTTACGGCTAACATTATTCAGGTCAACAAATAACCTGTCTGTGAAAAATGGTGCAATGGGCGAACTTATTTGAGCTATGGTTTCCAATACTGTATATAATGTTTGGTAAGCCTCGATTTTGTCTTTTGAATATGATCCTTTCCAAAATCTTCTTCTTGATAACCTTACATACCAGTTACTAAGGTGCTCATTTACGAAATACTGAATCGCTCTACCTGCCTTTGTGGGTTCAAAATTTCCAAAGGCCTCATCCACAATCCCAACCAGTGAATTCAACTCAGATAGTATCCATCTGTCGAGTTCAGTTCGTTCGGCAACCGGTATTTCATTTTCACTATATGTAAATCCATCAATATTAGCATATAATGCAAAAAATGAATATGTGTTGTAAAGGGTCCCAAATAATTTTCTTCTAATTTCATCAATACCATTTTCATCGAATTTCAAATTATCCCATGGTTGTGAATTAGTAATCATGTACCACCTTGTGGCATCCGACCCATATTTATCAATTGTTTCAAATGGGTCAACTGCATTACCTAAACGTTTGGACATTTTGTTGCCATTCTTGTCGAGAACTAAACCATTGGAAACAACAGTTTTATATGCTACCGAATCGAATAACATTGATGCTATGGCATGAAGTGTAAAAAACCACCCACGTGTTTGATCAACCCCTTCTGCAATAAAATCAGCAGGGAAATTGTTTTCAAAAACCTCTTTATTCTCAAATGGATAATGAAATTGGGCATATGGCATTGATCCTGAATCGAACCATACATCTATAAGTCCTGGCTCACGCATCATCTTTTTCCCACTATCCGATACCAGAATTATTTCATCTACATATGGTCGGTGGAAATCAAAGGTCTCATAGTTCTCCTTACTCATATTACCGGGTTCAAAATCAGCCATTGGGCTATTGGTCATAAAACCAGCACTCATGGATTTCTCAACTTCTACTTTCAATTCTTCAGCTGATCCAATTGCTTTTACTTCAAGTCGGTCCTCGGTTACCCATATTGGTAATGGTACTCCCCAATATCTTGACCGACTTAGATTCCAGTCGACAAGGTTTTCTAACCAGTTCCCAAAACGACCTTCACCGGTTGCTTTTGGTTTCCAGTTAATTGTCTTATTGAGCTCTATCATTCTATCCTTTAGGGCAGTTGTTTTAATAAACCAGTTATCGAGAGGATAATACAAAATTGGCTTATCTGTTCGCCAGCAATGTGGGTAACTGTGTACGTGTTTTTCAACCTTGAAAGCCTTATTTTCCTTTTTCAAACTTACGGCTAAATCAATGTCAAGGGTGGCATCACCTTTACCAAGAGATTCATCATAGTCATTTTTAACAAATCTGCCAGCAAACTCACCATATGCATCAACATCAACGTACTGCTTCACAAATTCCTCATCAAGGTCTTCAATTGTAAAGAACCTTCCTTTAAAGTCAACCATAGGTCTACGTTCACCAATCTTGTCAATGAGCACAAGTGGCTCGATTCCCATAGCTAGAGCAACCCTATTATCATCTGCACCAAAAGTAGGCGCAATATGAACTATCCCTGTTCCATCTTCGGTGGTTACAAAATCACCTGGAATTACTTCAAAGGCTTTGCCCATTGGTTTAACCCAAGGGAAAAGCTGCTCATAAGAAACTCCTGTCAATTCAAACCCTTTAATCTCACCAATAACTTTAAATGGCACTTTTTTATCACCTGGTTTGTATTCTTCCAAAGCAAGGTCTTTATTTTTTTCATTAAAAAATGCTTTTTGCCTGTCTTTGGCCAGAATAACAGTGATTGGAATTCCAGTATAGGGATTGTATGTAGCTACTTTTATATAATCTATTTTATCGCCAGCTGCAAGTGCAGTATTTGAGGGTAGTGTCCAGGGTGTTGTTGTCCAAGCTAATATATAGAGGTCAGTATCAACATTATCAAAAATCTTATGTGGAGCTTCTTCCTTAATAACCTTAAATTGTGCTACAGCTGTTGTATCAGTAACATCTCGGTAACATCCGGGCTGGTTTATTTCATGAGTACTAAGCCCTGTTCCTGCAGCAGGAGAATATGGTTGAATACTATATCCCTTGTAAAGAAGGTCTTTTTCATGCAGCATTTTCAACAAATGCCAAACCGATTCTATGTATTTATTATCGAAGGTAATGTATGGGTGCTCCAAATCAACCCAATAACCAATTTTCTTGGTTAAGTCATCCCAAAGGTCTTTGTACTTTAGCACTTCTGTACGGCAAGCATTGTTATAATCTTCTACTGAGATCTTCTTGCCAATATCCTCTTTAGTGATTCCAAGGGTTTTTTCAACGCTTATTTCTACTGGTAACCCATGTGTATCCCAACCAGCTTTACGCTCAACAAATCGGCCTTTTAAAGTTTGGTATCGGCAAAATAAGTCTTTAATGGTACGGGCCATAACATGATGAATACCAGGCACTCCGTTTGCTGATGGTGGTCCTTCATAAAATACAAAGGGTTTATTGTTTTTTCTGTTTTCTAAACTCTTCGCAAAAATGTCATTTTGTTCCCAGTTAGATCTAACCTCTTCCGAAAGTTGAGGTAAGTTTAGTTGTGAATATTCGTTGTATTTTCTTCCCATTAGGAAATGATTTTTCTCAATTTTAAAAATAAGGCAGCAAAACTAATAAAAAATGAGGTAGTTACGTACTATTAAAGAGGAGTAAGAAAAAATAGTTAAAGTTTTGAAGGATATGGTATGTTTTTAGAATCAAATTATTGATTCACTATTTCTAATCCAACAATAGAGATGCAACTTTTGGATTTGTCAATATATTTGTGATTATTTCAATGCTGGCATTCTCTCCAAGATCTTCTATTAGTTCCTTAACCCTCCGTTTCTTTTCAACAATGCTATTTCGTGACTTAAGAATCTTTTGGAGTTCTTTAAGCTGTGATCCTTTAAATTCGTCAGAAATTATCGTAAGGATTTCATTTGTTTGTTCATTTGTATTTTCTACTAAATTTGGTAATCCATAAATATTAAGCTCATCAATTGCTGCTTGCAATACCTCTCTTGCAAGTTTTTTTGTGCCTTCTTCATATGACTCGTTACCCGATGCATCACGTAATGACCATGAATTAAATTCAAACTCTATGCTTTTCAGTTGCTTAATTTTAGGATCATGCTTTCCAAAAACCCGGGTTAATAATAATAACGAATATTTTTTCCATGCTTCCAAATCAAACCCAGGAGAAGCTAACTTCTCAATTTGATTCTCAAATAATTCTATCTCTTTTTTTACCATTGGAATATTGGTTTGTAAAAACACAAAGTTAATTAATTATTTGTTTTTTAATTAAAGCTGAAAATGTATTTCATGGAATAAATTAGCACAATCTGCATCAAGAAAACTTTTTAAATCAACTACTCAATGACCATGAATGTGAGTGTTGCAAATTTTAGATACTTTAAGTACTTTATAATAAGTATAAATTATTATATTTGCGCCCACATTAAAATCCTTAAATAATAGCTTTTTATGGAGAAAAAGAACGTTGGCCGCATAGCACAAGTTATTGGCCCTGTTATCGACGTAGTTTTCGAAAAAGAAGAAAACCTCCCGAAAATTTTTGACGCTCTACAAATAATTAGAGAAAATGGTGAAAAATTAATACTGGAAGCACAACAGGCAATCGGGGAAAACACTATACGTACTATTGCAATGGACTCATCAGAGGGGCTTCGTCGTGGAATGGAAGTTGAAGCTCTTGGACACCCTATTTCAATGCCTACCGGAGATGAAATAAAAGGTCGTTTATTCAATGTTATCGGAGATGCAATTGATGGTCTTGGAAATGTTGATTCTGAAAAAAGGTATCCTATTCACAGGGATCCTCCAACATATGAACAACTTACAACAACAAAAGAAATTCTATATACCGGAGTTAAAGTAATTGACCTTATTGAGCCTTATTCAAAGGGTGGTAAGATTGGTTTATTTGGTGGTGCCGGAGTTGGTAAAACCGTTATTATAATGGAGCTTATCAACAATATTGCAAAATCATATGCCGGACTTTCTGTATTTGGTGGCGTTGGAGAGCGTACTCGTGAGGGTAACGATTTGCTTCGTGAGATGATTGAATCAGGAGTAATTAAATATGGAAAAGAGTTTACCGAAAGCATGGAAAAAGGTGGATGGGATCTTTCGAAAGTTGATCGCAAAGAGCTTGAAACATCACAGGCAACTCTTGTATTTGGCCAAATGAATGAGCCTCCTGGAGCACGTGCACGTGTTGCATTATCTGGTTTAACAATGGCTGAATATTTCCGCGATGGAGACGAAAAATCAGGTGGCCGTGATATACTTTTCTTCATCGACAACATTTTCCGTTTTACCCAAGCCGGTTCTGAGGTATCAGCCTTACTTGGTCGTATGCCTTCTGCTGTTGGTTATCAACCTACACTTGCCACTGAAATGGGAATTATGCAAGAGCGTATTACATCAACAAAACGTGGTTCAATTACATCTGTACAGGCAGTTTATGTTCCTGCAGATGACCTTACTGACCCTGCTCCTGCTACAACTTTTGCTCACCTTGATGCAACAACTGTATTGAGTCGTAAAATTGCTGAGCTTGGTATTTATCCTGCTGTTGATCCCCTTGATTCTACTTCTCGTATTCTTACTCCAGATGTTGTTGGTGATGAGCACTATAATACTGCCGAAAGAGTAAAAAGAATACTACAGAGATATAAAGAACTACAAGATATTATTGCTATTCTTGGTATGGATGAGTTAAGTGAAGAAGATAAACTGATTGTGCACCGCGCTAGACGTGTACAGCGTTTCCTATCACAACCATTCCATGTTGCCGAACAGTTTACCGGATTAAAAGGAACTATTGTTTCTATCGAAGACACCATAAAAGGATTTAATATGATTTTGGATGGTGAAGTAGATGAATATCCTGAGGCGGCATTCAACCTTGTTGGTACTATTGACGAGGCCATAGAAAAAGGTAAGAGGCTAATTGCAGAGAGTAATTAAGAGTTAAAGGTTAAGTATTGATTATTATCAACTAACTTTTTTCATCTAAAACTACATCAAATGAAACTAGAAATAATCACTCCCGATCGTACCATCTATACAGGTGAAGCTGAATTGGTTCAATTACCTGGAATTGATGGGTCGTTTGAAATTTTAAATAACCATGCTCCACTTATTTCAGCTTTAAAACAAGGAAAAGTTAAAATTAAGAAGGATGGAAAAGAAGAGTTTTTCGAAATAAATGGTGGTGTAATAGAAGTACTTGAAAATAAGGTTCTGATATTAGCTGAGTAAAGAAATACTATCTGCATATGGCAGGTAACCACTGGAAAATCCCGGTTATCATTGTTGATTATCGGGATTTTGTTTTTAAACCAATTTTAGTTCCAGTTCAGCTCATTCGGATTTGAAATTCCGGATGAGAGATATCAATAAATTAAATGCTACATAATTAGGATATGTCCATATTTATCCCACTAAAAATTACAATCCTTTCTGTGTTTACATTGAGTATCTTGGCAACCAATTATGATTGAAAAATAATTAACCACAAAGTAGCTCAAAGCACACACAAAGTTGCACAAAGAATTTAGTTAATGAGTTAATTTAAGGGACATTATGAGTTTTTGTCATTCTGAACGCAGTGAAGAATCTAATAATATTTTACAGTTTTATTCTAAACCATGAAACCAGTTACAATACCAATTATTTTTTTGGTTGAGATACCGGTTTCCCTGAACAATAAATATCAACCGCCTGCTTACCTTTTGGATTTCCCATCGACTTGGCCTTTTGCCAATCCTGACATGCCAGCTCAATATTTTTCATATAAAAATGAGCAAGACCTCTATTAATGTATGCTTCAGAGTTTTTGGGGTCATATTTGATTGCTTTCGACAAGTCGTTCAATGATTCTTCATACTGTTTATTTTGTCCCAACAATGTCCCTCTGTTGAAGTAAACCATACTAAAAGTTGGTGCCACAGCAACCGCTTTATTATAATAATCCAATGCTTCAGGTAAATCACCATTCTCAGTACAAATTAGTCCAATTGCAATTAGCGAAAGTGAATCGCTTGGCTCAATCTCAACTGCATCAATATAATAAGATTTGGCCAGATCTTTTTGTCCGAGTTCATAATATATATTACCAAGGTTGTAAAAAGCCCTTGAATTATTAGGTTTCAACTCCAATGAATTCTTGAAAGATTCAATTGCCTTCTCCAATTCTCCTTGTTTATAGAATGATGTTCCATTTTTAAACTGTGTGTGAGCTCTTCTTCTTTTAAGATCATCATCTTCCTCTTCATTAAGGACATTTTTTTTATTTTGATTATTATTTTTTGACTCAAGTTGTTCAACAGGCACTACTTCACCAGCTTCACTCTCAAGCTTTTTTCCATCACTATTTTTATCACTCAAAGTATAGGTTAACATTGGTGAGGCTCCTTCGGCTTTATTGACTGATGTAGATTGCTTATTTGTATCTGAATCTTCAGTTTTTGTGTTGTTAGAATTGCAGCTTAACAAAAATGGAAGCGCTAACAATAAAAAGATTACATTTTTCATAAGTATTGTTCTATATTTTTAGGAATGCAAAGATATAAGATATTAGTGAATTGTGGAAAGCACAAAATCAATGTTAGATACTATGCCCAAAACCCTGTTAATATAACTATTCGTTTTTGATTATTAAAAAAAGGGAGCACACAAACCACATATGCTCCCAATAATCACGGAATCAGTTTGGAGACATGCTCCAATAAAAGATTATCTTTTGATAATCACTTTTCTTGTTGTTATTCCCATATCGGTTTCTATCTGAATAAGATATATTCCTGAAGAATATAAAGTGGTATTCAGTTTATGGGAACTAGAATTGCTTGTTTCACTTGTATAAACACTTTGTCCAAAGTAGTTGACAACATTAATGTTTTGAATAGGAAGTGTAGAATTTATATGCACTTCATCGGTTGCCGGATTTGGATATACATTAATTAAAGTAGCCTCATTTGGATTATCAACATTAATGGGGCTATTAAAAACACAAACATGGTCATTCATTGGTAATTCATATGCATTGGCTGGAGCTGATTCACAATAATCCGTAGCACTCTCGTAAGATGCTGTAACCTTGTAACAATACTCTGTGGGGTAAAAAACATCTGTATCGTAGTAGCAATATGAGCCTGTACCTGATTCACTTGGTACTATAGCTAATAATACATAATCGCTAGCTCCACCTTTACGATATATGTTAAATGTAACCTCTGAACGTGTGTTATTAACCTCTAATGTACTTAGACTTGCATGGGTTGATACAAATGTACCAACTGTGCTTAATCCTGTTTGAACAGGTAAAGGATTAATATTTGTGCTCCCTATAGCTACTGTTGACCCATAAGATGTAGTAACAAAACCTCTTAATAGCCATGCACGGTTACTAATTCCTTGATTTTGTATGTGATCCCATGAGCCTGCATTCCATAATAGATCTCCGTTTGGATCATATGAATCCATTTGTGAAGTGATTCCAGGACCATATGTGTCATCTGGGCCTGTGAAATACATACCCATCCATAATGGCTGATTGATATCAATCAGTACTGCCTGACTAAACATAAAGTCATTCCAATCATCACCTGCAATAAACTGACTAGTTACGTCCTCTTCATAGATTGGTGCTGATGGATTTGGGTTATCACCTTGGTATACCTTAACAGATATTGTTCCAACACCCAACAACCTACTGTC
Source organism: Bacteroidota bacterium (assembly GCA_016845105.1). Lineage (GTDB taxonomy): Bacteria > Bacteroidota > Bacteroidia > Bacteroidales > F082. Next base: position 79,162 of record JAERTF010000051.1, on the reverse strand, counting down.
TACAAATGCACGGTATTGTGTAATTGCGGCTCCATCAAAGTTAATTAGGTCATCTTGTTCAATTTTGATTGCAATATCTACATCCCAGTCAGAAGTACTTCCCCATACATACTCTATTGTTTCATCATCATAGTAGAACCATTGAGAACTAGATGGTGCAATATAACCTTCCCAACAGATCTCAGCACCAATTTCGGTGGGTGATATCCAGATGTATTGACCAGTTAAATCCGTTGGAGCTACACACTCCCGATAAACATTAACATTATCAATATACCATGAAATTATATCGAACGAATTTTGTCCCGTAGCATTAAAACGAATATTAATGGCATTTCCAATTGCATATTGTGTAATATTTATAAGGTTATTTGTAAATCCTTCTTTACCGGAATTTGCAAATTCAGCAGCAAGATGCCATATTGTACCATCATATATTTCAACCAACATTTTTTCATTGCCTGTGGAATTTCTATCGATTAACTTTATATCAAAATCTAGAAATAGATCTCCTTCGGTTAAATAATCAACAATAATTGGGTAACTCGTAAGCGTTGATGAATAATCATTTTCCAATAGTGGATCCCATGTAAATTCTGCTGATGGAGCAGGTTCTCCTTCTTGAGAGCTAATCGACCAGTTATCTGAATTCTCGTTAAATGTCCAATTATTGAATGCAAAGGTTCCAACTCCCCAGTCTTCAAAAAATGGTATGGTAAATCCCCAAACCACACTTACTTCATCGGGACCTTCCCATACAGATTCAGCAGTTTCTCCGGGGTAACCAAAATCAGCTAAATCATAAACGGCCGACACCCAATAATTATAGGTATTTGGATCCAATTCGTTGTCAATGAAAGTTATCCACTCTCCTATACCTTGACCACCATAGGCAACATTGGCAATAACCACACTATCTCTGTAAATGTTAAACGAAACAAGCTCATCAGGCACTCCTGTGTTACCCTCGGGTGGATTCCACATTAATGGAACTTCGTTTGTATTGTATAGATATTCATTGGTAAGATTTAAAGGTGGAAGTAAGAAAATTGACTCCCAGGTTGTACAAACCGGATCACTAACACCACAATCGTACACAGCAACAACACATGTCTCATAAGGAACACCATATGTTAGATCGGTAAAAGTATAGGTTGTTTCGTTCCATCCTGTTTGTGCTTCAAACACATTATCTAAAAACACATAATACGCAAGAACGGGAGCAGGGCCATTTTTAATCTCAACATTATCAACTGCCCAACCAGAAGCCCAGCTATTATGATCATCAGAATGAAATGCCAGCATTACTGGCACACTATTGGGTCCTGATATTGGAGCCAAATCTACTATTTTATTATTCCAATCACCTTGTGGTGACATGGTTTCAATAACCTCCCACGTCGTTCCCTGATCATTACTATATTCAACATAGGCACTCTGCCCATATGATCCATCATAGAACTGGGTAAAATAAAGTTGAAAATCATCGCTCTCCCGTAAATCAACCTGCGGAGTTATTAAATAATCCATTGTGCTATTACCGTAACCTGTACCCAAGACATCATCATTCGTGGAGGCATAGTAACCATCCCCGGGTGGAACTGGCCAATTTCCCGAGCTGGCATCTTCGGTTCTAAACCATCCTACATCAATTGCCGTTGCCTGCCATCCATCTGGTGGAAACGTAGGATCTTCAAAATCCTCAAGATAAAGTTCTGTTATAAGTGGTTCATCCCATGTGGCAACGGAAGTTAGAGGATCAACCTCCAGGTTTGTAGGTGGATACATGTTTTGTAACAACTCAACCCCAATTGTTGTGTCACTATATATATTATATCCATATTCATAAAGTGTATAACCAACCCCTTCAACATGCATATCATAATATCCATCAATAACACTATCGAAAACTACAATTCCATTAGTATTAGTTGTGCCTTGATGTACTTCATATGGGTAATCATAACCAATTAAGTAAACATTAGAATTTTCAATACTGTCATTACATGAGTAAACAACTACAGTAACTGTATTATATAATAAATGGGGTACAGTATTTGAATAAACCCAAATTGATTCGTTGGCATCGTAAACTACTTTTACTGCATATGCATAATATCCAGGTGGTAATCCACCCCAGCTTTGGTCGAGATATGGGTAATTTGTTGGGTTAGCAATTGGGGTTAATATTCCTGTTTGCGGTCCCAATACAGGATCGAAATCAGTAACCTTTGCAACAGTGTAATTTAATAAGTCTCTTGTATCTTTTGATTCTATTATTGATCTGTATTCTCCATCCTTTTCAGTTCCATCAATACCATCTGGTAAACCGGTAGCTATAAACGGACCTTCTGTGACCTTTGGTAGTTGGATTAGTTTTGGGGATGCTTTACTACCTGAACTACTGCTCATTACTCCATCATTTGGACCATCAACATAAGCTCTAATCATAAAATCCTGATAAGGTGATACTGACCAAGGATTATTGTCAAACTTAACATATGACCTGTAAACTGTGGGCGCATCTGTGTCAACACCAATGGGTGCCGAAAAACTCGAATAGCCCAATTGCCAAAGTACAATGTAAAAATTACCATCGTTAATTGTATCACTAAACAATCCATAAAAATCAACCCACTCCAAATTATTTATTGTTATAACTGTTGAATCGAGTATTGTTCCTGGCATTCCATTAACTCCATCATCATCCATAACGCCAACACCCATTGATGTGCCTAAAAATGTTGAACCCGAAGGGAAAGTTCCATCTCCAACAAAGAACCTACCTCCTATTATTGTTGCGGGATATCCAGCAGGTGTGAAATTTACAGCAATGGCATTCCCGGGGGTTGTCCATATTACAAATTCATTTGAATAGCCATCATCATATATAATTTCGTATGGACCCATGGGTAAACTCCATGTAACCAAACAAGTACCTGCAACCTCATCGGGTTCAGCAAATACCCAACTCACCGGATATGGTGTTTCGTTCAAACAAATACTAATTTCAGTCATCCCACCGGCAGAAACAGTTCCGCCAACAAAAACCTGACTTTCAAAGCCCAGAAAACTGAATTCAATATCATAAGTATCCGCATCAACGTACATTTCGTAATAACCCATACCATTAGTTGTAGCACTATTATCCCCGGCAATTACAGTCACACCTGGAATTGGTAATCCCGTGCTACAGTTATTAACATAACCATAGAATAAGCCAGGATCATAAACCAGCATTTGATTTAAGATACTGTCTTCCTGGTGTTGAGGATCATTTGTTTCAATTAATAACCACTCGTTAAATAACCCATTGGGAAATCCTGTAGCATCATAAGTTACTGATATATTCATCGATTGTCCTCCCTGAATTTGTCCCATCGGTGGTTCAACGTCCAAGATAAAACCCGGTTGAGGACAGGTTCCAAAAACAACTCCAACAGGAATACTTTCATCTGCTGCAGTATATATTAAAATTCCATCTCCATCATAAAACTCATAATAGTTTTCGTACGACCAACTTCCTGCAGTGTATATTGTACTAATGTCATCACCTCCTTCAACTGGAAACGAATGATACTCTGGACCACCACCATTTACAATTGTAAGGTCATCAAGAATCAAGTTTCCATTAACAAATACATCGAGGCTACCACCATTCCAGCCATCACCATATGTATCATAAAGCGCTACCTCCATATCACAAGCAAACCTACTCCCCGAAAGGTGGTCGGGAAAAATAAAATCAAGCACCCCCAAACCACAATTCTCTATTGTAATATCTACTTGTTCCTGAGAATTAACCCATTGTTCATTATAAACTGTATTGGGACTCCAACAATAAGCTGGAATTTCCCATTCAACACAGGTTGTGGCTCCTATACCCTGACCAATATCAAAAACAGGAATAACTGTATAACAATATGTTCCATAATTAGGAAGCATATCATCGTAATAAATATCAGTTGTTGTTCCTATTGTTACCCCATCTCTTTTTACTATAAAATATTGAAAATTAGAAGAGCATGATGCAAAATCAAACATCCAGTATATACCAACTTGACTGGTAACCATATTAACCAGCTCAACCCCAAGATCATAAACAGGACAAAGTGGATCACCGGCAACTAACATGTTAACGGGTATGGTGAATGTTCCAACATTCGGATCAGTTGTAATTATAATTTCTGCAGTATGAACATCTCCATCCTCCATTCCGGAGGCATCAAAATTAACACCTATATTTTGTATTCCTCCATAGGGAAGCACTACACCCTCATACTCCTCAAGGGTTAACCAGTTTTCTTCATTTGAGGCTAGACACATGGCCAATCCATCATAAAGAACAGTATTGTTTTGCATTGCTGTGTAAGCAGGAGTATAATGTGTATTAAGCCAGTAAAAAGTTGGGCTTCCGCCTGAGGTGGCTTGAATTCCAATCCACCCCGATGATAAACTTGAAACAGGAACGTCGAATGTGTAGGAGAATGTTTGATAGCCCAACACTGGAATTCCTGTTCCAATGGGGTCAGCCATAACTATTGATGAGCTTTCAAGTGCACCTGGAGTACTTCCCGATTCATAAACCTCAACCAATAGCTCCCGCGGACCCGATGGAAGAGTAGTATGCAAAGCATAAATTGTAATTGTTGAGAACCCACCTGATACTCCCGAAAAACTTTGATAGCACATTGTTCCTGCATTCTCTTCACAACTGTATGCATTATCGGAAGCCAGAGGAGGATATGAAAACACACTGCCAACCGGGCAATTAAAACCAGATCGAGCACTAAGTGGCTGTCCATTACCCTGGGGTATAGTAACCACATTTTTGGGATTAGTTTCGATTATGCTAAAATCACGAGTCTTGCTTGATTCCAATTTCTGCACCTTATATGAGGGAGTTTTTGATAGATAATTTATAACTGCTGCCCACTCACCTTCGCCATCACCGGTATTTAGCAGGCTCATATATTGGGTTAAATATTCGTTTGGATTCAGAGTAACAGAAAATAAAGTGGGGGCAACAGTTATATTGGGTTGGGTTAATGAAAAATCAAGGTTAAGTGTATCGTCCTGAATGACGATTATTGAGTCCACTGCTGTATTATATCCCTCCTTTAAACAAACTACAATATTTTGACCTACAGGTATATTCTCAAGAATATAATACCCCGTTGAGCTAGTGGTAGTTTGTGTTATACCATCAATACCAACTAGCACATTGGCAATTGAAAATCCATCTCCATTAACAACAGTTCCTTCAATATTACCATATTGACTGAGGGTCAGTTTATCGTTAATCTTAGTAATTGAATTGCTCAATAATATACCTGATGTTAACAGGAATTGTAGCATGAGAATTATAGTAGCAATTTTTTTCATGGGTCTGAGGGTTGAAATAGTTCTTGCTGAAAACAATAGCTTATATATATGACAGTTAACTGTGGATTTACCCCTACTGTAAAATAATATTAATTGGATATTGAACTCCTTTGTTAATATGTTGGCATTTAGATATATGAATCTGTAGCATATCGGAAACTCAAAAAAAGTATATGAATCAAACCGTTAAATCAAATACCTATTTAACAATTACTTTTTGTAGTGATATTCCTTTTTCTGTTTCAACTTTAATAAGATATACACCCGTTTCATACAAGCCAGTATTAAGTTTAATATCCAACTCATTAATACCATTATTATAGTACACAACCTGACCAATGTTGTTGATAAGGGTAATGCTATAAATTGTTCCATTGGAACTTACATTGAGTACATTATGTGTGGGATTGGGATAAACTCTTATTGGGTTTGCTTCAACTTTGTTCTCAATACCAGTTACAAATACATATACAAAATCATTATCCGGAATCTCCAACGAATTGGCAGGAGCCGACTCACAATTATCAAATTCGCCTGAATAACTAGCCGTTACCTGATAGTAGTATCCTGTATGTATACTTGTATTTGGAATTTCATCATAATAGCAATAGGAAGACTGTCCTGGCTGTAATGGCACTATATCATACAATGCATAATTTGTTGAATCCATATGCATTCGATAAATATTAAAACCTTCCATTTCTCTACTTCTATTATTAAAGTCGATTTGCATTTCATTATTTCCAAAACTACCAAGACTTTTTCCTGTTGTATCCGGACTATTCCAGCAGAGTTCCACTCCCATATCATCATTATTATTCCAAATATATTCACCCATGAGGTTTGTTGGAGAACTACATTGTCGGGTTATGCTTATATTATCCAAAAACCATGATTCTATATCTGATGAGTTTTGTCCGGTTACATTAAACCTAACCTTTGTTGTGCTTCCTAGGCAGTAGTTTGAGATATTTATGTGATTTGTAGTAAACCCTGATTTTCCATTATTTGCAAATTCGGCAACCTGAGACCACTCTGTTCCATTGTATATTTCTACCAATAATTTCTCTTCGCCCGTTGAATTTACATCAACTAGTTTAAGATCAAAATCAAGAAAAATATCTCCTTCGGTTATTGAATCAACAACAATTGGCTCACTTGTAAGCGTAGAAGAGTAATCATTTTCGAGTATGGGTTCCCATGAAAATTGTGCTGATGGTGCGGGCTCTCCTTCATGTGAATTTATAAGCCAGTTTTCTGAGTTGTTGTTTAAGGTCCAGCCTTGAAAGGTTCCGCTACTCCAGTTTTCAGTATATGGTATTATTGATCCCCAAACCAAATGAACGGAGTCTCCGCATATCCATTGTGATTCACTATAATCGCCAGGAAAACCATAACTGGTAAGTTCATAAACTGCACTTACACAATAATAATACGATCCCGGATCCAATGGCTCAAAAATATGAGTTAAGAACTCGTTTGCAGCTTGGTTAGCATAGGGTACATCTCCCATAAAGGTATTATTTAAGTATAAATTAAAGGATGTTAAACCATCCGGAATCAATCCACTTACACTATAATCTGCCAGGTCGATACCCCAAACTATTTCATCCTGTGCAGCACCTCCAATGGTTACTTTTCCATCTTCATATAAACCGGGATATGTAAATAATCCTCCTGCTAATCCTGTGGAGCATGTTTGGCATTCAACATCAATAACAAAGCCCGTTGGTTCACCACTTGGTAAAGCAAACTGTATTAAATTATTTTCTCCTTGATCGTATGCCCAAATACTTTGCACTCCTTGTATCGACCACTTATCGTATGCCAATCCATAAATTGCTGTTACGCTTGGGGTAAACGATCCCAAATTATTTCCCGATGCATCAAAGTTTACAATATCTGTTCCCCAGTTATTTGTGAAAAAAGTTTCATCATCTACATTATAGGCAATTGCACGAACATCAGTGGGCGCAGTAAATGTTGTAACCAATAATTGCGTGGTAAAATCCATTACAAAAACCGTAGTGTTGGCTGCAGCTCCATAGAAAAATTCACCATCATACGCTAAATCCTTAACATCAGAAACTCCGGCAATGGAGAAGCTTTCGATTAAAAAGCCATCAATATCATACTTAATAAATTGATTGGGCATTACTGTATAAATAAACTCACCATCGGTTTCACAACCAGCTTCACCACCTCCCATTAAAGTGGGAAATGAAAATTGAAGATCACCCATATATCTATTACTCTTATTTTCAAACTCAATAATTGTAACCTCTTTTGCAGCATCCATGGTTGAACTTACATCTTGTTTTTGAGGGCCAACATAAACAATGTTAAATGCCGCTGCCATTGGAATTGTTCCGGTCAGCGGTGGATTCCACATAATTGGAATTGAGTCCATTCCATAAACATAATCATCGACCAAGTTGCGGGGCGGATGCAAGTATGTGGATTCCCAGATAAAATAATTACTAGGATCAGACAATCCGCATTCTCTAAGTGTTCTAACGCTTGCCTCGTATGTTTGACCATAAGATAAATCTACAAAAGTGTATGTCCTTATAGTTGACGGAACCTGAGCGATAAAACTACCATCCAGATATAAATAATAACCAATTAATGAAAGTGGAAAATTTATAACTCCCACATTATCAATTGCCAATCCAGATGCCAATCCTCCGTTATCGTCTGCATGAAAAGCCAACAATACCGGTGTTGATCCTGGCCCGGACAGAAAAGTTAAGTCCACTGAATCCAATGTCCATTCCGAAACCGAAACCAATGAATCCACAAGTATCCATGTAGTTCCTGTATCAAGGCTATATTCAAAATATGCTCTTTCACTATTTGTCGCATCGAAGAAATAATCAAATTTAATTTGATACGAAATACAATCTGTTAAATCCAATAAAGGTGTAATAAGATAATCACTACTCCCATCATTTGTGGCTCCTGCATCATCATCATTTGACAATGCGTAATAACCATCTCCCGGAGGGATAATCCAGTTGGCCGAACTACCATTATCAGTTGAATACCATCCAATACCCAATGATGATGATTGCCAACCATCAGGTGGGAATACTGCTCCTTCGAAATCTTCTGTTTGTAGTTTTATAATAGTTGGATCATCCCATGTTGCTATAGATGTTAGTGGATCAACCTCCAGATTTTGAGGAGGAAGCACTAATCCGGTAAGCATAATATTATAGAATAAATCATCATAAATCTGTAAATCAAAATCTTCGTAAGGCTCAAATCCTGGCTTATATGCCCTTAGGTAATAACTACCATCAACTACATCATTAAATACTACAATTCCACTGGCATCAGATATTGCAGAAAAAACTTCAAAAGGGTAATCAAATCCAATAAGTGTTACCTCAATGCCTTCTGGTAGGTCATCCATACAATGGGTTAACTCAAAAGTAACGGTATTATCTATTCCACGATGTACAATATTCGAAAAGGTCAAGAATGAACTTGCATGGGGATATACAGCTCTTACGGCATAAGCATAGAATCCAGGGGCCTGTCCACCAAATGCATGATCGCCAAATATCTCATTTGAAGGGTTTGCTATTGGAGTTAATACGCCTGATTCCGGTCCTACCAAGGGATCAAAATTGCTTACTCTTGCTATGGTGTAGTAAGTGTACCAATAATATGGTGAATTATTTGTGTAATAAACACCATTAACATAGGCTCTAATCATAAAATTTTGGTTAGGTGATTCAGCCCAACCTGCTCCCTGTTGTAAGGTAACTGAATTATAAAAAGAAGTTAAATCTGTATCGATGGCTATGGGTGCAGAATTGGTTTCAACACCCAATTGCCACATAACAATATAAAAGTCACCATCATAAAACGTGTTGTTAAAAACATCATAAAAATCTACCCAATTATAATTAACTACTTCAACCAAAACCGAATCAAGGACTGTACCGGGGAGGCCATTTACGCCATCATCATCAAAAATACCAATAGCAAACAGTGTACCTATAAAGTTAGCTCCGGTGGGGAAACTACCATCACCTACATTTAAACTTCCTCCAGTTACAGTAGCAGGATACCCTTTGGGTGAAAAACGAACACCAACTGCATTTCCGGGAATTGTCCAAATCAAGTGATTATCTACTTCATCATCATCATACAGTATCATATAAGTTCCCTGGGGCTCACTCCATGATACCAAACACTCTGTTTCTGCAGCATTAACATCAGCAATTACCCATGGTACCGGATTGGCAACAACATACAAATTAGCACTTTCCTCAGATACAGAACCTGAAACTACAACGGTGCTTATCACCCTGCTTTCATAGCCTAAAAAACTGAAAAGCAAATCATAACTGCCTTCATCCAAAATGAGCTCATAATAACCGTTGGTATCTGTTTGGGTGGTATTAGCTCCTGTTGTAACAGATACACCGAACAATGAATCTCCCGAAATAGTATCGGTTACAGTGCCATAAATTTGGCCTGTACCAACAACCCCATCCTGAATTTGAACATTATCCAATGAGTTAGTTGAAAAGTTAAATTCAAAAATTGCGCCTAAGGAAATCTGCGTAAGCAGCAGAAAAATAATTGTAGCAGCTTGTTTCATGGGTTGAAGGTTTAAATAGTTCTTGTTGAAAAACAATAGCCTATATATATGACAGCTAACTATGGCTTTACCCCTACTGTGAAAAATGAACACTGAAGTTTTAGTAATAAGACTACCAAATAGCAATAGCTTATAAAAACTAGGGGAAAAGAGATGATAGGAATGGGTTTAAAAGGTTATAAGGTATAGGGTTATAGGGCTGTAAGGGTATAGGGGTATAGGGTATAGGGTATAGGGTGAACTTGCTTTTTTAAACAATCAAAACAGAATGGATATAAACATAATTGCTTTAAAAGAAAGCCTGCATAAATTTCTATGTTTGAACACATTGATACATGGTACTATACGCAAAGCATGCAATCTTCATTGAATCATTTATCACTTGTAGTGATTTGGAAAAGTAACGAATAAAAATATGAAATGGTAGGATAACTTATCTTTTTGTCCAGTTTTTTGTTGCAGTTCCTCTTTTACTATTACCTTGTCTCTTTATACCCATATACCTTTATACCCATATACCCATATACCCTTATACCCATATACCTTAAAACCCTAATATCAATACCTAATCACCAATACCTACAGAAGCGGGTAGTGAAAGATGAGCCTGAACAAGACGCCAACTACCATCAATTTTTTCTACAACTCCTGTAAATCTTAACCCTTCGTATTTATGAGCGGTACCTTTATAAATGTAGTTATAGTTTAAGGTTTCGGCAAACCAGGCAGTATTTCCAGTACAATTTAACTTGATAAACTGATTTGATGCAGAGATATATGTATCGGAGATAAACCCAAACTGTTCTTTAATTCCTGATCTAATATTAGCCCATCCAACTATTCTTTCATCTGAATCGGTTCCATATAGAACAATGTCATCATCAGAGGCCCATATTTCTTCAATTAATTCCAAATCCTGATTCTCATTTGCAAGAATGTAATTCTCCAACAGGTTTTCTATGGCTTCTTTTTCTTCTTCACATTTTTTTGCTTTTTGTTGTTCACATGATGAGACTAAAATAAGTGTACTTAATAAAATTGCAGATAATATAGTTTTCATAGTAGTAAGTTTTTTTTGCCTGTTTTCAATATTCTGTGCAATAGATGAACATCTCAAGTCAGGTCTATTTGTTAAGACTTTATGCTTTGCTGTGAAATTAAGCATTTTCTGAATAGTTTTTCCATAAAAATTTTTATTTAGAAAGCTTCTACATAAAGGGTTTACAGACCCTTAATACCCAGTAAATAAATAAATTAATATTTCATTTTTCTAATTCGGTAATTATTCGTAAAATTGCACGCTAATTTAACTGCGTTAAACTTAACAACATTCCTTTGTAAATGAGTAGTATATTACACAGATTTGGAACCCTTGGCCGCTTAGCAACAATCACCTTATTAGTGATGTTTGGAACCATGCAATTATCCGCTCAACAAGATGATCATGGAACCAATGATGGTGCTGAATCTTGGGAAAAGGAAATCGAAACCCAAGAATTTCAGGCAGGTGAAATGATAATTGAACATATTACCGACTCTTATGAATGGCATATTATGGATTGGGATGATGTCCATATTACAGTTCCTCTGCCAATTATGCTTTATGATGAAGGCAAATTTCATTTCTTTATGTCATCGGTTTTTCATCACAGCAAAATACACGATGGATATTTTATTTCGCATCATGATATGAATGCTGGGAAACTCGTTCGAAAATCATCAACAGGTGAAGAAATACGACCAACACTCGATTTTTCATTTACAAAAAATGTGCTGGCGATTTTTCTCAGTGTTTTTGTGCTGATATTTGTTTTTATGTCAGTTGCAAAAGCTTACAAAAGAAGAGAAGGAATGGCTCCTAAAGGACTTCAGTCTTTCTTAGAACCAATTATTATTTTTGTTCGCGATGATATTGCTAAAGCATCAATTGGTGAAAAAAGATACAAAAGGTATTTACCTTTTTTGCTTACCGTCTTTTTCTTTATACTGTTAAACAACCTATTGGGAATTGTTCCGTTTTTCCCGGGTGGAGCTAATGTAACGGGTAACATTGGAGTTACTGGTGTTCTCGCAGTGTTTACATTTATTATTACAACTTTTAGCGGAAACAAAAATTATTGGTTACATATTGTAAATGCACCTGGTGTGCCATGGTGGCTAAAAATACCCGTTCCACTTATGCCTATTGTAGAGCTTATGGGAGTTTTCACAAAGCCATTTGTACTTATGGTACGTCTTTTTGCAAACATAAGTGCAGGGCATATTATCATTCTTGGATTTATAAGTTTGATTTTTATTTTTGGCGAAATTAGTGCTGGGGCCGGTTATGGTGTTGCTGTTATTTCGGTTGGGTTTTCCATTTTCATGGATGTTCTTGAAATATTGGTTGCATTTATTCAAGCATATGTATTTACTCTTCTTTCAGCGCTTTATTTTGGTATGGCAACGGAAGAATCACATTAATGAATTTTATCCATTATTAAATTAATAAAACAATAACTATGGAACTATTAGCAATTTTATTACAGGCTGTTGCCGACTTCGCCCCTTATGCAAAAATGGGTGCAGGTATTGGTGCCGGAATCGCTGCAATTGGTGCAGGTGTTGGTATCGGACAAATCGGTCGTGGTGCTGTTGAAGCTATTGCCCGTCAGCCAGAGGCTGTAGGTGACATTCGTTCAAACATGATTGTTGCTGCTGCTCTTATTGAGGGTGTTGCATTTTTTGCAATCGTTGTTTGTTTGTTGATTGTATTCTTATAAGCAACAGCGATGTATTCTGATATGATGTAGCGATTGGCTGCATCATATCAGTTAATTAAATTGAATAACTGAATAAAAAAATAATAGATTATGTCATTAATCAATCCCGGTTTTGGACTCGTAATTTGGATGACCCTGGCATTCGGAATATTGCTTTGGGTGCTTGCAAAATATGCTTGGCCTGCAATTACTGATGCATTATCAGAAAGAGAAAGATCAATCGAAGAATCATTGCTTGCAGCTGAAAAAGCTCGTGAAGCAATGGAAAACCTTAAGCTTGATAACGAAGAATTAATTCGTGAAGCTAAAGATGACAGAGATAATATTCTTAAGGAAGCCAGAGCTCTTAAAGAAAAGATGATTAACGATGCTAAGGATAAAGCACAGGTTGCTGCCGACAAAATTGTTGAAAGTGCAAGGGAGCGAATTGAGAGCGAGAAAAAAGCTGCAGTAGTTGACATTAAGAATACAATAGCAAGTTACTCCATTGAAATCGCAGAGAAAATACTTCGCGAAGAACTCAAGGATAAAAAACAACAAACCGCTTACGCAGAGAAATTACTTAGCGAGACCAGCTTAAACTAAGAAGTTACAGCATGAGAATTAAATTATTATCAAACCGCTATGCACAGGCATTATTCGATTTAGCAGGGGAATTTAAAGCCCGTGATAAAGTTGATGCTGACCTAAAACAAGTTGGAAAAGTATTTGCTGAAAATCGTGAACTACGAATAATAATAGCAAATCCTGTAATTGATGAACATAAAAAGATAAAAATCATTGATGCTATTTTCGAGAACTCTTTACATGAATTATCGATAAAGTTTCTTCGATTAATCACAAAAAAAGGCAGAGAAAAGTATATTCCGTACATTTGTGAAGCATATGATGCAATTTATAAAGAGTATAAAAACATCCTTCCTGTAAACCTTACAACCGCGCTTAAAGCTGATGCTAAAGTTAAAAGTGAAATTACCACTAAACTGAAGGATTCAACAAAAATGAATATTGAATTATCCGAAAAAGTAAACGAAGACATAATTGGTGGCTTCATTGTTGATTTTCAGGATTATCAATATGATGCAAGTATTATTAATCAATTGAATAAGTTAAAAAAAGGTTTTTCAGAAAACCTGTACGAAATACAATTTTAACAAAGTAAACAAATACGTCGTATGGCAGACATTAAACCGGCTGAAGTATCAGCAATTCTACGTAAAGAACTAGCAGGTTTCGAATCAGAAGCAGTATTAGAAGAAGTTGGATCAGTATTACAAATTGGAGATGGTATTGCTCGTGTTTACGGCTTAACAAATGTTGAGGCGGGTGAGTTGGTAGAGTTTGAAAAAACAGGGTTAATGGGAATTGTTCTTAACCTTGAAGAAGATAATGTGGGTATTGTATTGCTGGGTGAACCAGGTGATATTAACGAAGGTGATAGTGTAAAGCGTACCAAACGTATTGCTTCACTTAAGGTTGGAGAAGGATTACTTGGTCGTGTTGTGAACACCCTTGGTGAACCAATTGATGGTAAAGGAGCTATCGAAGGTGACACTTACGAAATGCCTCTGGAGCGTAAGGCACCAGGTGTGATTTTCCGTCAGCCTGTAAACGAACCTCTACAAACCGGGATTAAAGCTATTGATGCAATGATTCCGATTGGACGTGGACAGCGAGAACTAATTATTGGTGACCGTCAAACAGGTAAAACTGCCATTGCCATCGACACAATTATTAATCAAAAGGAATTTTACGATAAAGGAGAACCTGTTTATTGTATATATGTGGCTTCAGGACAAAAAGGATCTACAATAGCCAATATCCAGCAAATACTTGAAGAAAACGGTGCCATGGCCTACACAACAATTGTAATGGCTTCAGCTTCCGACCCTGCTGCTATGCAGTTTTATGCTCCATTTGCCGGAGCTGCTATTGGCGAATTCTTCCGTGATACAGGTCGTCCAGCACTTGTTGTGTATGATGACTTAAGTAAGCAGGCTGTTGCATACCGTGAAGTATCACTATTGCTTCGTCGTCCACCAGGCCGTGAAGCTTATCCTGGAGATGTATTTTACTTACATTCAAGATTACTTGAAAGAGCTGCTAAGGTTATTAATTCAGATGAAATTGCTCATCAAATGAATGATGTTCCCGAAAGCATTAAAGGTATGATTAAAGGAGGTGGTTCATTAACAGCCCTTCCAATTATTGAAACACAGGCTGGTGACGTAAGTGCATATATTCCTACAAATGTAATTTCGATTACTGATGGACAGATTTTTCTTGAAAATGATTTGTTTAACTCTGGTATACGTCCGGCGATTAATGTTGGTATTTCTGTATCACGTGTGGGAGGTAATGCTCAAATAAAATCAATGAAAAAGGTTGCTGGTACACTTAAGCTTGATCAGGCTCAGTTCCGTGAGCTGGAAGCATTTGCTAAGTTTGGTTCCGATTTGGATGCTGCAACAATGGCTGTACTTGAAAAGGGGAAACGTAACGTAGAAATACTTAAGCAGCCTCAATATTCACCACTTACTGTAGGTGAGCAGGTAGCAATTATTTACTGTGGTTCTCAAAATCTATTGGCAGATGTTCCCGTTGAAAGGATTATTGATTTCCAGGATGCATTCTTATTGCATATGGACACTCAACAAAAAGATATTATTAAGCAACTTGGCGAAGGTAAATTTACTGACGAATTAACCGGAGCTCTTAAAAAAGCTGCAGCTGAAGTATCTCGTAAATTTGAATAAAAAACTGACATTTAATTACCATGGCCAGTCTTAAGGAAGTACGCATACGAATATCATCCGTTAACTCAACACGGCAGATTACAAGTGCCATGAAAATGGTTGCTGCCTCAAAACTAAGGAAAGCTCAAAATGCCATTCTTAATATGCGACCATATGCTCAAAAACTTCAGCATATAATGCAGGATTTAACCAATGATATGGAAGGATCGGATGAGGGTGTATATACTGCTGACAGAGGTGATCAAAATGTACTAATCGTTACAATAACTTCAAATAGAGGTTTATGTGGTGCTTTTAATGCAAATGTTGTTAAAAATGCAATTAATCTTGTGGAAAGCAACTTTGCTGAACAAAATAAAAAGGGTAATGTTAAGTTTTTATGTCTTGGCAAAAAAGGTGCTGATGACCTAATAATAGCTGGATATAAACCCATTGAGATTAATACCGAAATATTCGACAACCTTTCGTTTGAAGAAGCTGTTCCCATTGCTGAAGAATTAATGCAGTTGTTTGTAGATAAGTCATACGATAAAATTATCCTTGTATACAATCAGTTTAAAAATGCTGCTGTTCAACTAATTCAGGAAGAGCAATTTTTACCTGTTGTAGAAGCACAAAACAATGAGGGTGAATTAACTGAAGAAGCAAATGCAAATTACATCTTTGAACCAAACAAAGAAGAAATTCTTGAAGCTCTGGTTCCAAAAGCCATAAAAGTTCAGCTTTACAAAGCCTTACTCGATAGTTTTGCTTCGGAGCATGGAGCAAGAATGACAGCAATGCATAAGGCAACCGAAAATGCAGACGAGATGCTTAAGGATCTAAAACTTACCTACAACAAAGCTCGCCAGGCTTCTATTACAAATGAAATACTAGAAATTGTTGGAGGAGCTGAGGCATTGAATAATTAGAAGGACATTAAATTGTAATATAACGCAGGGTCATTATTGGCTCTGCGTTTTTTTATTCCTTCCTGAACAATTTCGTTGGCATATAATGTCATATTCCATATCTTTGCTAAAAAAACATAACGATGATTAATTTAAAAGTACAATCCGCAATAAACGAACAAATCAAAAAAGAAGAGTATTCATCACGCCTTTATCTTGCAATGGCAATTTGGTGTGAGACTAGCGGTTATCCAGGAGCTGCAAAATTTTTATATGAGCATGCAGATGAAGAAAGAATGCATATGATGAAACTTGTTCATTATGTTAATGATCGTGGTGGTAATGCTCAGCTTATGGACATTGAACAACCAACGAGTAAATTTGAATCATTATTAGATGTATTCGAAAAAGTGATGGAACATGAGAAGTACATTACCGAGTCGATAAACAATCTGTACGAGGTTGCTTTAACAGAAAAGGATTATACCACAAGCAATTTCCTACAATGGTATATTACCGAACAACTTGAAGAAGAAAACTTATTCAACACAATACTGGATAAGATTAAACTTGTTGGCACCGATAAAGCCGGCATGTTTCACATCGATAAAGAGCTCGATGGAATGGCTGTGGCTCCCGCGCCTGCTGTATAGTTATTCGGGGTCGAGTCTTAACACTAATTTTTCATACCAATCGGCACCAAACCTTCTGGTAAGCGGCTGCTTGAGATATGCAAATAAAGGTTGTCCTGCTTTTTCCCCAGCAATAAGAGCAGGATTGCATACATCCCATTGATGATAGTTTATTGCTATTGAGTTGCCAACTTTACTTAGTCTAACAGGATATAGGTGACATGAAATAGGTTTTTGAAAATCTATTTTCTTTTCCATGTATGCTTTTTCGATGGCACAAAAACTAATTCCATCTTTCCAATAAACAAATGCACATTCTTCATCATTTACAAGAGGTGTAACATATGAACCATCTTCGTCGTATTCAAAAACCCCAACATTTTCTATGACATCTTTCCCTTCTTTTGTTAAAAAAGGCTCAATTTCATCAATGCTATCTTCAAGAATTGAGATTTCATCTTCATCAAGTGGAGCACCGGCATCACCAGCAACACAGCACTCTCCCTTACAGGCAGATAGGTTACATGAAAAATACACTTCCTTCATTTCATCCGACACAAGTATATCATCTACAATTATCATACTACTATATTGTTTAATATGGAATCGGGTGTAAAAGTATTACAATTATAGATTAACCTTTAAAATAGTATTGCTTTTAGCCATTGGCTTTTGGCAAAACAAAGCTATAATATCATATATATTTTATCTTAAGTCAACTGCTAAAAGCCATAAGCTTAATATAATACAACACTCAACAATCATGTAATAAAAGAATCCAAAGAGCATAACATATAGATTAAATTTCGTTACTTTTGCCCAGCATTTTTATATATAGTGCATTAATTTCTAACGATTAAAAGATAATATTATGGCATTCAACTTAAGAAACAGGAATTTCCTAAAGCTGTTGGATTTCACTCCACAAGAAATAAAATTTCTACTTGAGCTTTCAGCAGATTTAAAGAAGGCAAAGTATGCAGGAACCGAACAAAAAAGACTTACAGGTAAAAACATTGCCTTAATTTTTGAAAAAGCATCAACCCGTACAAGGTGTGCCTTTGAAACAGCAGCTTTCGATCAGGGAGCTTTAGTTAGCTATTTGGGACCTACAGGTACTCAAATTGGCAAAAAAGAATCAATGAAAGATACTGCCAGAGTACTTGGTCGTATGTATGATGGTATTGAATACAGAGGTTTTGGGCAACCTATTGTTGAAGAGCTTGGTAAATATGCTGGTGTTCCTGTTTGGAATGGTCTTACTGACGAGTACCACCCAACACAAATTCTGGCCGACTTCCTCACAATGATGGAACATAGCGATAAGCCTTTACATCAGGTGAGTTTTGCATATGCCGGTGATGCCCGAAATAATATGGGTAATTCACTAATGGTTGGAGCAGCAAAAATGGGTATGGACTTCCGTGCTGTTGCCCCAAAACAAATGTGGCCAGACGAAGAACTTGTAAAAGAATGTTTGGAAATTGCCAAGGAAACTGGAGCAACCATTACACTAACTGAAAGTGTTGATGATGGTGTTAAAGGAGTTGATTTTGTATACACCGACGTATGGGTAAGTATGGGAGAAGCTGATGAGGTTTGGAAAGATAGAATAGCTATGATGATTCCATACCAAGTTAATGCTGAAATGATGAAAAAAACAGGTAATCCAAAGGCCAAATTCTTACACTGCTTACCTGCTTTCCACAACCGTGAAACTACTGTTGGTGAAGAGATATACCAGAAGTTTGGTGTTGAAGCAATGGAAGTTACTGATGATGTATTCGAATCACCAGCATCTGTTGTTTTTGATGAAGCTGAAAACAGATTACATACCATTAAAGCTGTAATGGTAGCTACTTTGGGAGCATAAATACACTAACTGTTATCCTGAACGAAGTGAAGGATCTTCTATCAATAAATTAGATTCTTCGTTTCGCTCAGAATGACAAATCAAAAAATACAATGCAGAAAAGAGAATACGTTTGTCCAAAATGCGGCAATAAACACTATGAGGCTGATGAAATGAGAGCAACAGGTGGTGCTTTTGCAAAAATATTTGATGTGCAAAACAAAAAATTTACAACAATTTCTTGCACACAATGTGGTTATACCGAGTTTTATAAACGCACAACCAGTACATTTGGTAACGTAGTCGACTTTTTTACAAATTAAACTTTATTGTCATTCTGAGCGATAGCGAAGAATCTAGTTGTGAGATATTTCGTGATTGCCAAGTATTTAAAAAGAGATTCTTCACTTCGTTCAGAATGACAATTTCTAATGAACATAATACAAAATAACACATGGCTAATAACGAAGATCTGCTGAAAAAAATAATTGCACATGCTAAAGAATACGGTTTTGTATTTCAATCAAGTGAAATATATGACGGATTAAGTGCAGTATACGACTATGCCCAAAATGGTTCTGAGTTAAAAAAGAACATACGTGATTACTGGTGGAAAGCAATGGTACAGTTGCATGAAAACATTGTAGGAATTGATTCTGCAATATTTATGCACCCAACCGTTTGGAAAGCATCGGGCCATGTGGACGCTTTTAATGATCCAATGATTGATAATAAGGATTCAAAAAAGCGATATCGTGCAGATGTTCTAATAGAAGATCACCTTGCAAAAATAGAAGGCAAAATCAACAAAGAAGTTGCAAAGGCTGCTAAGCGTTTTGGTGATGCATTCAACGAAGATGAATTTAAAAGTACTAATCCTCGTGTACTAGCCAATCTTGAAAAGATAGAAGGCATAAAAAACAGACTTTATCCAGCAATGGATAATAATGATATGGAGGCAATTAAAACTCTTATCGAAGATGTTGGAATTGCATGCCCTTTATCTGGTTCAAAAAACTGGACCGAGGTCCGTCAATTCAACCTTATGTTCTCCACGAATATGGGTTCAACAGCAGAGGGTGCAACCGAAATATTCCTCCGCCCCGAAACAGCGCAAGGGATATTTGTAAACTACCTAAATGTTCAGAAGACAGGCAGAATGAAAATACCATTCGGGATTGCTCAAACAGGCAAAGCCTTTAGAAATGAAATTGTTGCCCGCCAGTTTATTTTTCGCATGCGTGAGTTTGAACAAATGGAAATGCAATTTTTCGTGCGCCCTGGAGAAGAAATGAAGTGGTACGAATATTGGAAAGAGCAACGAATGGAGTGGCATAAATCACTTGGTATACCTGCTGAAAAATTTCGTTTTCACAATCATGATAAGCTGGCTCATTATGCCAATGCTGCAGCTGATATTGAGTTTGAATTCCCAATGGGATTTAAAGAGCTTGAAGGAATTCACTCACGTACAGACTTTGATCTTAGCGCCCATGAAGAACACTCAGGTAAAAAACTACGCTACCATGATCCTGAGCTAAATAAAAGCTATGTACCATATGTTGTTGAAACTTCCATTGGTCTTGATCGTATGTTCCTTGCTGTATTAAGCAACTCTTATACAGAAGAGGATCTAGGTGAAGGGAATAGTCGCGTTGTTATGAAACTCCCTCCTGTCTTAGCACCATATAAAGTTGCCATTTTTCCACTAACCAAAAAAGATGGACTTCCAGATAAAGCACGTGAAATTATGAATGATCTGAAATATGATCATATGTGTTTTTACGAGGAGAAGGATGCAATAGGAAAGCGTTATCGTCGTCATGATGCTATTGGTACTCCATATTGTGTAACTGTTGATCATCAAACTCTGGAAGATAATACAGTAACAATTCGTGAACGCGATAGCATGAAGCAGGATCGTATTGGAATTGACAAAATAAGCAAAATGGTTAGTGAAGGGTTGAAATCAAGACAAGAGTAAAGTTAAAATACTTGCTATGCTTTTTTGATCTTGACTATCCCATTACCCTCATTAGCAATTCCGATGTACTTCTACACCCCGTTTTTTCAAGAAGGTTTCTTCGATGGGTATCAACTGTTGTTTTGGATATAAATAATTCTTCTGCTATTTCTTTACTGGTTCTACCTTGAACTACCATTTCCAGTACTTCAATTTCTCGCGGACTTAGTAAGCTTGCAACACTTGTATTTAGTCTATGACCTATTATACTATTATTTGATAACCTTGATAAGGTTTCCTTTAGTTCATCCAATACAATTGGCTTCAACAAATAATCAAATGCCTGTGCCTTAATAGCTTTTATTGCATATTGATTATACCCGGTTGTAAATATTACAATGGGATTTAAACCCTGATTTCGTGTAATTTCAAGAACTTCAAAACCACTCATCCGTGGCATTTCAACATCTAAAAATAGAATATCCGGTTTTTTATCAGTAATTAGGCCAACAGCTTCTTCCGGAACTTTGGTTTTTGCAATTACTTCAATATCATCACAAAGCCCAAGTAGCCTTTCCATGTTCCCAAGTCCGGCCTCTTCATCATCTACAATTATTGCGGTTTTTACCATATTAATTCTGGGTTTGGATGTAAAAATAATGATATTTAGCAAGAGAGCAGTACTTACAATTGATGATTTATTGTCCATATTGTCATTACAAATAAGTACATGAAAGGGATTAGTAGTTTATTATTAACAATGTATACTACCTGACCATCAGGATATTTTATTCAACAATATTGCCTGACTACTATTTATTGTTATATGTTGTCATCGTTAGGTTAACTCCAACCGACACAAAACTCTTTATCATTTCTATGGCAATTTCAACACGTGGAACCATTATCTTTTCCTCCGATGTACTCCATTCACCGAGCACATAATCAGCTTGTCGCCCTCTTGGGAAATCGTTTCCAATGCCTATTCTTAAGCGTGTAAATGCATTAGTACCTAACTTCTGTATAATATCCGTGAGCCCATTATGACCTGCATCTCCACCTTTGGCTTTCATTCTTAAAGTACCCGTGGGCAATGCAATATCATCTAGTACTACAACCATTCGCTCCAACGGTATTTTTTCTTTCTCGAGCCAGTAGCTAATTGCCTTACCACTTAAATTCATGTATGTGGTTGGTTTTATTATTACCAAGGTCCGCCCTTTAAATTTTACTTTTGAGACTATTGAAAGCTTTTCAATGCTAGTCTCACCTTTTAATTCATGTATCAGTTTATCAGCAACATCAAAACCAATATTATGACGAGTATTTACATACTCTGCACCAATATTTCCTAAACATGCAATTAAATACTTCACTTTAAAAACTAGTTATAAAAAATAAAGGGATAAAGGTAATTATTCCCTCTATCCCTTTAAACTGATATGGTAAAAACTTTTCCTTACTCTGCAGCAGGAGCAGCTTCTTCACCACCTTCTTCTCCTTCTTCTCCTTCTTCATCTTCATCTTCTTCATCTTCTTCAACGTTACGTGATGTTTTAACGCGAACGATTACAGAGTTTGGAGGATCAATGGTTGTTAAATTCTCAAATTCAACATCCTTAATTTTTATTGAACTACCAATAACAAGGTTTGAAATATCAACCTCAACATTATCAGGCAAATGTTCCGCTAATCCTTTTAAACGGATTTTGTGCATTTTCTTAATCATCTGTCCGCCAGCCATTACACCAGGAGCATCTCCAATTAATATAACTGGCATTCCAATAGTAATTTCTTTTCCCGGAATAATTTCAAGGAAATCAGCATGTAATACTTTATCAGTTACCGGGTGATATTGTACTTCTTGCAATATTGTAGGATATTCTTTTCCATCAATTGCAACATTAATCAATGTCACCTCAGGTGTGAAAATAATCTTGTCAAATTTAATTGCATTTGTAAAAAAGTGAATTTGTTTTTCACCACCGTAAATAACGCAAGGAATATTTCCTTCTCTACGGTTTTTCTTAGCATCCTTTTTCCCTACGTTCTCTCTTAGAGAACCGCTAATTGATACTTTTTTCATTTTAAAAAAATTTAATTAATAATATATAATTGTAAAATCTATTTTTCTTTTATATCGAATAATGAACTTATCGATTCAAAATTCTGTACTCTATTAATAACCTCTGACAACAAGTCAGCAGTACTTAACACCTTTATTTTACCAAGATCCTGTTTTAAAGGAACGGTATCAGTAACAACAATTTCATCAAATTTTGATTTACTTAATTTATCATAGGCACTACCCGAAAAAATTGGGTGAGTACAAAAAGCTCGAACCGAATTGGCTCCTTTGCTTATTATTAAATCAGCAGCCTTTGTTATTGTGCCAGCTGTGTCGATAATATCATCAACAATAATAACATCCTTACCAACAACATCACCAATAAGCTCCATTTTTTCAATAACATTTGGCTTTGCCCTTTGTTTGTAACAAATTACAAATCCAGTATTTAAGGCTTTTGCATATGATGCAGCACGACGAGTACCTCCGGTGTCAGGGGATGCCATAATCAGATTAGGCAAATTTAGTTCCCTGATATAATCCATAAATATATTTGATGCGTAGAGATTATCCACTGGAACATCAAAAAATCCTTGAATTTGATCGGCATGTAAATCAATCGTTATTACTCGATTAACACCTGCTGAAATTAATAGATTCGCTATTAGTTTAGATGCAATAGATACCCTTGGCTTATCTTTTCTGTCTTGACGAGCGTATCCAAAATAAGGTATTACGGCAATAATTTTTCGAGCTGATGCACGCTTGGCAGCATCTACCATCATAAGCAATTCAAGTAAATTATCCCCAGGAGGAAAGGTTGACTGTACAATAAATACATCTTTACCTCTTATATTTTCCTCATATGAAGTCTGTAACTCACCATCAGAAAAATTAGTTACAATAGACTTCCCCAGTTCAACTCCGTAGCTCTCCGCAATTTTTTCGGCGAGGTAGCGGGTTTTTCGACCGGTAAAAATACTTACTTTTGGATCTGACATTTATCTGGTTTATCTGGTTCTGAAAAATCGGTGCAAAAGTACTATTAATTTCCTTATTATCAACACAAATAATTGATTTGCTAAAAATTAACAACCTTACAATAGAATTTGGAACGGAAGATTCAAAAGTAGTTGCCGTTGATGACGTTAACATTAAGGTAGATAGAGGCTGTTCGTTAGGGATAGTTGGGGAATCGGGATCAGGTAAGTCGTTAACAGCACTTTCAGTTATTCAGTTACTACCCCCACAGGCAAAACTCGCTTCTGGTAAAATTATGTTTGATGATGTTGATCTAACTAAGCTTTCTAAAAGTCAAATACAAGAGTATAGAGGCAATAGGATATCAATGATATTCCAAGAGCCAATGACGGCACTTAATCCTGTTATCAGATGTGGAAAACAAGTAGCTGAGAGTATTATTCTTCATCAACATTTAAGCAAGAAAGAAGCTAAGATAAAGGTTTTGGAATTATTTGAAAAAGTAAATCTACCAAGGCCGGATAATATATACAGAAGCTATCCTCATCAATTATCGGGTGGCCAAAAACAACGTATAATGATTGCCATGGCAATAGCAAATAACCCCGATTTGCTAATTGCTGACGAACCAACCACAGCTTTGGACGTTACAGTTCAAAAAGAAATAATTACTCTGCTTAATAATCTGAGAAAAGATTATGGAATGGGGTTAATTTTTATCAGTCACGATTTGGGAGTAATTAGCGAAGTTGCAGATGAGGTAGTTGTTATGTACAAGGGTAGTATTGTTGAATCAGGCAACATTAAAAGTGTCTTTAAAAATCCTCAACATCCATATACTAAAGGTTTATTAGCTTGTCGACCTCCCATGGGAAAACGAGTTGAGCGACTACCTGTAATAGAAGATTTTACTGATGGAAACCATGAGGTAGATGAAATTAAGGATACTGAAAGAAACAGCTTTTCACAACTCATTACTAAAATCGACAAAGACCCTGTACTAAAAGTCAAGGATCTTGAAAAAAAATATTCCCTTGAAAAAAATATCTGGGGTAAAACAACAAGCTTTGTGGCCGCGGTGGATAATGTTAGTTTTGATGTCTTCCCTGGTGAGACTTTAGGGTTAGTTGGGGAATCGGGCTGTGGAAAAACTACCTTGGGAAGAAGTATTCTCAGACTAATTGAACCTAGTAAAGGAACAATCTATTTTGAAAACAGAGACTTGTTATCTCTAAATTCCAATCTCTTAAAAAAACAACGTAAAGACATAAACATTGTTTTTCAAGATCCATATTCATCGTTGAACCCTCGAATGAGTATAGGTAATGCGATATTGGAGCCCATGAAAGTTCACAAACTTTATGGTAATAATAAATCACGTAAAGACCGCACCATATTTCTTCTTGAAAAAGTAGGGTTAAAGGAAGAGCATTTTAACCGATATCCACATGAATTTTCAGGAGGCCAAAGACAAAGAATAGTAATTGCACGTACTCTAGCGTTAAATCCAAAGTTTATAATTTGTGATGAAGCAGTTTCTGCACTGGATGTTAGTGTGCAGGCCAAGGTGTTAAATTTGTTGAATGATCTAAAACAGGAATTTGGATTTACTTACATCTTTATTTCCCACGACTTAAGTGTTGTTAGGTATATGAGCGACAGGATTATGGTAATGAAAGATGGTAGTATTGTGGAAATTGGTGATGCTGATGAAGTTTATGAAAATCCTAAATCAGATTATACAAAGAAGCTTATTGATTCTGTACCTTCCTCAACTTTATAATTAAAGAGCAAAGCGTTAGTTTAAAAACACTTTGCTCTTTAATTACCTTTGTTTATCTCACTACAACCATCTTTTTTGTATCAGTATGGTTACCATTAACTGTTAATGTGTAATAATATATACCAACGGGAAGGTTCCTCATATCAAGTTCAATATTATGCAAACCAGCATTTTTTGAGAAGTTGTTTTCCCTAACTACTTCACCTATGTTATTAATGACTTTGATATTGCCCCTACTATTCTCTGTCAAACGAAAAGATATTGTTGTTGAGTTAGCAAATGGGTTGGGTACATTCTGTAATAATATATTGTCTTCCGAAAAACTAACATTATTATCTTCTTTTTCTTTAGTAAAAGGTAACAGCGATAATAAGTAATTACGTTTATCATAATACTCATCTCGCGATTTAGGTTTGTGCTCAAGAAGATTACCTGTTGTTTTCATGCTTTTACTACTACTATTGTCCATAAGAAAGTACACATGGCCCAAATCAATAATTGCAAAAATACTATCCTGAGTTGATTCAGGAGCAAGTATAATATCTTCATAATGTTCTATTGCTGATTCCCAGTATTCCATCTCAACATCACATTTATTGGCAAGAAATACCGATAATTCCATAAGCACAGTATCAGCCTGAATAACAGTATTCGTATTGTAATATTGCTGCAAAGCACCATAATCGTTTGTTACAAATTTTTCAACTGTAAACAAATCTTTCATCGATGCACTTGCATACTTTGTTTCAGGATATTGGTTTATTACCATTTCAAATGTTGATTTTGCACTTGTATAATCTGAACTATCATATAGTGATTTGCCAGATAAATACAAAGTTTCTGCAGCCTCCAATATCATGCTTCCTCCGCCGGGACACCATGTAGGTGAATATATATAATCTTCTGATGGATAAAGATCCAAGGATGGCATAAAGTCACAACCCCAACAATTATAACGCACGTCAAGTGGTATATGCGTTGTGCCATAATCATAATAAACCAATGGCAAAATTTGGTTATCATCAGTTATTACATTATGATTCAGATACCATGGAAAACTACCGCCCGAAGCATATATCTCATACGAGTCATTATCACGAATTTGTTGTGACTCAGAAGAAGTATTTGCATCAGGATCTCCAATAATGTCCGTATTACTATTATTCAGAAGTTTAATACCATAATTATTATGATGTATATTATTTCCTGCTATTGATGTTGTAGAATTATATACCATTAATGCAGCTGCAACACAATTCGTAATTTCATTCTCAAAAATAACCTGGCCACAGGATCCATCGCCAGAGTTAACAAGTTGAATTCCATTATAATAATTTCCATCAATAAGATTGTTACTAATAAAAAATCTATCATAACTAGAAACTTCGATTGCAACCATGCCATTATTGGTAGTAAAATCACAATTTGATACTGTTGCCAAAAAATCTTCCTGTGCTGATATATTCTCAAGGTAAAGCCAGGTTCTGTCAAATACAGTATTTGTAACTAACACATTGCCACGATGTGAATTTGCAACAAAACAATTGTTAAATGCAGAATTATTTATCGTTAGTCCTTCCCCATAATTATGAAACGAACTCTGATAAAAAGTACTTTTATTGAATGTTGTTTGTAGATTCTCGTTGGTCAAATGTAATTCCATATCATTAAACTCCGCATCATCCCCCACATCAAATTCACCAACTATGATTAAATCTGTATTATTAAAGGTTGCCCGGTCATTAATTTCTATTTCTCCATCAACAATTATTTCGCTGTCATATGTGGTTACACCATCAAAAAGAACGAGTTCTCCTCCCGGATTAACAATTATTAAAGCATTTTCGCCTGAGAAATATAAGGTGGCATTATCTAAAATATCCAAATAATCATCAACTGTTACTGTTTCACCCACCAGATAGTTTCTATTACCAATTATTTCTGTATAATCATCAACTGTACCTGCTAATCCGTATATAGTTGTAATGCTATTACACCCCATTGAACTTTGAATTTGTGGCTCTTCCTCACAATCCCAACAATAAGGGTCATCATAATAATAACCTTCCGGCTCAGGATTATCAGGATGACCTTCCGACCATGTATCCCAATCATCTGCATACCAAAATGCTTCTTCTAATGTTACGAAGCCATCACTGTTTAAGTCAGGATCATAATCTACAGGATGATTAGTGGGGAAACTAATATCGTGAAATTGAAAAGAACCTACTGCATAACTCGGTTCCCAAGGTGTTTCCGTAACAGGATAAACTCCCCTCACAGCAGCAGCCCAGTAATACGTAAATTCACCATAGGATTTTTCGGTGATATATTTTTCACAAGTTGATAAGAGATCGCTTGAAGTAGCTGTATGTACTACTCGATTTTCACAATCAACACCAGTGCCGGGTAAGTATGTTAATTCATTAGCAAAATTTCCTGATTTACATTGTTGGAATAAGAAATACATTTGAGCACATTCCATCTCATCAATAGCTTCTTTCAGCTCATAATCTTTAAGATAAGTATAATATAGGTCGTTCTCATCTCTACAATAAATAAACGATTCCCCACCTGAGTATCCACCATGCCCTGTTACATAAACAAATAACTGATCAGATGGGCCTAATTTGTGTAAATCAAGATCACTAGTCGAACTTCCTTCCAAATTTTCAAAAGTCTCAATTATACGAGATTCCGTAGCAGGATAGTCGATGTGGTTATCATTGTCTGAGGGATCATTCAAATCCCAACAGTGATTATTATTGGAATAACTTCGTCCATCATAATTATAATGTACATAAATATTTTCGTCAGAGTAACCGGCTTCAATAAGAGTGTTATAAATTAATGAAGTATTTTTCCAAAAGCGGTTAGGACCAGAAATATCTTCTGTCCCAATAATAACTGCATAAAGATTTTCATTTACTGTTATTGTGGTATTAGTTGTGGATTGGTTTGGTGGCAAAACTGCCGGTGTGGGATAATAGACCTGCATTACAGTTTCATATTCAACACATTCGGGATACCTAAAACATTTGGGATATTGTTTTTCATTCACTATTTGGAAATTACCTGTTATACTATCGACAAAAACATAGCGACAAGGGTGCTCCCAACCTGCCGATGGATGGTCATCGACAAAAAACACCCAATTATAATTATATGGACACAACAATATTGTGTCAAAATTAAGACTAATTGTATCAAATTGGTTTTTTAAAGTATAAGCTGAGTATACATTAATATTTCCGGTATCGGCTATTACAATTTCGTTTAGTACTTTATTAATAGCCTGTTGCCGGGTTAACTGTGCAGTTACTATGGTACTACTCATTATTAACAAAAGGATTATTAAATACTTTTGTACTTTTGCATAATCTTTCATTTGTACATGATTTTAAATTAATTAATAATTAGTTTAATTGATTGTATTAATGATCCGTTTACCTTTAGGTAAGCGATATAGGGGCCGGGCTTACAGGCTTGCGAGGCATTGTTGAGCCCGTCCCATTTTACTTTATGTTTTCCTCCTTCCATTTTTTTATTTAATAAAACTTTAACAAGCTTACCCTGAAGGTTATATACGGATATTTCGATGTTCGATGTTTGTGCAATTGTAAATTCAAATGTTGTATTTGTACTAAAAGGGTTGGGATAATTAATAAACTTTGTTTCGGCTATAGTCGTCATTTCGCTTTCAATTGTTGTTAGTGGATCGCAAACAAAATTTCCCTGCCCGTCGTTAAATAGTATTTCGACTAAACTTGGCACAGTCGTAGTATAAAAAATTCTACGGGCGACAACAATATCCATATATGAATTACCATCCATATCAGCACAAGATGTACTTCGCAATCCTTCTCCATAATAGGTTAGTTCTATTAATTGAGGTTCTCCAAACTGAAAATTCCCCAGATTATAATATAGAGTATATCCTCCATTATACGGATAGGCTGCAAAAAGTAAATCTGGCAAACTGTCGTTATTAAAATCCGAAACAAAAAACCTAGATGTTCCTTCAATGAAATCAAAATAACCAATTGTATCAAAAATATTGTTTCCGGTATTTTTATATAATTGCACAAAGGTCATGGGACCGGCAGTACTAAAAGTAACAATATCATTATCATTGTCATTGTCAAAATCGGCAATTTTTACATTAAATGCATTTTCCAGCAATGGTTGAGTTATAAACCCATTTAACGTGCTAAAATATATTTCACAGCCTATTCCTGCAATAACTAAATCATCCCTTCCATCATTATTCAGATCATCACATACAATATCAGTTGGTCGATAATCTAGATTATAATATTCGGGTGCTGAAAAAGTGTTATTTCCTTCGTTGTATATTATACCCCAATAACTCTCAAAGCTTGATGTAAAAACTACATCTATGTGTCCGTTATTATCAACATCTCCAATGTCAAAAGCATTAACATTTGAACCAATATAGTAACGTATTTGCGAATACTTATCACCATTGTAGCTTAAGAAATTTACGTGTTCCGGTCCCCCAGAAATTATTTCGGGATAAGTATTGTTAAAGACGGTATCAGCATAAATATCATTCATACCTGTGCTAGAATATAATGAGTCCATAAATGAGAAATGACCAAAACCGTCATTTTTTAATATATAAGTACCGCCCCATTGCGTATCGTAACCAATCAGATGTTCTGTAAAAATATCCATATCACCATCCATATCCTGGTCAGCGGCACAAACTGCTGCTGCACCCACAGGAATATTATAAACACTGCGATTATCTGCTACTTTAAATGCAAAAAAGGTAATGAGTATTAAAATTGCAATTAGTTTTTTCATGGTTTTAGTTTTTTTTCATAACAAATAATATGCAAATTATGTAGTAAGCAGAATTCCTTCCTGAAATAATAAACTAGTATTACAACTGGTGCATAACTCAAATGGGGGGGGGTAAAAATCTGAATAGCAAACGATTACGGCTGGACGCGTTGTTTAATTGTACAATGATTAAATGTAAAATTAACATATAAGAAAAGGCAATCATTTGGGTGCTGTTGTGTTCGCTTTCAAATGTAATACAAATATTTGTACGAAAAACAATAAATGAAATATATAGTAGTAAATATACGATGCACTTGTGGGTAAATTGTTGGTTGATATAGGGTAATATGGGTATAAGGAAAATGGGGAGATTAGGAGTATGGTTTTAGTATTGATTTACCCAAATCGATATAATATTTACAAACAACATAAAATTGTCCAATCCTTCTAACCAAAAAAAATCCAAAACACTTTTCGAATAATTGGTTTCAATAATATATTTACTACATCGTTTGTGGTAATTCTCCTTTTGTTTCTTCAACTTATTATGTTATTGACAAGCATACAATTATAATAAACTGCCAATTCTTCAAACAGGTAAGCTATGGTAAAAGAATAATTAATCTTACTATATTATTATATTTAGATTTCTTCTGATAAAATTGTTGTTAATTTTGTCAAAGTTAAATTACTAATCACTACACATTATTTGGCATGAAAAATATAGACACTTTTGACTTCACCAACAAAAAAGTAATTATACGAGTTGACTTTAATGTACCGTTAAACGACAACTTTGAAATTACTGATGACACTCGTATTAAAGCAGCAATTCCTACCATTAAAAAAGTGCTTTCCTCGGGAGGTTCTGTAATACTTATGTCGCACCTTGGTCGACCAAAAAATGGCCCAGAGAATAAGTTTTCATTACAACATCTTATTCCTGAATTGTCAAAACAAATTGGTGTTGATGTACAATTTGCCAATAATTGTATTGGAGAACAAGCGGTCGAGAAAGCTGCTAATCTTAAAGCTGGTGATGTTCTTCTTCTGGAAAACCTTCGTTTTTACAAGGAAGAAACAAAAGGTGACGAAGCTTTTGCTGAAAAGCTTTCAAAACTTGCTGATGTATATATTAATGATGCATTTGGAACCGCACACCGTGCACATGCTTCCACAGCAATTATTGCAAATTTCTTCCCTGAAAACAAGATGTTCGGATATGTAATGAGCAACGAACTCATTAACATAAACAAAGTAATAAAAGAAGGCAAGAAACCAATAACTGCAATATTGGGTGGCGCAAAGGTTTCGGGTAAAATTGAAATAATCAATAATCTTATCGATAAAGTCGACAATATTATAATCGGTGGCGGAATGATGTTTACTTTTATAAAAGCACTTGGTGGCAACATTGGCAATTCACTTGTTGAAGATGATCTTCTTGACACAGCAAAATCTGCAATGGAGAAAGCCGAAGAAAACAATGTTTGCTTCCATATTCCTACTGATGCTGTAATTGCTGACAAGTTTGATAATAATGCAAGTACTAAATTTTGTAACTCATATGAAATTCCAGATGGTTATATGGGATTGGATATTGGACCAGAAACCGGACAGGCTTTTAAGGATTTAATAGAAGCATCCGAAACTATTCTATGGAATGGACCAATGGGCGTTTTTGAAATGGATAGTTTTGCTCAAGGCACAATAGAAGTGGCACATGCAATTGCTGATGCAACTAAAAAAGGTGCCTTTTCACTAATTGGTGGTGGTGATTCTGTGGCTGCTATAAACAAGTTTAACTTGCAAAATGAAGTAAGTTATGTGTCAACCGGTGGTGGTGCAATGCTTGAGTTTATCGAAGGAAAAACTCTACCTGGGGTAGCTGCGGTTGAAAAGTAGTGAATTGTGGCTCATATACTCTAGTCCAAACTAGGGTTACTAATAAATCTTATCCAGCACTTCATCTTTATCGGGAATTTCGAAAGTGAAATTCTTCGAATCCAACCATGAGAAAAGCGCAGGAGCAACTGATTCTATGGGTTCATAAAACAATGACTTCTGACGCGATTCTTCCTTAAAAATGTAATTACCAAAATGAAAGTAATTGATTACAAAAATAAGTAGGCTTAAAATTAGTGCCCCTTTTAAAATGCCAAATAGTGCTCCGGCAAGTTTATTTAAAAACCCCAGAAGAAGCACCTCAACAAATTTCTGCACAACCTTTCCAACAGTTATTACAACAAAAATAACCACAATAAAGGTCATTAAAAAAGCTATTACAGCAACATATTTCTGATCCATATCAAACAAGTCGTTTAACATGTTGGCAGCAAAATCGGAAAAGAAAAATGCCATATATAACCCTATTACTAATGCAGCCAATGTGGCAACTTCAATTATGAATCCTTTTTTATATCCACTCCATGCAAATAATAATAGTGGTATGATAATAATAATATCTAATAGGTTTACTGACATTGCGCTATCTCTTAATTCTTCGTGTTAACTCTGTTGCAAAAACAAATTCGTTTAGCTCCTTATTATCTGTTTTTAGTATATCCTTATTGTCTCCTTCCCACCATAATTCGCCTTTATTTATAAAAGCAATTTTTTGTCCAATTTGTAATACTGAATTCATATCGTGGGTATTTATCACAGTGGTCATATCAAACTTATGAGTAAGTTCGGATATTAGTTCGTCAATCACTTCGGCTGTCTTAGGATCAAGTCCCGAATTAGGTTCATCACAAAATAAATACATTGGGTTCATGGCAATTGCCCTTGCAATGGCTACACGTTTAATCATTCCGCCACTAAGTTCTGCCGGAAACTTTGAGTTTGCATTTACAAGGTTAACATGACTTAGGACATCATTTACCCGATTTAGTTTTTCTTCAAAAGTTTGCTTTGTAAACATATTTAGTGGAAACATAATATTTTCCTCAACAGTAAACGAATCAAACAATGCACCTCCCTGAAACAACACTCCCATTTCTTTGCGGGTTTCTTTCTTATCCTTCTCCTTCAATCCAGAAAAACAGCGTGTGTCAAAATTAATTTCACCTTCATCAACATCGAACAAACCGATACAACATTTCATCAATACGGTTTTGCCTGAGCCACTTTGACCAATAATAAGGTTTGTTTTACCCTTTTCAAATTTGGTACTTATGTTTTTCAACACTTTCTGCTCACCAAACGATTTTGATATGTCTTTTACTTCTATCATGTTAATAGCATCTGTGTGAGAATGAGGTCGAAAATGATAATTAATATGCTGCTTGCAACAACAGCCTTGGTACTTGCGCGGCCTACTTCTACCGAACCACCTTGTACCGTATAGCCTTTATATCCTGATACCGAAGCAATAATAAATGCAAATACTACGGTTTTAATTAGTGCATAAAAAATATCAAAAGGTTGCCACCAAGCCCTTAAACCATCAATAAAATCAGTTGGTGTGACCGATCCTGTGATTATAACGGCTAGTAACCCTCCTGCTAATCCCACCGAAATGGAAAAAACAACCAATACAGGAAAAAACAACATTGCTGCGGTTATTTTTGGAAGAATTAAATAGTTAGCGGGATTTATTCCCATTACCTTTAATGCATCAATTTGTTCGGTAACCCGCATGGTTCCAATCTCTGATGCGATACTTGATCCCACTTTACCAGCAAGTATCAGACTCATTATGGTGGGTGATATTTCCAATATCATCATTTGCTTGGTGGTATAACCAACTAAATATAATGGTACCAAAGGGTTATCAATATTGTATGCCATTTGCATTGCAATAATTCCACCGGTGAACAAGGAAATAAATACAACAATACCTATCGAATCAACACCAAGTGCATGAAAATCTATTATTAATTGCCGCCTAAAAACTCTTCCTTTATCAGGACGTTTAAAGGTTTCAATCATTAATGAAACATAATCACCTGCTTCTCGAAGAAATCCCATAATAAGATTAATTTTTTACTTGATGTAAAAAGTCGTTTCCTAATACTAATACATCGGCTAAGTTAACAAAAAGATTTTTCTACAAATACAACAAGAGTTCTATTATTTCGTTTTCATAATTAACGTAAAATTGCAGATAAAATTTTAATTGGATATGAAGAGGAGAGTTAACATTACAAAATATATGCTTTTTGCATTTATGATTTGTATAGGACTCCTACTGTCATGTACTTCAAAGAAAAACATATACCGTCCAACAAAGCGAAAGAAAAAAGATTGTGATTGTTCAAAATGGAGTTATAATAATACCATTAAAACATACCACTTTTCAACATATGATTTCACAACCTGTTAATGTAAACTTCTACCACCTAACAAATATTTTAACCCGCATTCTAAGCATTAGAAAATCTACTAAAGAATAAAAATTGTCAATGCGAAATTGAGCCCGTTTAACCTGTCATAGTTCTTACCCAATAAAGAAATCGGCGTGTAAAAAACTATATCAAACATCTCACCTGTTAAAATTGCAGCACCAATATTAAAGGTAAGCAGTTGATTTTGATGGCCATCATATTGATGAGTATGACTATTGTGAGTATATGAAAAACCTCCGATAATTTGATTGTTATTATTAAAGCTATAACCAAATTCGGCATTGGCGAAAAAATCATTTGAGTAAGACACCTTATCGTCTCTAATACATTGATACTGAAAGTCAAAATCCAACGATATTTTATCTGAAAATTCGTTTGTAAATGCTAATCCCGTTGCCAGGGAAACTGTTTTCCCAAATATTCCGGAATTAACAGCAACTATGTCACTTTCATTTGCAAACGTACCTCCGGCCATAATTCCGGCAGAAAAATTTCCTATGGTAAAAAGGTAATATTTTGCTCCCAATGAAATAGAGCTCATATCTGATGCTATCAATAAACCAGTTTCAAAATTGCTTGTAATACCATAGGTTATTCTAAAGGCCAATTCTTGAAAAACAGCAGTACTATCTTTAACAGAGAAGGGTTTAAGATTTCCATTACTATCATAATGTTTTTTTGCCCAGTAATAACCAAAACCCGGCTCAAATTCTATTTGATTCTTGTTTGCAGTAAATGCACTTATGGAAGCTAGTTTTGAAGCCGAAATACCCATGACCTGAGAATACGATACTGATGAAATAAAAAATAATCCTATTACTATAACAATTCTTATCATTTGAGTGTTTTTTACAAAAATACAACTATCAAATCAAAAGGAATAAATTAATACTTGATCTCCGAAATTACGCGGACCCTATCACAGTAATAACTTAAAAATACCCACATTTAGTTATCAAAGAAATAATTCTTTTGAACTACTTTTGCTTGCAAATGACAACTACTGTTATAAATATCACAAAAAGAATTACAGCAATCCTTTTGATAGGTATTGTAGGGTTATTGATAATTAACAAAGCAGTATTTTTTCATTCTCATTCACAAAATAACGGTACAATCGTATCACATTCTCATCCATTCAATAAATCAGAAGATGCGAAACCACTAAAGTCACACAAGCACACAAGCATTGAATTTCTATTATTGGAAAACCTTGAGTTGTTAATACCTCTGGTTGTAATTGGTTTAACATACATAAAAAAGGTAACTGCCCGAACCTTAAATTCTTATTATGGGTTTAAGGCTTCACCTGTTTACATTGTGTTGAAAAATGGACGGGCTCCCCCATCCTCATCCATGTAGCTTTTTGAAATAGTGACTAAAACACAGTCACACCAATTAATGGTTAAAGCATTAACCAGAATCAATTATTTAAATACAATCATTAAAGATATTCAATAATATGAATACAAAAACGATATTATTATTGTCTCTATTGTTACAATTAAGATTCTTTAGTTTTGCTGATGGAGAAAAAACAGAAGGAGAGAAAACCGATGCAAACATTATTGGACATGTAGTTTGCAATGGTGAACACATACCATTCGCATCAGTTTATATTAAAGGTACAACCATCGGCATTACCACCGACGAATCAGGTCATTACCAATTAATCGACTTACCAGAAGGAGAATTTACAGTAGTTGCTCAATCATTGGGTTATAAAAACGAAGAAGTAATAATAAACATAGTTTCTGGTGAAACCAAAGAAATCAAATTTAGTCTTGAGGAAGATGTTCTTGGACTTGAGGAAGTTGTAGTAACCGGAGATAGAAATAAAACCAACCGATCGGAATCATCAACCATTGTAAACACCATATCACCAAAACTATTCTCAACTATTCAAGGGATAACTTTAAGTGAAGGACTTAACTATTGCCCCGGGGTTAGGCTGGAAAATAATTGCCAAAACTGTGGTTTTTCACAAGTAAGAATGAATGGCATGGAAGGCCCATATTCTCAAATATTAATAAATAGCAGACCTATATTTAGTGGATTAGCTGGAGTATATGGATTGGAGTTAATTCCATCAAATATGATTGAAAGGGTTGAAATTATTCGAGGCGGTGGATCTGCTCTTTATGGTAGTAATGCCATAGCTGGTACAATAAACCTGATACTAAAAGACCCCATCAATAATTCATATGAACTTGGAGTTACGGGAGGACTAGCAGGTATTGGAATGGATAATTCAGGTGGACCTGCTGGTGATTATTCCATAAACCTTAACACCTCACTTGTAAGTGCAGATAATAAAACAGGAATGTCACTTTACGGTTTCTACAGAAACAGGAATCCCTTTGATGCAAATGGTGATGATTTCTCAGAAATCTCATCAATCAATAACATTACTGTTGGAACCAGAGCATATCATCGATTTGGAACAAAAAGCAAACTAATTGCCGACTTTTTCACTATAAATGAAAAAAGAAGAGGTGGAGACAGGTTTGCATATCCTGTGCATGAAGCAAATATAGCAGAAGCAGTAGAACACAATATAATTACAGGAGCTTTAACGTATGAGCATTACTTAAGAAAAACTGATTTATTTTCAATATTTGTTTCCGGTCAGGGGGTAGACCGTGATTCATATTATGGGGCCAATAGATCATTGAGCGATTATGGCCACACAGA
Organism: Bacteroidota bacterium; assembly: GCA_016845105.1. Taxonomy (GTDB): domain Bacteria; phylum Bacteroidota; class Bacteroidia; order Bacteroidales; family F082. Next base: position 41,617 of record JAERTF010000051.1, on the reverse strand, counting down.
TGATTTCACATATACAATAGGAGCTCAATATCTTGCTAACTTTGAGAATTCAAAACTCACTTTAGGAGTTGAAAACGATGGTTCATGGTTGATCGATAAAAAACTTGGATATCTTGATATTGAAAATGCAGTTATTGTTGATGACACAATTGTGAACATTCCCCATGCCGACAATGTAACAATTGCAAATCAAAGCACATTAACCAGTGGAATATTCGCACAATATGAGGTTGATATTAAGAGATTAAAGGTGTCGATTGGTGCCCGTTACGATAGCTACAACATATCAGACAATGTCAACGAAGGTACAGATAAATCAGGTAATGTACTCAGTCCTAGAGTTACATTTAAGTATGATGTAGCAAAACCTATTCAAGCTAGGTTAAGTTACTCACAAGGATATCGTGCTCCTCAAATTTTTGATGAGGATCTTCATATTGAAACTTCAGGTTCCAGGAGGGTTATTCATGAAAATAGTCCAGACCTAAAACAGGAAACCAGTCATAGTTTTATGGCTTCTTTGGATTATAACAAAAAAATTAAAAATATAAACTTCAGCTTCCTATTGGAAGGTTTTTATACAAAACTAATTGATCCGTTTGCAAACGAATATAGCACCCCAAGTGAAGATGGGACAGTTATTTACACAAGAATTAATGCTGAGGGGGGTGCTATTGTTAAGGGAATTAATATGGAACTAAATCTTGTGCCAAAAAAAGGTATTTCATTTGTTGCCGGATTTACAATTCAAAAAAGTGGTTATGAAAATGCTCAGGAATTCAATGAAAAGGATTTCTTCAGAACACCAGCTGACTATGGATACTTTACATTTGATTGGATAGTTAATAAGAGCTGGGGTGTTTCAACAACAGCAGATTATACAGGAAAAATGCTAATTCCTTATTTTGGAAATAATCAACCCAACCCTGATGTAGGAGAGCTGCGTGAATCTGGCAGATTTTTCGATTTAGGACTTAAATTTCGTTACAATATAAAACTAAACGGTGCTACACTTCAATTATACACAGGTGTGAAAAATATTCTTAATTCATACCAGGATGATTTTGATTATGGTATTGATAGGGATCCCGCATACATATACGGACCTCTCAATCCAAGAACAATATATTTTGGAGTTAAACTTGGAAACATGCTTAACTTGTAATTACCTCAGATATAAAAGGAAAAATTTATAAGCCTTAACCCGTCATTGCAACCAAGTTTTGGTGAATAAAGCATTGGCGGGTTATTAATATCCCAACAATTGCTAGCCTAGTCAACAACCCATCACTATGAAGCTTATAATTCACTATTAAAAATCTCAAAGCAAAAAATGTAATTTGCTTAATAGTATATTTGCATCTTTATGAAAGAAAAGGATTTGCTCTCTAGATATTTACCATCAAATTCGATTACCCCCATTATAGATTTGATAGTAAAAAACAATGTGCATTTAAAAATAGCAAAAAAAAGACGCACAAAATTCGGTGATTATCGACCTCCTAACTCTCAAAACCCCATCCATAGAATTAGTATAAATCATAATCTAAATCCATATGCTTTTCTTATAACACTTATCCATGAAATTGCCCACCTTATGGTATGGCAAAAATACAGCAACAACGTTACCCCTCATGGTAAAGAATGGAAAATGGAGTACCGCGAATTAATGGAACCATTTCTAAAAAACAATATCTTTCCCAATGAGCTTGAGAAAGTATTAACAAAAAGTATCATTAATAGCAAAGCTTCAAGCAGTTCAGACTTAACCCTATCTAGAGTTTTAAGAAAATACAACTCACATCAAAATGATATTCTTTTGGAAGACATTCCTGAGAATACTTCTTTTCAAATAGAAAATGGTAGTATATTTTTGAAAGGAGTAAAACGAAGAACACGGTATATTTGTAAAAACACTCTCAACAACAGACAGTACTTATTTCATCCTCTAACCCCGGTTTGGAAGGTATAACAATACTTACTATTTTATTTATTTTGTATTTCTTGCATAACTACATAATTATTTAATTCGTAAATTATTATCCTCAAATTATTTATATAATACCTTATATGTATAAAACCAATGAGTTTTGTATTTTTGAAGCCCATTTTTGATCGATGATTGATTATCTAATAACCAATCATTCAATAACTAGTGACAAATTATAAATTAACTCTATGGAGACTAATAAAAATAATTACTGCGTAATAATGGCAGGTGGTGTTGGCGCACGTTTTTGGCCAATGAGCAAAACTTCCCGACCAAAACAGTTTATTGATGTTCTTGGTGTTGGAAAAACATTGATAAGGCTTACCTTTGAAAGGTTTCGAAATATTTGTCCTGCCGAGAATGTTTTGGTAGTTACAAATGAAATATATAAAGATCTTGTTCTTGAGCAAATCCCAGAACTCAGGGAGCAGCAAGTACTTTGTGAGCCATCAAGAAGAAACACAGCACCATGTGTTGCTTATGCAAACTATAAAATTAAAGAAGAAAACCCAAATGCCCTGGTGGTGGTTGCGCCTTCTGATCACATAATTCTGAAAGAAGATGAGTTTGTTAGAAATATTAAAACTGCTTTACAGGCTGCTAAGGAAAACGATTGGCTGGTAACTCTTGGAATTAAACCAAGTCGCCCCGACACTGGTTATGGATATATACAATTTAAAGAAGAGAATGTTTATTCCAAGGATATACCGTTGCATAAGGTGAAGACTTTTACGGAAAAACCAAACATCGAAATAGCTAAATCATTTTTGGCAAGTGGAGATTTCTTATGGAATTCTGGCATTTTCATCTGGTCGCTCAAAAGTATTATGGAAGCCTTTAATAATCTGCTACCTGATGTTGATACGTTGTTTGAAAAAGGTACGGGGGTTTACAATACAGATGGTGAAGTAAGCTTTATTGCTGACACTTACGCCGTTTGTAAAAATATCTCCATTGACTATGGTATAATGGAAAAAGCTAAAAATGTATATACACTAGCAGTAGATTTTGGATGGTCCGATTTGGGAACATGGGGCTCGCTATATACCATCAGGGAAAAAGATGAGCATCATAATTCAACAGTTGGGAAGAATGTAATGCTTTATAATACCGAAAACTGTATTATTAATGTTCCAAACGACAAATTGGTTGTATTACAAGGTTTAGACGATTATATTGTTGTTGAAGAAGACAACACTTTATTGGTTTGTAAAAAAGAAGACGAACAACAAATTCGCCAGTTTGTTGCTGATGTAAAGGTCGAAAAAGGAGATAAGTTTGTATAAGATATAAGAATGTTTTTTATATCTTATTCTAGCTTATAGATTAATGAAATCTAATAGAAATAAATCATAAATATTAAAAAATGAAAAAATTATTGATCACGATTGTTGCTTTTGTATTCTTAGCTAATACTAGTATGAAAGCTGATGAAGGAATGTGGATTCCTTTACTTATTAATAAAAACATTGCAGAAATGCAGGAGTTGGGTCTTAAACTAACTGCCGAAGATATATACAACGTAAATAATTCCAGTATTAAGGATGCCATTACTATTTTTGGTCGTGGTTGTACAGGAGAAATTATATCACCCGAAGGGTTATTACTTACAAATCACCACTGTGGTTACGGGTCTATCCAAAAGGTAAGTACTCCCGAAGCAAACTATCTTGACGATGGGTTTTGGGCCATGAACAAGAATGAAGAAATTCCTGTTAAAGGTCTTACTGTTCAATTTCTACAATACATGAAAAATGCTTCTGAGAAAGTATTGCATGGTGTAAATCCGAAAATGACTGCTGATGAAAGAGCTGAAATTATCCGAAAAAATAGTAAACATATTGAGGATCATGCAATCAAAGACACTGATTATAATGCACGAGTAGTTTCATTTTTTGGAGGAAACGAATATTATCTTTTTGTATATGAAACATTTAAAGATATTAGATTAGTAGGTACCCCACCTGAATCCATTGGGAAATTTGGTGCCGATACTGACAATTGGATGTGGCCACGTCATACTGGCGACTTTTCAATGTTTCGAGTATATACTGCTCCTGACGGATCACCGGCAAAATATTCCGAGGAAAATGTTCCGTTGAAATCAAAACACTATTTGCCAATAAATATTGCAGGTGTTGAAAAAGACGATTTTGCAATGATTATGGGCTATCCAGGAGGAACCGACAGATTTCTTTCTTCTTTTGGTGTTGATTTGGCTATTAATACTTCGAATCCAACGGTTGTTGATATTCGTGAAGTAAAACTTGCAAAAATGCGCGAAGGAATGGATGCTGACGATGCGGTTCGTTTACAGTATGCTTCGAAATTTGCAGGCACAGCAAACTATTGGAAATACTTTATTGGTCAAACCAAGGGGTTAAAGAGACTAAAAGTAAAAGAGAAAAAACAGAAGGAAGAAGCCGAATTTCAAAACTGGATTGATCAAAATCCAAAAGCAAAAATGAAATATGGTGAAGCACTGGTACTTATTGGAGATGCTTATGATGTAAAAGGTCAATACGACCTTGCCAATGTATATTTCAGGGAAGCTGTTTATCGTGGTGCAGAGATACTTGGGTATGCATACCGTTTTAGTAAGCTTAGTAAATTAATGAACGATAAGGAATCTTCTGATTCATTAATAGACGTAAATATAGCACGTCTTAAAGCTGGTGTTGATGGTCATTTTAAAAATTACAATGAGCTAATAGACAGAAACCTATTTGCAGCAATGATGGAAATGTATCACAGTAATGTACCCCTCGATCAGCAACCCGCATATATATTGAAAATGGATAAAAAATTCAAGGGTGACTATAATAAATATGCTGACTATATGTATGACAAATCCATCTTTGCAAACAAGCAAAAGGTTGACGAATTTCTAGCTGCTCCCAATAAAAAGAAACTAGCAAAAGATCCTGCAATGGTTGCTGTTAAAGCATTTTTCAATTCATATAGAGCAATGCAAGGAAATTTGAAAGAAGCAAACGAAAAACTAACCAAAGGACATCGTTTATATATCGCTGGTTTAAGAGAAATGAATCCTGAAAAAAATTATGCTCCTGATGCAAACTTCACCATGCGCTTAACCTATGGTACAGTTCAGGATTACTTTCCTGCCGATGCTGTTCATTACGAGTATTTTACAACAATGGATGGCATTATGCAAAAGGAAGATCCCTCAAACTGGGAATTCAAGGTGCCAGCAAAACTTAAAGAACTTTATAATGCTGGCGACTTTGGTCAATATGGTGAAGATGGAGTTATGAAAGTTTGTTTTTTAACAACTCATGATATCACAGGTGGTAATTCAGGAAGTCCTGTTATTAATGGTAATGGTGAGTTAATAGGGCTTGCATTTGATGGAAACTGGGAAGCAATGAGTGGTGATATCGCCTTTGAACCAGAATTACAACGTACAATTAATGTAGATATACGATATGTAATGTTCATCGTTGATAAATTTGCAGGTGCAACAAACCTTATTGATGAAATGACATTGGTAACCGAAAGGCCAACAACAACCGTTGTTGAAATTGAAGAAACTGACCCTCCAGTATTGGAAGAAGTAGTTGAGTAATTAACAGATAAGATTTATCAAAAAGCCGGCACTGAGTCGGCTTTTTTTTGGACTAATCAACAATTAAACTTTCATTGGCCATTATTGGGTTATCCCTAAAAATTATATATTTGAAGTAGAAAAACTATAATCCAAGTTAATGAAAAACAAGCAAGTATTATTATCATTATTTCTTATGATAACTATAGGCTCATCTGCCTTGGGGCAATGGAGCTGGCTTAACCCAATTCCAGGTGGTGACGATCATTTCAAAGTTACCTTTATTAATAGTGATACCGGCTTCATCATTAATAATTACAAAGTAATAAGAACAGTTGATGGTGGAGAAAACTGGAATATTGTTCAGGAATTTCCAAATATTAATGACATCGCCTTTGATAATGAAACCGGATATATTGTATGCCAATATGGGAAAGCATATAAAAGTCAGGATTATGGCATTAGCTGGAATGAAGTTGAATTACCATATCTGGGGTTTGGTAACCATCCAAACTCTGTTCATCTTTTCACTAAAGATACTATTATAATATCAGGAGGTCAATTTATTGTAAGGTCATTTAATGAGGGACTGGATTGGGAAATAATGGAAATTGAAGACGATCGACCCGATAAAACTATTTTTTTAAATCCTCAAATCGGGCATGCAATATGTAATGCCAATTATATGGGCCACGACAAAATGATTAAAAAAACAATCGATGGTGGGGTTAGTTGGGATACAACATGGTTGAGTGACCACTATAGCTTTGATATGAGAAGCATCTACTTTTACAATGACTCAATTGGTTACGCTTTTAATGAGTATTATGGCATGCTGAAAACTATCGATTTTGGTGAAAGTTGGGAAGATATTTATTACTATGGCACCCAAGATATTAATTCATTTGCTTTTGTTAGCGAAGAAACCGGATACGCAGCTGGTGAACATGGGCAGATATACAAAACATACAATGGTGGACAGGATTGGGAAAAAGTAAGTATTCAAAACACATTGATATACGGAACTCATCTTTCCTCTATTTATTTTACTGAATATGAAACTGGAATTGTTGTTGGCGAACACGGTAGAATATATAAAACCGAAAATGGTGGTCAAAACTGGATTCCTTCGGCATTTACGTATAAATCAATAAACAACATTAGCTTGCCCACAGAAAACATTGCATATGCGGGAATGGCTAACCAAATTATAAAATCCACCGATGCTTGTCAAACATGGGAAGTGCTAAACATTGATATTGACGTAACTGTAAAACATCTTCAATTCGTGGATGAACAAACGGGTTATTGGGTTGAAAGCTGGGGAGCAGGTTATGATAATTTCTATAAAACAAATGATGGGTGCACTACCAAAGAGTATATTGATATGGGGTTTGATTATGATGGGATATCATCGCTATTTTTTGTTAATTCCAACGAAGGTTATGTTTGTTTTAATGATACTTGGCCATCTGATCATGAGGGGGTGTACAAAACAATTAATGGCAGCAATACATGGTTTAAAGTAAGTGATGAAACTGGTTTTGCAAAAATAAGTTTTGTTAATTCATACACAGGATTTGCCTTGAAACCGATGAGCTGGGATAGAGCTTTGTTTAAAACCATAGATGGTGGACAAACATGGGAATCAATACTTGAAAATAACAATAGTAGTGAGATCACAGCCTTTAGTTTTGTTAATGAAGATGTTGGATATGCAGTTGGTGATAATCACTTTTTTGCCAGCACCGCTGATGGTGGTAATACATGGGAAACAGATTACTTTGGATCTAGTTCTGAGTCGAACATTATTAAGTTTTACACAAAAGATGTGGGAGTGCTTTTAAGTGCTTATTCTAATACAAATGATGCTGTTATCTACCAAACTACGGATGGTGGTTTAAACTGGGATCGTATTGAGTTTACGGGAATAAACCAATTCAATGATGCAACCATACTTGATGATGGTCGTATTTTTGTAATAGGAAATTATGGCCTTGTTATGTCAAATGATCTATCTTCAGTTTCAATCGATGAACATGGTTTCTCAGATAATCACTCGAAAATTCCACATATATTTCCAAATCCTACAAACACAAAAATTTCATTAAAGTCTAATGTAATTAATGATATCAAATATATTTATATCACTGATATGAATAATCGAATCATTAAAAAACTAACATACAATGGCAAAAATACAATAGATGTGAGCAGACTAAATAAAGGATTGTATTTAATTGTTATTGTTGGAGATAATGCCAAATTAACAGAAAAACTAGTTATAAACTAGCAAAATCAGTTATTGAAATAAAGAAATGAAAAAAGCACTATTACTTACTTTTATTATTGTTATTGAGTTACATTTTTTGATGGCTCAAATTAACTATAGTCCATTCGAAAAATTCAATATTGGATGCGATACAGAAGTATCTGTTGCTGGAGATTTGAATAATGATGGTTTAGACGACTTCGTTATTTCAACAATTATGTTTCCAGAAACAGATTTGAGTTACAAGCTACTGGTCTATTTTCAGGATGAAGAAGGTATAGGAAATGATACAGTTATTCTTGATTACAAATATCAAAATTGGTTTGGTCCCGATGCAATCGATATTGGTGATTTTGATAACAATGGTCTTTTAGATATAGTCATACCCATGGCAAATATGATATTTATTTACTATCAATTGGAAGAAAAAGAGTTTTCCCGAACAGAAATTATCGTTGGTGAACAATCACATGCTGTTAGATCAGGTGACTTAAACAATGATGGACTTACCGATTTAGTAACAACAATGTATAATAATAACTCAATTAGAGTATTCTATCAAAATAATGACGGCACACTTTCTGCTACTGATTATCCTTCCATTGCAACCGGTAAAATTTCATTGGAAATTGGTGATATGGATAATGATGGATTAAATGATTTGATTTTTTATGGTGGGGCGGGGTTCGAATATGGTTTCTATATTTTTCTGCAAAATGCAAGTGGAATTCTTGATGATCCTATATTCTACGACTTCAATTACCTTGGATCCGAAGCAATGACAATTGGACATTTGAATGATGATGATAAGTTGGATATTGCGATGACATATTCTGCTAACTATCCAAACGGCAAAGTATATGTTATTTATCAGAAATCAGATACACTAGGCTTTGAAACACCTCTTATTCTTTCTGCATACGATCTTGCACGCCCAATAAAAATAAGTGATCTGAATTGTGATGGAAAAAATGAAATCATTGTAGGCCATCGTGGTTTTTTAAAAACAACAATCTATCAACAAGATGCGTTTGGTAATTTCAATAACTATATTTCGTTTGACAATGTATATACAGTGCTTAACAATTATTCGTTATCAATTGGTGATCTGAATAACGACAATAGAATGGATATTGCACTTGCCGGTGGTGATGATTGCTGGACATTACTATCAAACATAACTTTACCCATCCCAGATACCATTGGTTATAGTGAACTATTAAGTTCCGACACTTCGCACTCATCTTATTTCTATACAATTACTACCATAGATACTGTTCCTCCCTTTATATACTCAACAATAGACAGCATATTGATTGATTCTGCTTACCATGAGAAATATTGGCGCAATAATAGCTATCAAAGGCATATTGGTTATTTATGCGACCTTTATTATCAGGATTCAATGTTAATTGATGAAGACTATTACTTCACCAACCACCTAATCGTCGACACATCATTATATTCAAGTACTACAGATACCATTAGGTTGGGTATTTCTGAGAACCAGATAACACTAAAAATTTATCCTAATCCATCATCCGGATTATTATATATTGAAACTCAAAAAACAATTCCTTCGGTAGATATAACAGTAGATATTGTCAATCTATTCGGAGTAACTGTTTATAGTGATCATCTTAATTCGCAGTTAACTTTCATTGATATATCTGATAAGCTTTCGGGTACATATTTTGTCATTATCAAAAGAAATAATCAGGTTTTAAACAAGCTCCGTTTTTTATTAGCTCATTAGTTATACGCGCCATATGTGTTCTCTGTAGTTCAAGGTAAAAACCACAAATTGATCAACATCGTAGAAATTAATTAATTTTGGATTGAGTATAATAAACATTAAATAAAGTATCCTGTTTTGAAAAAGGGTTTTTTACTAGTGATTGTTTTGTTTTTGTTATCCAATATTTCATTGGCTCAAGATTCATTATCGAAAAAGCAAGTACGTAAACAAAAATCTAATTTTCTATTAACAGAACGTCATTGGAGTGTCGAACTACCAATATGGATTCCAGGCTTCGCCGGAACATTTGCTTATGGAGGAGTAGAAATTGAAGGTGAAGATGGTGTTGATCCTGTTCATCCCATCGAACCTCCGCCTGGTGGTGATTTTGGCAAGATCCTCTCAAGACTATTTCAATCAGATTGGTATTTGAAATTCTTTTTCCTCACCAAAGTAGCCTATGAGAACGACAAAGTCTTATTCCAGTTCGATGCTATTTCAGGTTCGGTGGGCAATTCTGTAAAGTTCAAACTTAACAACAAAGATATTGTCAAGGCAGATTTTAGAACAGTTAATTTTAGGTTAATTGGAGGATATAAGTTATTTGAAACAATATCAAAAAATAATACGTTCAAGTATGAACTATTTGGATATGTTGGAGGGCGTGTTCATTTTCATTCCCTTAGCTCCCAATTAAACGGAGATGGAATTTCACTTGAAATAACACCAGCTTGGTGGGAACCTGTAATAGGTATTCAAAATCAATTTACGTTTAAACGATGGTTTTTGGTTTTTCAAGGTGACTATGGTGGTTTATTTTTCAATTCGAAATATTCAAATCAAATATCAATGTATTCCTATTTCAGAACCGGAAAAATTACCTCTGTTAAATTGGGATGGAATCATTTACAATTAAATCATGTTGGTACTTTTTTAAGAGAGGATTATAAAATTAAGGCAACCTTTTCCGGGCCTAGTATAGGAATTGCTTTTCACTTCTAAAACAGATTACATTGATGGGTATAATTGTGACCGAGTACAACTAATAAGCCAGATATGATATTATGTTAAAGTAATTGGTAGAACTATGTCAGGTTTTTTAAAAAATTACGACAAACTACAACAAACTGCAAATTTAGCAAAATGAAGAAGTATATTCCGAACATTCCTTCCACAATAAGGAAAAGAGTTGTTATAGTTGGTGGTGGTTTTGCCGGTCTTAAATTTTTACGAGAAGTTTTAAAAAAAAACGATTATCAAATTATATTGCTTGACAAAAATAATTTTCATCAGTTTCAACCTCTGCTTTATCAGGTAGCAACTGCAGGTCTTGAGCCTAGTGCCATCTCGTTCCCCCTTCGCAAGGTTCTTCAAAACGAAAAAGATGTACATTTTCGTATTGCAACAATAGAAAGTGTAAATTACAAAAACAAAGAAATAGTAACTAATATTGGTTGTTTGAAATATGACCAACTAGTACTGGCAATGGGTGTTGGAACAAATTTTTTCGGTCAAGAAAATATCAAAAGATATGCCCTATCGATGAAAACTGCTTCCGATGCAATTCTCATAAGAAATACAATTCTTCAAAACTTTGAAAAAGCTCTGCTGGAAACCGAGCAAAACAAAATTAATCAGTATTTAAACATCGTTTTGGTGGGTGGTGGACCTACAGGTGTTGAACTTGCGGGAGCTTTGGCCGAAATGAAAAAATATATTTTCCCAAAGGATTATCCTGAGTTAGACTTAACCAAAATGCAAATTGTACTGTATGAAGCATCACCAGAATTACTGGCTGGTATGTCAAAACAATCAGGCAGAACAGCTTTAAAATATCTTGAAAAATTAGGTGTGGAAGTAAAGCTTTCAACAAGGGTTAATGACTATGATGGAACCACATTAAAAATGTCGGATAATAGCATCTTGAATTCAAAAACAGTTATTTGGTCAGCAGGTATTATTGCCAATAAAATTACAGGTTTACCTATTCATTCCTTTGGAAAAGGAGGAAGGCTTATTGTCGACAGAACCAATAAAACTATTGGATTAGATGATATTTATGCCATTGGTGATTTATGTATAATGGAAACTCCTAATTATCCGAACGGTCATCCACAGGTTGCACAAGTTGCCATACAACAAGCTCGGCTGCTTGCCAAAAATTTACAGAAAATAAACTCTGGTAATAAACCCATTAACTTTGAATACTCAGATAAAGGATCAATGGCAACTATCGGGCATAATTTAGCTGTTGCTGAATTACAAAAAATCAGGCTAAAGGGAACTATTGCCTGGACTCTGTGGTCGATAGTTCATCTTTTTTCAATAGTTGGAATAAAAAACAAAATATCCACTTTTTTAAGTTGGTCGTGGAGTTATTTCACATACGACCAGTCGTTGCGAGTACTAATAGTACCAAAGAGTTCTGTAATAAAAGATGATATCTGAGTTTAAAACTCCTCTTGACGCAATATAATTTGATTATCTTTAACATATTAATTATTAAATAAATAGATTATTTATGAATTTGAAAACAACTCACGTTTCTACTAATGAATTGAAAAAACTTCGTGAAAATAAAAATGTCATAACAGTTGATATTCGTCCAGTTGATGCATATAATGGATGGAGGTTACATAATGAATCACGTGGTGGACATATTAAAGGAGCCAAGAGTTTACCCATGAAATGGACAACATATATGGATTGGATTGAAATAGTTAAATCCAAAGGAATATCTTCTACCAATCATATTGTTATTTATGGATACGATTCCAATAATTCAGAAGATGTAGCTGATCGGTTTATACGTGCCGGATACAAAACCATTTCAATTTATAATCACTTTGTAAACGAATGGAGTAACAATAATGAATTACCAATGGAACACCTCAATAGATACAATAATCTTGTTTCTGCAGATTGGGTGAATGAACTTATAACAGGAAATAAACCTGAATTATACAACAATGATAAGTTTATTGTGGTACATTCACATTATCGCAATCGTGATGCGTATTTAAGTGGACATATTCCTGGTGCGATTGATATGGATACACTTGCTCTGGAGACTCCAGAAACTTGGAACCGACGCTCACCCAAAGAGTTAAAAGATGCTCTTGAGGAACATGGGATTACAGCCGACACAACCGTTGTTCTTTATGGAAAGTTTATGTTTCCTAACAATGACGATCCATTTCCGGGGAGTGCTGCTGGTGACATTGGTGCAATACGTAATGCATTTATTATGATGTATGCCGGAGTTAAAGATGTAAGAATATTAAATGGTGGATTTCAATCGTGGGAAGATGCAGGATATGAAGTTGATAAAGATGATGTTCCTAAAATAGCGGTTGCTGATTTTGGGGTTTCAATACCACAAAAACCAAAACTTATAGTTGATGTACCTGAAGCAAAAAATATGCTTGCATCAAAAAATGCTGAACTTGTTTGTGTAAGAAGTTGGCCCGAGTTTATTGGTGAGGTTAGTGGGTATAATTACATTGAAAAAAAAGGCCGTATACCGGGTGCGATATTTGGTAATTGTGGATCAGATGCTTATCATATGGAAAACTATCGTAACCTTGATCACACAATTCGTGAGTTTCATGAAGTGCAAGCCATATGGGAAGAAGTAGGTATTACTCCTGATAAACACCTTGCTTTTTACTGTGGAACCGGCTGGCGTGGAAGCGAGGCTTTCTTTAATGCATGGCTTATGGGATGGCCAAGAGTAAGTCTTTTCGATGGAGGATGGTTCGAGTGGAGTAATGATCCTGAGAACCCATTCGAAACAGGAAAACCAGAATAGCCAGCCTATGAATAATACAAAAGAAAAGATCGTACTAACCAATTTTGCTGTTGACACACTAGCTGGATTAACCTCCAATCAAAAGTATCTTTCATCCAAGTATTTCTACAATGAAAAAGGTAGCAAGATATTTCAGGATATTATGAAAATGCCTGAGTATTACCTTACTGACTGTGAATTGGAAATTTTTTCAAAATCAAAACAAGAAATTCTTGAATCATTCACTCTAAATAATGATTGTTTCGATCTTATTGAACTTGGAGCAGGTGATGGAACAAAAACTAAAATACTGCTTTCCTACTTTCTAAACAGAAATGCAAACTTTAAATATTCGCCAATAGATATATCAAGTGATGCTGTTTTAAGTCTTCTAACAGATCTAAAATCAGAACTGCCAGAACTAAGGGTTAACGGATTAATTGGGGATTATTTTAATCTGATAAAAAAGATAGTTCCCAATGGATTCTCGAAAAAGATAATTCTATTTCTAGGGTCAAATATTGGAAACTATAATAAGCAGATGTCATTGGATTTTCTTGGTAAATTACGAGATGTATTAAATCCTAAAGACATGCTGTTCATTGGCTTCGACATGAAAAAAGATCCTGGTTTAATCATGAAAGCTTATAATGATCCACATGGCCACACTGCTGCTTTTAATTTAAATCTGCTTCAAAGAATAAATGATGAGCTGGATGCTAATTTTAATCTGAATAATTTTTTTCACAATGAAGAATATAGTCCACAAACAGGCACTGCCAAAAGTTATCTGATTAGTAAGGCAGAGCAAATAATAAAAATAAAAGATCTAAACACTACCATCCAGTTTACTAAAGGAGAAAAAATTTTTATGGAGATGTCACAAAAATATGACCTGGATATGATCAATAAACTAGCATTGAAATCAGGATTTGGTGTTGTAAGGAATTTTTTTGATGAGCGAAAATATTTTGTGAACTCTCTTTGGAAACGAAAAGGATAAACCATAAAAGCAATATGGAACCGTGAAGTAATTGCAGATAGCGATCACACGATAAACATTGAAGGGAATCAATAGTTACCTCCTGAGTCTGTGGATAAAGACTTATTGATTGGAAGCAACATAAATACAGTTTGTCAATGTAAAGTAACTGCATTACATTACTATATTAATGTTGATGGGAAAACAAATGCTGATGCAGCTTGGCGCTATCCAAACCCTCTGTCTCAGGCATCTAATATTAAAGCCTATGTTGCTTATTGGAAGGGTGTTTTAGTTGTTGAATCCGATTGTTTAAAGTAATATCAGGGCTTATTACATGTAAAATTTGATTAGCAATAACATCAATCCTAGAAATTACCAACAATGAGATTCTTTCTGCCAGAAATTCCATTATTCCCATTTCCGAAAAACAGTCCCATAACAGGACACTCCAGCCACCATTAATCATTAATTTACAATGTTTTACAAAATGTGGTATCCTTATTGATAAATGTACGTATAATAATTATGTAAAAAAAATTGAGTTATGAAAATAATATATACTAGTATATTTCTGGCCTTACTACTAACAGTAACTGTGTTTACTTCCTGTAAAAAAAATAATACCACAAACCCAAATCCAGATATAAACGATTTGGTTATACCAGCAAATTTCAATTTTGCTACTACAAACACTGTGGAATTAACAATTAATGATTTTGAAAATGGAGCTCGTTATGACATTTATACCATAAACAGCATAACTCCAGATGATATCATATATACAAGTACCGATACTACCGTAGTGATTGATGATCTAAATCAATTAGTAGCATCAGGGTTTATCCTTAACGGTAGTTTTTCAACAGTACTAACTGTTCCTACTTACCATAAGTATGTTTTCATTATGCGTGGTAAAAATGGAGTATTCCATGGTGAGAATGTAGAAATAGTTTCAAATAGCGTAAACTACGATTTTACTTCAAATATGTTAAAGACGATATTACTTGAAGATGATCTTCTTTATAGTGTTAATAGTAGCAGCAAGGAAATACAAACAATTAATATGGGAGACGGTCAGGTTTCTACAGTTGGAAGTATGCCATATACAAGTATAGCCAATGCAGCCGACAAAATTAATAACCGTGTTTACGTTGCCAATAATAAAAGTCCATTCCAGCTTGGATATTATGATTTAACAACAAACACATTTACAATTGTTGGTAATTTCCCATGGAATTTTCCTAGGATGGATTACAATCCAGATGATGGATTATTATACATTTCGAAGAATTATAATATTTACAAAGTTGATCCAGCAAGTGCTCAAATTTTACAGACTTATAATGTAGTTGGTATGGGCAATAAAGGCTATTGTGATATTGCTTTTGCACCTGATGGTTCGTTATTTATTGGTGATAAAGTTGGTTTATATTCTTCTGTTTTTTCGGGAACCACTGTAACTGCAACTAAAATTAGTGACAACACACTTCCAATAAATATTACTTGTTTGGCTGTTGGTAGTAATGGACATCTTTACACTTCTGTTGGAAATGCCAATGGCAGAATTATTGATTTTAATCCCGACGATGGATCATGGTCATATTTTCCAATTTCAGGAAATATAAAGATTAACGATTTTGGTATAATCAGGTCGATTGAACCAAGCACAGGCGATACTGACGGTGATGGTGTTCCGGATAATGAGGATGATTATCCTGATGATGCTACAAAAGCATTCAATAATTATTTTCCAGGCGAAAACACATGGGCTTCACTTGCATTTGAAGATTTATGGCCAAGCAAAGGTGATTATGATTTCAATGATTTGGTTATGAAATATAATTTTAACCAAATCACAAATTCATCAAATAATGTTGTGGAAATTGTTGGAACTTTTAATCCTGTTCATGAAGGAGCAACATTAATAAATGGTTTCGCATTTCAATTGCCGGTTGATGCTACTTCCGTTGAATCGGTTACGGGTTACAACTTAACAGGATCATATATTACATTAAATTCAAATGGAACTGAATCAAACCAAACCTTATCCAATATTGTAGTTTTTGACCAAACAGAACCAAATATAGGCACCACATTAAATGTTGTTGTAAAATTTACTGATCCGATTAGCCCAATTACTATTGGTAGTGCACCTTACAATCCATATTTAATTATCAATGAGCAATTAAACAAAGAGGTGCATTTAGCTGATTATGCACCCACAGCACTAGCTAATCCTGATTTCTTTGGAACTTTGGATGATACTAGTGATCCTGCAACAGGAAGGTATTATAAGTCTGCCAATAATCTACCATGGGCAATAAACATAGTCTATGATTTTGTATGGCCGTTGGAAAATAAAGAAATCACCCAAGGATATTTAAAGTTTGGTGCATGGGCTCAGTCGGGAGGCACTGATTTTGCAGATTGGTATAAAGATTTGGAAGGATACCGAGATAATCAGTATCTTGATATTCAGTAGTTTTAAGGTTGGTTGATTAATGTGTTTTTCGTAACATATGCTAATATTTCAATGCAATGAAAAAATACCATGTGATACAAGACCTCTTTGAAAATGTTGTAGCAGTTGTTGGAGCATTTCTTGGAGGTTACTATTTTACAAGTCTTTTTCATGAACCAACATCTTTGGTTGGAGGTCTATGGGCAACTATTTCAGCAATTATTGTACTGGAAGCATCACAATCCGAAACCTATATTTCTGCAAAAAATAGAGTAATAGGAACCTTTATCGGTGCCGTATTAAGTGGCATATATCTATTAATTCTTCCTTTCTCAATAATAGGGTTTGCTGCAACAATTGGATTAGGGGTAATTGTCTGTTATATTTGTAGAGTACCTAGTTCCATAAAACTAACAGGGATTACAATAGCTGTAATTATGATAGTATCAACAATAACACAAGAATTGCATCCCATAAAAAATGCCGGGTTAAGGTTTGTTGAATCAGCCATAGGTGCAGGAACAGCATTGGTCATAAAAACGATTATTGATTCTCTCAAAAACATCAAATCCAAACAACTGAATAAAAAATAATCCTTGACAAAAAAACGTTATTACCTTATATTAGTAGTCATTAATTCATAGTAAAAAACTAACTTCTATTATATTTAAGATTTGCAAAACAACGTATTTCCGTCCTTATTTCTCTGAAAATAAGAATAATAGAGGCTAAACACTTGACAAAGGGGTGTAAAAAGTGTATCTTTGCAAACTTTTTACAAAAAACAGATTAAATATAAACTTTCCTTAAAATATATAAATGAAATTATCGCAATTTAAATTTGACCTGCCAAGAGAGCTTATTGCTGATCATCCACCTAAAAACAGAGATGAAGCGAAAATGATGGTTGTTAACAGGAGAAAACAAACCATCGAACATAAACGCTTTAAAGATGTACTCGACTATTTTTCGGAAGGTGATGTGTTCGTAATAAATAACACAAGAGTTTTTCCAGCCAGACTTCACGGGGAAAAGGAGAAAACAGGTGCTAAAATTGAGGTGTTTCTATTACGTGAATTAAATCAGGAAAGTAGATTGTGGGATGTTCTGGTTGATCCTGCACGTAAAATAAGAATAGGTAATAAACTGTATTTTGGAGAAGATGAATCACTTGTTGCTGAAGTAATTGATAACACAACATCAAGGGGGCGAACACTTAGGTTTTTGTTTGATGGTTCATATGATGAGTTTAAGCAAACCCTTCAGGCTCTTGGTGAAACACCATTGCCAAAAATACATCAACGACCGGTTGAAGAATTTGACGATGAACGTTATCAAACAATTTATGCGAAACACGAAGGTGCCATAGCTGCTCCAACTGCAGGTTTGCACTTTTCACGTGAACTTATGAAGCGTTTGGAAATACAAGGCACTAAATTTGCTGAAGTAACTTTGCACACAGGTCTGGGTAATTTTAGAGCGATTGAGGTTGAAGATCTATCAAAGCACAAGGTTGATTCCGAAGAAATGTTTATAAATCAGGAAAATGCTGATATAATAAACAATGCAAAGGATAATAAAAACAAAGTAATTTCTGTTGGAACAACCAGCATGAAAGCAATTGAAACTGCCGTATCAATTACCGGACAGGTTAAGCCATATTCGGGTTGGACCAATAAGTTTATCAACCCTCCTTATACTTTTAAAACCGCAGATGCAATGATCACAAACTTCCATCTTCCAATGTCACCAATGATGATGATGGTAAGTGCGTATTTGGGTCATGATTTCCTTAAAGAGGTTTATGCAACAGCCATTAAGAAAAAGTATAAGTTTTTCACATATGGTGATGCAATGCTCATTATTTAAACTCAAATACTACTAAATTCTGTTCTTGCCAAATCGAGATAAACATGTATTAATTGTTGCCGGTGGCAAGGGCATAAGAATGGGTGATAAAACACCCAAACAGTTTTGCCCAATTGCCGGAAAACCTATATTGGTGCATGCTTTCAACGCATTTGCAAATATAAGAAATGTAAGATTTACACTTGTTCTTAATTACGACCATATTGAGTATTGGAGGAAGCTTTGTTTATCACATGATTTCAAAATACCACATGATATAGTTGTTGGTGGATCAACAAGGTTTCAATCAGTAAAAAATGGGTTAAAAAATATCCCCGCACAATCGTTGGTATTAATTCATGATGCCGCAAGACCTTTTGTGTCAAAAGACACCATTTATAACGTTATAAACACCTCGTCGGAAAAGGGAAATGCAGTGCCTGTTGTTAATTTTAATGACAGTCTAAGACAAAAAAGCAAGATAAAAAACAGCTTTATTGACAGAAATAACTTTATGGCTGTTCAAACACCCCAGGGGTTTCATTCTGAGCTAATAAAATCTGCATATAAACAAAAGTATAATAGTTCGTTTACCGACGATGCAACCGTGTTGGAATCAACAGGTATGGATATTTATTTAGTTGATGGAAATACAGAAAATATAAAAATAACCAACCCGATCGATTTAGTTGTTGGTGAAGGCATACATAAGCATATTAAAGGTAAATAGAGCCATTATTTCCTAAACACAAACTTCGATTAACGAAGGTTCTTTCTTCCCTTCCATTCGAAACCAAACATAAAAGAAACAGTTGCCGCTCCAACAATATATATTGGATATAATAGTTCCACAAAGAAAAAAAGAGGCTTTAATCTAGCTTTGCTTGAAAAATCTAGAAAGCTAAAAACAATTGGCAGGTCGATAAAAAATTTGGTTACTATTAATAGCATATATATGGGAAATAACCATGTATAATAAACACTACCTACCAATAGCAAAAAAAGAAATAAGTTAAAAAGGAAAACAACTACAGATACAACAATCGGCCATGTTAACTGATATCCTTTGGCTTTAGATGCCCATCGAATTCTTTGTTTTAAAAAATCAATATAACCTTTCGGAGGAGGAGTTGAAACAATGGCCTCTTCGTTTTTTAGAAAACCAACAGATTCGAAACCAAACTTACTAGCCACTCGGTGTATTAAAAAAACATCATCTCCGGAAGCGTACTTTTCTTTTTCCTTAATATTGGTCATGGTTACTTCCCTTCTGAAAGCAAGGTTAGCACCATTACCCATTAAGGGCAGCCCTGCGCCAACAGAACCAGCACCAGACACAACCAGGCTTACAAAGTCTAGAGAAAAGAATTTTTGAAGTATGCTTTTTTCATACTCATAAATAACTGGTCCTAAAATTACTTGTTGATTTGTAAGTTTATAGTGGTTAACAATACTTGATATCCAACCATTTCTAACATTACAATCACCATCAGTTGTAATTATCAACTCCGACTGTGAAAATAGCAGGCCCTCTTTTAGTGCATTTTTTTTTCCATTGCCTGTTGCTGAAATAAGCTTTATTGAGGGGCTTAAAAACTCTTTTTGTACCTGTTTAATTTTTTCTTTAGTGTCATCGGTTGAATGATCATCAACGATAATAACATCATATAACTCACTGGTGTAGCTTTGATTTATTAATTGAACAAGAAGATTCTGGATATTACTGCTTTCATTTCTAACAGCAACCAATACAGTTACTTTAACAACCTCATTGATATTGTTGGTATGATTTTTAACTGAAAGATTAAACCAGCCATAAGTTAGAATTCCAATTACAATTAAATACATTATTGTAACTCCAAAAACAATCCAAATAATTAGACTAATTATCATTATTCTTCCTAAAAAACTTTAAACTAAAAACAAAAAAAGCACCTACCACAGCCGGAAAAACCAAGTTAAAGAACCATAAAAGTGATGATGCACTAACAACAGAAACCGCTATTTCAGAAGTCCAAACACCCATTATTTCGAAATGGTATTGAAAAACATATAGACTAACAGATCCCCTAACACCAATCTCGGTTAATGCAATTGTTGGAATAATTGTCATCAAAAAGTAAATAATAGAAATGAGCATCATAGCTTCCAAATACCCTATACTTACATTAAAAACTCGCAATAAAACAAAGAATTGAAATGAGAATACGGCATATCTAAAAATGCTTAGCATCAACACATTCAACAGCTCGTATTGACTATACCAGGAAAAAACAACAGCATATTTTTCAATTTTACTATAGTAACTACCACAAACCTTCCGGATGAGTATTGAAAACACGGAAAAATTCAAATACGCAAAAATCATGATGGCAATAGCTGCTATAATAAACATTATTGCACCAGTATAAATCCATGCATTAAGCCTCAAACTTATATCGATATATTCCGGCAAATAGAATATTGCAGCCGCTAAACCAAAAATTAAAGTGGTTAATAGTTGAGCAAGGCTGCCTAACATTGTTGACAACACAGCCTGAATTCTATCAGCTTTTTTAAGAATAAATACCCTACCCAAATAGTCACCAACTCGGTTTGGCATAATCATACTAACAGAAATACCCGCAAACACTGCTTTGACCGAATTAAGTAGAGATACTCGCTCTATTTTGCTAATAAGATACTTCCACTTCAGGCTTTCGAGAAGTATATTAATTGGTATTAGAAGTACCACAATTATCAAAAGTAAATCAGACGATCTACTCATTGATGTAACTACAAAATCAAAAATTAGATCACTTAAGTCATTTCTGGTTACTAATTGATTATACAAGAAAATTCCAGTTACCACCACAACAATTATCCGTATAAGGATATTACCTGTTCTCTTATAAGCCAGATATTTTTTGTGTAGTTTTGTCTTCATTTAATAAAAACTGAAAAATAATTGGAACGCATAATATTAGGCATTGACCCGGGAACAAACATTATGGGTTACGGATTGATCCACCAAAATGGAAATACAATTCGATTAATCACAATGGGCATTCTTAAACTTGGGAGTTACGATAACCATGCGTTAAAATTAAAAAAGATTTTTGAACGTACACTTGGTATAATTGAAGAATATAATCCTGATGAAATGGCACTTGAAGCACCATTTTTTGGGAAAAACGTTCAGTCGATGTTAAAACTAGGTAGGGCTCAGGGGGTTGCCATGGCAGCTGGGTTATATAAAGATATTCCCATATTTGAGTATAGCCCTAAAAAAATAAAACAATCGGTTACAGGAAATGGTAATGCATCAAAAGAACAGGTGGCTGCAATGTTAAGTAGTATTGTAAAGATTGATAAATCACCAAAATATCTAGATGCTACTGACGGACTAGCTGCCGCTGTGTGTCATTATTTTCAAGGATCAAATGCAAAAACAAGCACAAGCTATTCGGGTTGGAAAAGTTTTATACAAGATAATCCAGACAGGCTAAAAAAATAGCAGGCAATAAATTAATTATAATCTTGAATACATTTTCAATGATAAAACCCGATAATAACCCTCACGATTACTTCGAAAGTAAAAAACAACAATATTCATCTTCTCTTAAGAAGGTTAAGAAACAAATAAAAAAGATATCCATAGCACGGATATTTGTTTTTTTAATTACAGTTATTGGTATATATTTGGCCGTAGCCAATGGTTATCAAACCATTGCAATTATATTGTTGTTGGGGTTTGTGTTGTTTGTTTATTTGGTAAGAGTTCATATTGGTTTGGAGAAAAAACGAGTGTGGTATGAAACTTTAATTAAAATAAACAAGGATGAACTAAGATTACTAGTTGGTGATACCCAAGAAATGGATAGTGGAAGTGATTTTCTGAGTACAACTCATCCTTATAACCAAGATCTTGATGTTTTTGGTCGTAAATCTCTATTCCAGTTAATTAACCGAACAACCACATTCGCAGGAAGAAAATTATTAGCAACCCGGTTAAATAGTTTAATTACGAATATTCCACTTTTAATATCAAGACAAAAATCTATTTCGGAGCTTACAAACAAACCCAATTGGCGTCAAAATTTTCAGGCATCTGGAAAAATCTTTGAAGAAAATGAAAATGATCAGGAAAACTTATTAAAATGGGCAAAAAACCAAAACACATCCTTCAGTAATATATTTTATGGTGTTATGCTTATCCTAAACCCTTTGCTGGGTTTTGGAATACTCGTCTTAATGGAATTTGATATACTAAGAATAAGTTCATTTTTGATATTTCTATTGATTCCTCTTATTCTGGTTGGAACAAAACTTGGCGTAATCAATAAAATTCATGCTGATGTAAGTAAAAAATCGGGGTTGCTTTCGAAATACGCTGATTTACTCTCAATGATATCACAAGAAAATTTCGATTCCGAGTTATTAACCAATATACAGCGCAAAATTACAGGTGAAAAATCTGCTCATATGGCAGTAAAAAAACTATCGGTAATTATGAAGTCAATGGATTATAGACTTAATATGTTAGTTGGTATTTTTTTAAATGTGTTCTTTTTATGGGATATTAAACAAGCTATTAAAATTGAAAAATGGAAAAAACAATACGCTTCAAATTTAGAAGTCTGGTTTAAACAACTCTCAATTATAGATGAAATACAATCTTTCGCTGGTTTTAGCTATAATTTCAATGAATCAGTATATCCCAACTTCATTGAAGGAGATTTTAAATTAACCGCTTCAAATGTAAAACATCCATTTGTTCCTAAAAGTGAAAGCATTGGAAACAAGATAAACTTTGATGGCTGGAAACAATATCAGGTAATAACTGGCGCAAATATGGCCGGAAAAAGTACTTATTTGCGCACTGTTGGTGTAAACATTATACTAGCACTTACAGGAGCAAAAGTACTTGCAGATGATTTTACCATAAAGCCGATAAATCTATTTACCGGAATAAAAACTACCGATTCGTTGCAAGATGGTGAATCATACTTTTTTGCTGAGCTTAAACGACTAAAAGAGCTAATTGACAGGCTTGAAGATGGTGAAAGGCTGTTCGTTATACTTGATGAAGTATTAAGAGGAACAAATTCTGCTGATAAGCAAAAAGGTTCAATGGCTCTAATTTCACAATTGATATCGCTAAATTCGTCGGGAATGATTGCAACACATGACTTGGCCCTGGGTAATCTCACAAATGAATTTCCAGATAATGTTATTAACAGTAGGTTTGAAGTTGAAATTTATAACAATGAGTTAGTTTTTGATTACAAACTAAAAAGTGGAATATCTCAAAATCTAAATGCAACTTTTTTGATGAAAAAGATGGGAATAACTTTATAGTGAGCTCATTTTAATCTCTAAAATTAGTTATTTGTATAAAAACATATAACTTTATCATCGGTTTTTGATAAAAAATATAAGTATTCCAATGGTCTTGAACGATAATAATTATACGAAATCACATCTATTTTTCGTTTGTAGGTATAGGGATTGTAATTAAATTTGCAAAAAGAAAGAGCTAGATATGGAAGATCAAAAAAAAATCACACAGAAGCAAAATCGTGGTGGCTCCAATTTATGGATGTATGTTGTAATAGTAATAATGGCACTGGGTATTATTGGTGTTTCATTATGGTTGTTATCTGTAAAAAGCACTATGAATGAGCTACTTGCAGAAAAAGAGGTTCAAAAACTAGAACTTGAGCAAGAACTACAATCACTGATTAAGGAGCATGAAGATATTAAATTGGCATATGGTGATATTAGCGATTCTTTAATTGTGATGGATAGTGTTATCCAAGCAAATGCTATTGAGATAAAAAAAATGCTTAATTATAAATGGGAGTATTATAAGATAAAGAAAAAGATGTCGAGGTTGCAAGTTATTGCGCAGGGATATGTTAGGCAAATGGACTCCATAGTTACTACAAACCGAAACCTTACCGAAGAAAACCTCCAGATTAAAGAAGAAATAAAAATTGAAAAACGAAAATATAGACAACTTGAAGAGCAAACTGTTGCACTTACTGGAAAAGTTGATGAAGCATCTGTGCTAAGCCTTTATAACTTAAAGAGTACAGGAATACATAAAAAAGGTGGAGGAAAAGAAATAGAAACAGATAAAATTCGACGAGTTGATTTAATTAAAGTTTGTTTTACTTTGGGAGAAAACTCAATAATAGAGCCTGGCAATAAGAAAATATATGTTAGAATTGCTGAACCTGGAAAGGCTATTCTTGTTAAGGGGCGTGGCGAAGAATACTCATTTAACTACAATGGTGAAATGTTGCAATACTCCATAGCTGAGGAAGTAACCTATGAAAATAATGCGATCGACATATGTATTAGATGGAATAAACGAGCTTCAAAGGAATTGGCAAAAGGCCTATATCATGTAGATATTTTTGAAGGAAACAACACAATTGGTCATACATCATTTACTTTAAGGTAGGGCAGAGTTTATTATTCTGATTTTCTAACAATCAGGCCTACTTCAATAATACCTGGTGTTTCCATTTTATTCATTTTATTTTCAACCTTTATTTTGCATAATCCACTTTTATTGAATAGCATTTCTTTTCTTATAGGAAGCTCTATATCCCAAAGTTCTCCCATACCGTCGGCCTTCCAATTAAAATCTGTTCCCTTTAATCTATAGTGATAATCCTTTGATCGCATTTCACCATCTGGAGTAAAGAAAGTAATATTTACATCGATAAAACTATAAGGGTAGTTGGTATGATGACGAAAAGCCAGATAAAAATCTAGGGGGGCTTTCTTTTCTACAGGGAGCTCAAAATCTAGCGTATTTAGCCTGTTCCAGCTAACATCATCAAATTTGTAATACTTACTATACATAGTATTACTATTACATCCAAGTAAAAAGAGGCTGATTATTATGGAAACTGCAAAATATTTCATACTACTTTAATTTTGACAACAAATATAGTGAGATTAGTTTTCAAAGGTCTTACTTTTGCAATATGGGTAAGAATTCAAAAAAGAAATACTACGTTGTTTGGCGAGGGATGAAACCAGGAATTTACTATTCTTGGGCAGGTTGTAAAAAACAAGTTGAGGGTTATGAGGGGGCTCAATACAAGTCGTTTACTGATGAAGACGAAGCCCTTAGAGCATATAATAAATCATATTGGGAAATTACTCAACTAAAAGGAAAAAAGAATCTCCACGAACTTACAACAAAAGAAAAACCCATATTTTCAAGCATTTCAGTGGATGCTGCATGCTCAGGAAATCCAGGAACTCTCGAATTTAGAGGTGTCTTTACCGATACCGAAACAGAACTATTCAGACGTGGTCCTTACGAAATGGGAACTGTAAACATTGGTGAGTTTCTTGCCATTATTCTTGCACTTGCATGGCTAAAAAAGCATAACCTAAATTACCCCATTTATTCTGACTCAAAAACTGCTATGGCATGGGTAAGAAACAAGCGTGTGAATACAAAGCTTGAGCGAACACCTAAAAATGTTGAAGTATTTAAAGCTCTGGATAATGGTGTTGCTTGGCTAAAAGCAAACCCAGTAAATGTGGATATTCTTAAATGGGAAACTAGTATATGGGGTGAAATACCTGCGGATTATGGAAGAAAATAATGCTAAGGACAAGGACCATTTTCACAGCAAGGGCCAAAATGGCACTCAAAAAACGTTGCAACCATATTAACAAATATTAATAGCATTGCTAAATAAAAAGTAATCTTTTCAAATGTGAAAGGGTTTCTATTTGTTTCCTTTTTACCTTCTTTAATAAGAAATAAAAAAATAACAGAGCCAACTATACTTGCCATATAAATTACAACTGCCCACGAATATAAATGCATTCCTAGTATGGCAGCTCCATAACCAGCAGATTCTCCATCCATTGGACAAATATGCAATAGTATTTGGCGAATAGAAAATACTGATCCTACTAATGCCGAAATTATTACTATTCCAAAATGCTCCTTTCTAAGTCCAAAAAAAGTATTCAAACTAAGTCCAAATATAACACCAAGAAAACCAACCCTTTGAAGCAAGCAAAGGGGACAGGGGTTTTCATGTAAACCAAACTGGAAGTAAAATGCACCAATTAAAACCGATGACACAAGCAACATCGCTGTACTATTTGCAATATAAAGTCCCTTCAAATTCATATTAAAAGTTTAAGGTTAATGATGAATTAGCATGATACAAAAACATCAAAATGCTAAATATTGTTGTTGCAGTAAAAAATGTATATGCTAATGCTTTCTTTCTTTTTAATACAAAAATGAAAGTTAGAAGGTAGAATAAAAACAGAAAAGCCATAATTTCTCTTAATTAGTTAAAGCAAATTTAGCAGAAGTTAACTACAAAACAAATTCCAGATGAACATATTGTATTGCTACAATGGGAAAATCTTGTTTACAGCTAGATATTCGAGAGCAATATCCAAATTACGGTCTTTATCTGCAGCATTTAACCTACATGATGGAGATGTTGGTGGTTGATAATCCATATCAATACCAGGTATATATTTCAAATTACCCTTATCTGCATTAGAATAAATACCATAATTATCATTTTTACGGCAAAAATCAATATCAGCATCTAGGTAGAACATATCAAAATTTTGCGGCCCTATTATTTGCTTTACCTGATCACGAATTCCCTCATCAGGAGATACAAATGAGCAAATTACCAATATTCCTTGATCATTCATTAATTTACAAAGGTGCGCAACTCGACGCATATGCTCTGCTCTATCTGTTGGTGAATAATCCAGCTCACGCGATAATCCCGATCGTACTGATTTTCCGTCCAACAACATTACTTTTGCCCCCATTTCAAATAAGCTTTGCTGCATAGTATAAGCAAGCTGATTTTTTCCTGAACCATGCAAGCCTGTTATCCATATCGTGGAACCTTTTTGCTGATATCTGGTTTCAAATTCGGGTTTTGAAATTAATCCAACACCCGTTGTAATATCGTCAACATTAATATCCACAATCCTGCTGGGAAGTTCATCGCTGCTGAGTTTATCAATTATCATACCTACAGCGCATGTATTGTGGGTAACAGGATCAATAAAAATAAAAGCTCCTGTTTGTCTATTCTTTTTATATGCATCAAAATAAATTGGCTTTACAGTTGTAATTACAACACGGCCTATTTCATTTAATTCAAAAATTGAAGAATCTTTCTTTTCGAGTGTATTTACGTCGATCAAATGACGAACTTCATCAATGCGAGCCTTGGTGGTTTGTGAAGTATGTTTAATAATAAACTGTGTCCCTTGCTTCATAGGCTCCTCATCCATCCATACTAGCATGGCCTCAAAATGGCGTTCCACTTTTGGGATACTATTGGGGTGCACAAGCATATCTCCACGGGATACATCGATTTCATCTTCCAAAGTAATTGTTACTGACTGTGGTGGAAATGCGTAATCTAGGTTACCATCGTAAGTTACAATATTTTTAACTATGGAGGTTTTACGTGAGGGTAGTACCATTACCTCATCGCCCTTTTTAATTACCCCAGATGCCACCTCTCCTGCAAATCCTCGATAATCAAGGCTTGGCCTAACAACAAATTGCACTGGATATCTTAGATCAGTAAAATTCCTATCACTTGTAATATGAACCGACTCAAGATGTTCTAATATACTTTTTCCATGATACCAGGGCATGGTACTAGATAACTCAACCACATTATCTCCTTTTAGAGCTGAAATAGGGAAAAATCTAACATCTGGTATTCCCAATGGAGTAACAAAGTCCTTATAGTCCTTGCAAATTTTATCATAAACCTCCTGGCTATAGTCCATTAAGTCCATTTTGTTTACTGCAAGTACTACGTGCTTTATTCCAAGTAGCGAAACCAAAAATGAATGACGACGGGTTTGTGTTATCACTCCTTTTCTGGCATCAATGAGTATTATTGCTAAGTTGGCAGTTGATGCACCCGTTACCATATTCCTAGTATATTGCTCATGCCCAGGAGTATCGGCAATAATAAATTTTCGTTTAGCCGTTGAAAAGTACCTATATGCAACATCAATGGTTATCCCTTGTTCGCGCTCGGCTTTTAACCCATCTAGTAATAAGGCATAGTCTATTTCCTCGCCTGCATGTCCTTCACGTTTACTGTCTCGCTTTAGCGCATCAAGCTGATCTTCATATAGCTTTTTACTGTCAAAAAGAAGACGTCCAATTAATGTGGATTTACCATCATCGACAGAACCTGCCGTTAACAATCTTAACAAATCCTTTTTCTGATCTTGATCTAGAAATTCCTTTATATTCATTGTTTCGTATATTCCAATATTTAACTATCAAGCAGCAAATTAACTATGATAATTACTAAAAATAACCTTCTCTCTTTTTTTGTTCCATACTAGCTTCTTGATCGAAATCAATTACTCTGGTTGTTCGTTCGCTAACCGTTACGGTCATCATTTCTTCTACAATTTTTTCAATTGTATCTGCTTCTGATTCAATAGCACCAGTTAATGGATAACATCCTAGTGTTCTAAACCTTACCATTCTCATTTCGGCTTTTTCACGTAATTCCTTTGGCATTCGGTCATCATCAACTAAAATTAAACTACCATCTACTTCAACAATTGGTCGTTTTTTTGCAAAATACAAGGGAACTATTGGAATATTTTCGAGTCGGATATATTGCCAAATATCCAGCTCTGTCCAATTCGAAATAGGGAATACTCGAATCGACTCTCCCTTATGAACCTTTGCATTAAATATATTCCATAATTCAGGTCGTTGATTTTTTGGATCCCATTGATGAAATTTATCTCTGAAAGAATAAATCCTTTCCTTTGCTCGTGACTTTTCTTCATCTCGCCTGGCACCACCAAATGCGGCATCAAATTTATGTTTCTCAAGGCCGGCCAATAAAGCTTGGGTTTTCATAACATCAGTATGCACCTTACTTCCATGGGTATATGGTCCAATTCCAGATTCAAAACCTTCTTTATTGTAATGAACTATTAGGTTCCATCCCTTTTCATCTGTGTAGTTCTCTCTAAAATCTATCATTTCACCAAACTTCCATTTCGAATCAATATGCATTAATGGAAATGGAACTTTGCCTGGATAAAACGCTTTTTCAGCAAGCCTTACCATTACTGATGAATCTTTACCTATGGAATAAAGCATTACAGGGTTTTCGAATTCAGCAGCTACTTCACGAATAATGTGAATGGATTCAGCCTCAAGTTCACGTAGGTTATTTATGGAATATGAAGGTGTATTCATTTTGAAATTGTTTAGCCGGTAAAAATACTATAATGCCCCGAATGGACATGTAATTGACAGAAGATAACTAATCAATTATTATAAAAACACACAAAATTGATGCTAAAAACTATATTATTTTTAGTTTACTTTTGGGTATATGTATAAGTATAGTGCTACCTACGGTTTCGACTTCTACTTTTACCTTATGTTTTCCATGCACTTCCACTAATTCACCTTGTAATCCAGCCATGCTTCCTACTAACACCTCAACCTTTTGTCCCTTATTCCAACTTGATTCCTCAATCTTTTCCAAATCGTTTTCTTCCAGATAATACTTAATTGCATTTATTTGTGCATCGGGAACAGGAACAGCTTTTCCTTCAAACGATATATACTTAACTACACCCTGTGTTTGAGTAACGTTATAATAATCGCTTTGATTTATGCAAACAAAAATATACGATCTAAAAAGCGGTTCTTCAACCCACTTTTTACGATCACTCCATTGTTTTAACCTTTTAACTAAGGGAAGGTAATTTTCTATATTATTATATTCCAGCTCAAGAGCAACTTTCTTTTCCGCTCTTGATTTTACATAAACTGCATACCATGTTTTGTTTGTTTGGTTCATTTTTTCAAAAATGGATGCGATTCTTCTGGGTTATGGGTGATTTTCTGATTTCTGATAAGATGGGCTATCTCAATACTGTTACGGGCATCTTCCATTCCAAAACCATTATTATCAATAATTCCTCTATAGCTTTCGGTATGAAGATCGGTAAAACCTCCACTAAATTCAAATTCTTCTCCATCAACAGAAATTGAACGATATGTTGGCTGACTCTTTTCAACAGCAATTAATGGTAAATCATTTTTATCAATGCTTAAATACCAACGAACATTTGCATTCTTTAATTGTAATAAGCCTGATGCTTTATCAGAACTTAATAAGTGAAGCGAATTACTCTGTAGGCCTCCAAAAATCCACCCTAACATATCAAAGAAATGTATCCCTATATTTGTAACAACACCTCCCGATTTTGATATATCACCCTTCCATGAATAATGATACCAACTACCGCGCGACGTAATATATGTTAAGTCGATATCATGAATCTTATCAGAGGGTAGGTTTTCTATTTTCCTTTTAAGGTCAATTATTGACTTATGAAGCCTTAGTTGGAGTATATTGTAAATTTTATTGCCTGTTTCTTTTTCTATTTCCAGTAAGCCATCAAGATTCCAGGGATTTAGGACTAGCGGCTTTTCACAGATTGCACTTGCTCCATTTCTTAATGCCATTCGAATATGTGCATCATGTAGGTAGTTAGGAGAGCAAATACTTACATAATCAACTTTATTTGTTTTTCCTGCACGCCTTAATTTATCAAGATGCCGATCAAAACGCTCGGGCTCAATAAAAAAATCAGCATTTGGAAAGAAGCTATCAATTATTCCAACGCTATCCATTGGGTCAAGTGCTGCAACCAAACTGTTTCCTGTTTCTTTTATGGCTTTCATATGCCTGGGGGCAATATATCCCGCAGCACCAACTAAGGCAAAGTTTTTCGTTCCCGGTTTCATAAATCTAGTTTGGTTTGAGTTAAAAACTTATACTTCGTTAAAAAGCCTTTTGATAAAGGATTTTTTCTTATCTGGTTTATCGTCTGTGTAATATCCATAGCCATAACCGTAGCCATAACCATAGCCATAACCATAACCATAACCATAACCGTAGCCATAACCGTAGCCATAACCGTAGCCACCACCTGATAGCTTAATATCGTTAATAACAACAGCCATTTTCATCCCCCGATCCTCAATGTCTTTTATAATTGAGGCAAATACTTTTTTATTAGTAATAGCCTGACGAACAAGGAAGATATTTATATCAGTGTGATCCATAAGTAAATATGCATCTGTTACAAGCCCAACAGGAGGGGTGTCAATAATTATATAATCGTAACGCTCTCTTAGCTCTCGAAATAGTTCAGAATTTCTTTCGGATGCGATAAGTTCAGCAGGATTGGGCGGAATTGGTCCGGCCATAATAATGTCTAAATATTCACTTTTACCCGATGGTTGAATAATATCATCAAGATTTGCCTTGTTAATCAAGTATGTTGTTAATCCAACATTGTTACTTAATCCAAAATCCTGATAAATTTTTGGTTTACGAAGATCAAATCCAAGCAACACCGTTTTTTTACCATACTGGGCATAAATACTAGCCATATTAATTGATACATATGTTTTACCAGCATTTACCATATCTGCAGTTACCATAACAGTGATCTTCTCTTTCCCTTTTGCCAAATATTGCATATTGGTTCTAAGGGATCTGAAGGCTTCACTTACACTTGATTTAGGTGAATCAAGGACAACTAGCTGTGAGTCCTTTTCAGAATGAAGAAGCTGACCAATTATTGGGAAACTTGTTGCGCTTTCAACATCTTTCTTTTCAATAATAGAATCATTGAAATAGTCTTTTCCCAGAATATATACAACGGGAAAAACAAGACCCAATATTAATGCAATCATGTAATTGAGTGATTTCTTAGGAAAAACTTGACTACTCAATTCTCCTCTTGCAACATCAATAACCTCATTATCCGGCATATTAGATGCCTTAGTTATTTGAGCCTCTGATCTTTTTTCCAATAAATAGGTATAGATGTTATTCGCTATATCAAATTGTCGCTGGAAATTAATTAATTCACGCTGTGTAACAGGCAAAAAACTAGCTCTTTTTGTAACCTCATTAATACGATTATTAATGTCGGCAAGCATTTCATCAGAGTTCTCAATTATGTTACCAATATTTCCAAGTATAGCACTTTGGGTACTTCTAATTTGGTTATTGGTACTAATTACCGAAGGGTTTACTTCGGTACCTGTTAATAGCAATTCTGATTTTTCGCGATACAATTCTATCAACTGCCCAACAAGAGCATTTAACACAGGATCCTCAATACCCATTGCAGATGGTGCAACTAGTTGATCAATCTCTTCGGCATTTTTCTTAATGTAACTTTGAAGATTATGATAATACCTTGACTTAACTTCATACTCAGCCTTTTGTTTATTTAGTTCTTGAATATACTCAAAAACTTGTTGGGCTTGAAAACTCATATCCATAACTTCGTTTGCTGACTGGAAAGTTTGAAGGTCATTTTCTGCGGCAGTTAAGGTGTCGGCAATAACCTCAAGCTGATTATCAATAAACTGAATTGTATTTGATGCTATTTGATTTTTTCGATCAAGGCTTCTTTGAAGATAAACTGCTGTTAACATATTTAAAAAATTAACAGCCTTTTCAGTATTATTGTTTTTTAACTTGATATCTAATATTGATGCTTCCCTATTAATTGGCTCTATCTCAAAGCCCCTAAAAGCCCCTGTTAAACTAAGATAATCGTTGAAGATAAAGTAGTATGAAGCCTCTAAATCATTCTCCAAATCAAATTTATCCGTTAATATTATCTTAAATGTGCCATATTCATTTTCAATCAGCTCTCCAAATCGATATGTCGCGTCCCATTTTACTTTTTCAAGTTCTGACTTATCCCATTTTGTAGTTGAAAAATTATATTTCTTTATTAATTCTCCTTCAGCTTCAATTGTATATTCGCTAGAGTTAATAAAGCTTACATTAAATTTTAACCCTACCGCTTGGGCAAAACTAGTATCCATTATAACCTCAAAAGGAGCGGTTTGATACATTTCTGTATTAATCAATCCTTCATCAGAAAAATATGAAATCTCGAAATCAAGCTCACGAATAGCCCTATATGACAATGAAAACGAAGTAAGAATTCCTATTTCATTTTCGACATTTTGTTGTGTATTACTAAGGCCTAATCCTCCCAACATTGCTGAGGCATCTAAAGAGCCTTTATCATCCTTAACAAGTACAGTTGTGTTTACTTCATAAACAGGTTTGGTATATTTATTAAAAAGAAATGCCACTACAATAGCTACAAAAATAGTAAGAGCAAATAAATACCAATACCTTACAAACTTAAAAAACAAAGCTTTTATGTCAATGCTTTCTTCGTGTTGCTGAATTCCTTCAAAATTTTCCACTGCCATTTTGATTTATTTTTGAATATATGATAGGATAAGTATGGTTGATGATATAAAACCGAAAATAACTCCATAAGGGAAGTTAGCAAAAGTAAATTGTTTTCCTTTTACGGGCTGAACATATAATATATCATTGGGTTTTAGATAGTAATATTCCGATAGCAATAAATCTCTTTTTGTCATATCAATGTATACTACTTCTGAACCGGTTTTTGTTTGCCTTATTAAGGCAACCTTATTTCTGTTGGCAAAATCCGTTAAGTCGCTTGCCATTGAAACAGCTTCAAAAAGATTAATATTATCCTGATATATTTTGTATTGCCCGGGTCGCTGAACCTCTCCAAGCATTGTAATGTTGAAGTTTACAAGTTTTACAATTACAATAAACTCCTTCATATATTTAGTAAGCTTTTCCTGTAATTTATCTTTTATTTCCTCAACACTTAGGTTTTTAACAAAAATCTCACCAACCATTGGAAAATCCAAATAACCACCCTCATTTATGTTGTAACTATTTAAATAAACAGAAGCATCACCACTAACATTTTGGGTACCCCCTGGATTAAGAGGATTAAGCAATAAAGTTGTTCTTTCATCAAGAGTTACAACTCTGATAAACAAATTATCACCAGGTTGAACTCTGTATTCAATTTTTCGCTCATTTTGAAACTTAGTTAATGTATCTGTTTCGCTTTTTGCTTGTAAATAAAGCATTTTCTTCTGAGGAATGCATGAAGAAAACATTAATGATACTATACCTATCCACAATATCAATTTAAGGGAATTAAGTAATTCTTTTTTCATCAACAAATCTATGTTTGTATTAATAATATGTATTCTTTCATTTTGGTATGGTCGGTGCAAATCTACAGTTTTTTTAAGAATGTTTTGAAAAAGACAAGATATATGACACATTTAAATAACCACATAGGTATTTGGTTTAAATATTTACCTTTGATACCACAATATTATAAACTCAAATTATTCCAAATCATGAAAGCTTTTTTCTTTTCAATCATTATTTCTCTGTTCTCAATTATCAGTCTTGCTCAGAATTCATCAAACGATTTAATCAATAAAAAAATACCTTCTGTCTATTCTGGAATACAAAGCAATGAAAATGGAGAATTATATTTTATATCCATAGCTACATTTGATACCGCATGGATGAATAATAAACCCACCTACTATACTCTCGATAGTATTAGAATTAATCCCATCGGAACAGAAAAAGGTCTCCTTTTTGATTTCAAGAATAAAGATTTTTACGGAACCATTAATTATGGTTTATATCCAAAAAATAATAATGTAAAATTTTCACAACCAGTGTACTATAAAAATAAATCAAGAATAATAAACGGGAAAGCAGAGGTCGACATTAGTAAATTAAATGGAAAGTATGACATTGCAAAGTGGGAAAAATATGGTAAAGCTCGAGTTGGGTATCGTATATCAGACAATTATGGTAATATTATTTATGATGGTGTTATTGATATTGCAGGAAAGTCTCCATTTAAACTTAATCCATCAATTGTTGCCGGCCCTTATATAAATATTATCACTGATAGTTCTGTTGTTATATCTTATGAGACTAATATAATTACCGATTCATATATTGAAATCAACGACATAAGGTATTTTGATAATAACGAATCAAAAAATGGTTTAGCTCATGAAATTCTTATCAACAACCTACAACCAAACACAAAATATAAATATCGTGTAACATGTGGTGACAGTCACCTAACTTACAGTTTCAAAACAGCACCACCTTATGGAAGCAAAAGCCCATTTACTTTTGCCTACACAAGTGATTCAAGAGCAGGAAATGGTGGTGGTGAAAGAAATATTCATGGTGTAAACGCATACATCATGAAAAGGATGGCCGTTCTTGCGTCATATGAAAATGCCCACTTTTTCCAATTTACCGGAGATATGATAAATGGTTATTCATCCAGTATCGGTCAAACTAAACTCGAATATGCTAATTGGAAAAAAGCAGTTGAACCATATTGGCATTATATTCCTTTCAACATTGGTGCTGGAAACCATGAAGCTCTTGTAAATGTGTTTGATAACAACAGTAAATATGGCATATCCATTGATAAGTTCCCATTTACCACAAGTTCTACAGAGAAAGTATTCTCTGATAATTTTGTAAATCCTAAAAACGGTCCAATTAGTGAAGATGGGGCATATTATGACCCACATAACAACAAGCTTGATTTCCCAAAATATGGAGAAACAGTATTCTATTATACCTATGGTAATACGGCAATTATAGTATTAAACTCAAATTATTGGTATACCCCATCAACAAAAATGATCCCTGAAATAGGAGGAAATCCTCATGGATATATCATGGATAATCAATTAATTTGGTTTGAAAACACGATTGCTGAGCTAAACAACAATGCTCTAATAGACAATATTTTTGTAACTATTCACACACCTGCATTCCCAAATGGTGGCCATGCCGGAGATGATATGTGGTATAATGGAAATAACAAAATTCGGCCCACTGTTGCAGGTATACCTGTTAAAAAAGGTATAATCGAAAGACGTGATGAGTTTTTAGATATTATGATTAATAAAAGTAATAAAGTGGTGGCTCTTTTATGTGGTGATGAACATAATTATAGTAGAATGAAGCTTACAAAAAAAACACAAATTTATCCAGATAACCACAAGGGTAAAAAACTAAGGATTAGTCGTCCATTTTGGCAAATAACAAATGGCTCTGCGGGAGCACCCTATTATGGTCAACAAGAATTACCCTGGTCGAATTCAGTAGAAAAATTTTCTACACAATATGCACTTATGTTATTTGACATAGAGGGAACAAAAGTGCGTTTAAGGGTTATAAATCCAGATACTCTTGAAGAAATAGAAACAATTATTTTAAAACAAAGCGAAGCAAATTAAGAGTACAAACTGGTTCCTAAACATTGAAAAAAATATGCATAAATATTCCGTGTTATAAGATTTATATACTTTTGCAGCTTTTAAAACTTAATTGCCTGTTATATCAGGATATAAACTAATGTTAATACTATGGCTAAAAACCTTGTGATAGTGGAGTCACCAGCAAAAGCAAAAACAATTGAGGGTTTTCTTGGGAAAGATTTTGTCGTGAAATCAAGTTTCGGACATGTAATGGATTTGAATAAGACAAAACTAAGTGTGGATGTTGAGAATGACTTTGAGCCTAAGTTTGAAGTAAGCCCCGATAAGAAAAAAACAGTAAGTGAGCTTAAAAAAATTGCAAAGGCAGCAGAAACCGTATGGCTTGCATCTGATGAAGATCGTGAAGGAGAAGCTATATCTTGGCATCTGTATAAAGCCCTTGGGTTAACAGAAGACAAAACCAAGCGAATTGTTTTTCATGAAATAACAAAAGGAGCCATTACAAAAGCTATTGAAAACCCACGTGGTATTAACCATAATTTAGTTTCTGCACAACAAGCCCGTCGTGTACTTGATAGGTTGGTTGGATACGAATTATCCCCTTTACTTTGGAAAAAGGTTAAGCCATCGTTGTCAGCCGGAAGGGTTCAATCAGTTGCTGTTAAACTAATTGTTGAACGTGAAACTGAAATAAAAAATCACAAAAGCACTTCTGCATTTAAAATTGTTGCTGAATTTTTCCCAATTGATGATAATACTAAAGTATTTACAGCTGAATACCCTGTTAAATTTAAAGAAGAAAGTGAAGCACAGAATTTTCTAGAAAAACAAATTGAAGCAGATTTCAATGTTAAATCTGTGGAAAAAAAGCCAGCAAAAAAATCCCCAGCACCACCCTTTACCACTTCTACTCTGCAACAGGAGGCCGCACGTAAACTAGGATTTTCAGTATCAAATACAATGCGTATTGCACAAGGGTTATATGAATCAGGGAAAATTACATACATGCGAACCGATTCAGTAAACTTATCAAATACTGCCATTGAGATGGCCAAAAATGAGATAAGTGAACTATACGGTGAAAAGTACGTTAAAATAAGAAAGTACTCCAATAAAATTAAGGGCGCTCAAGAAGCCCATGAGGCCATCAGGCCATCATACATGAATAGTAAGACCATTGATGGCAACAATGATTCTAAACGGCTTTATGATTTAATTTGGAAACGAACTATCGCATCACAAATGAGCGATGCAGCTCTTGAAAAAACAGTTGTAAATGTTTCATCTTCCGGATCAAACAAAACATTTGTAGCAACGGGTGAGGTAATAAAATTTGATGGTTTCTTGAAAGTATATCTTGAAAGCACCGATGATGAAAATGGCGAAAAACAAGGCCTGCTTCCGGTATTACAGTCAGGAGATGCACTTGGATTATTAGAAATGAGAGCTCGTGAGCGATTTACCAAACATGCTCCTAGGTATACTGAAGCAAGCTTAGTTAAAAAACTTGAAGAGTTGGGAATTGGACGACCATCTACTTATGCCCCAACAATATCAACTGTACAAAAACGAGAATATATTGTTAAAGAAACCCGAGATCCGGCCAAACAGAAAGCACTGTGCTTAACCCTGAAAGATGGATCAATAACTTCAAAGGTACATTATGATAATATAAGCTCTGACAAGTCAAAACTATTTCCAACAGATATTGGATCAATTGTGACTAAATTCTTAGATCAGTATTTTGATAGAATAATGGACTATAATTTCACTGCTGAAGTTGAAAAAGAATTTGATGAAATAGCTGATGGTAATAAAGAGTGGAATCACATGATTAAGGATTTTTATGGGCCTTTCCATGCTAAAATCGAGGACACCCAAGAAAAGTCAGGTAAGTTCAGTGGTGAACGTTTACTTGGAGTAGATCCAAAATCAGGGAAAAACATCTTTGTGAAAATCGGACGATTTGGTCCCCTTGCTCAAATTGGAGAAACAGAATCAGAAGAGAAACCCAGGTTTGCAGGATTAAGAAAAAATCAAAGCATCGAAACCATAACTCTTGAAGAAGCACTTAAACTATTTGAATATCCACGCAGCTTAGGTGAATATGAAGACAAAGAAGTTACAGTTGCAATTGGTAGATTTGGTCCATATGTAAAACATGATGCAAAATTCATCTCAATTAAAAAAGATGACGATCCGGGTTCCATAAAACTTGAAAGAGCAATTGAATTAATAGAGGAGAAGAGAAAAGCCGAAAGAGAAAAAATCATCAAGGTTTTTCCTGAGGATGATAAAGTACAATTATTAAATGGGAGATATGGTGCCTATATGGTAATTGACAAACAAAATTACAAACTTCCAAAAGGCACAGATGCTGCTACCCTTACACTTGAAGAATGTTATACAATTTCGAAAGATCCTAAAAACATGCCAAAGAAAAGGTATACGAAAAAGAAAAAATAGGATTATACCAACTAAACATCAAAATGCTCTATTAAATCTTCACCTTTTTGGTTTGATCTTCTTTGAAAAATGTTTCCGTATCTATGGATATGCAAATATTTCTTCAACTTGCTAAAACAAAAAATCTATTGATCTAATAAGAGCATTCTGAAATTTAATTGGTATTATTTGAGAATAGTTTCATTTGAATAATTGCCATTGGATCATTATTAAACATAGATCCGGTGGCAATTATTGATTTCAGATGGTACGTCTTAAAACAAGAAAATATTTTATCTTCGTCCATCAATTGATACTTAACTATTAGCAATGGACATTAGTACTTATCTCGAACCTGTAATTCTTGAAGAATTTGATTTATCAGCAAACACAGGACGTTTTCGCATATCAGAAGTGATTGACACTTATGCTGATAAGCATATTTTCCCTGATCTTGAAAATGTTGATATTGCAATTATTGGTGTTGGAGATGACAGGGCAACTCTTAATAAAGGATGCGATAATGCTCCCAATGAAGTTCGAAGATGGTTTTATGGCCTTTTTTCACATTGGAATAATTTTCACATAGCTGATATTGGGAATATCATTAGGGGTCATCAGGTTGAGGACACTTATTTTGCATTGAAAGAGGTTGTTTCCGAGCTTCTAAAAAATAATATTGTTACACTAATTATTGGTGGTGGTCAAGATCTTACTTATGCAAATTATCTAGCATATGAAAATATTGGAAGAATCATCAATATTGCCTCGGTTGACCCTGTATTTGACCTTGGCCATGATGAGCATGAGTTGAATAACAAATCATACTTAAGTCATATAATACTCCATCAGCCCAATTTCCTTTTTAATTTTACAAACATCGGGTATCAAACCTATTTTGTAGATCAAGATTCTTTGGTACTAATGAAAAATCTTTATTTCGACACAAACCGCCTTGGGAATGTAAAAGCTAACATGGAAGAAGTTGAACCAATGGTAAGGGATGCGGACATACTAAGCATTGATATTTCATGTATTAAACGTGGTGATGCTCCGGCAGTTGACAAAGCAATGCCAAATGGTTTCTCGGGTGATGAAATGTGCAGAATATGCAGATATGCCGGCATGAGTGACAAGCTAACAAGTATTGGTTTTTATGAGTTAAATCCGTCCTTTGATGAAAATGGTCAGGCGGCTCATTTATATGCACAAATGATGTGGTATTTTTTAGATGGGTTTTCCAATCGAAAAAATGATTTTCCAGAAAGTGATAACCAAAACTACATTAAGTTTAATGTTCAGGTAGATAACTTTGAAGAAGAGCTTATTTTTCTTAAAAGTAAAAAAACCGATCGCTGGTGGATGATGGTCAGTGCAGAAGATATGATAAGCCAAAAGTACAAACGACACCAATATGTACCATGTTCGTATGATGATTATCAAACTGCTCTAAATCAAGAAATACCCGATAGATGGTGGAAAGTGCAACAGAAATTGATGTAATTTAAAAATGACGTCACTATGGATAACATAAAACTTTACGTTGAATATATTTCTAAAATTGTTGAGGGGATAGGCGTTCTCACTATATTTTTAGGAGCTCTTTATTCTCTAACTATTTTTATGGCCTCCGCATTTAAAAAGAAAGCTAACAGCTATATTCTATTACGTCAATCATTGGGCAAGTCTATTTTATTAGGTTTAGAAATACTAATTGCTGCCGATATAATGGCAACTGTTGTTACTGACCCCACAATAAAATCTGTAACCATTTTGGGAATAATTGTATTAATCAGGACTTTCCTTAGTTTATCTTTGCAAGTTGAGGTTGAAGGAAGGTTTCCATGGCAAAAAGCCACTAAAAAATCATAGTATTTTATGGCTTTTTTGCTATCCAAAACTCACTATCGCCCTATTTATCATAACACTTGTGCTAAGACAAAATCAATAAATCTTTTTTGTTTATATTTACTTCAAATTACCAAAATAGGTATTAAGCACAATTAGTATTTATAGCTGTTTTTAATGTGGGCTATTGTGTTTATCAACAACAGATGAATTATGCATTGCCACTTATATTTAGTTACTTGCTGAATTTTCTGATAAGAAACCATCTGTAGTTTTGATGATTGATAGCAGAATCGTAATAAATAAACCACTATGGACTGAAAGTACCATAGTTTTCTCCAAGACTGAAAGTCTTGCGCTATTCGATGATAAAATTTGAATCGTCATTATCAGTTGGTTTCCTATGATGCTCCAAATATTCATTTACCATATCATCTGTG
>JAERTF010000050.1 GCA_016845105.1 Bacteroidota bacterium | reverse complement strand
ATCATATATTTCTATATTTGCCGTTTGTAAAATAGGACAACTGGTTAATGATATTTAATTAAAATAAAATTTTAACTTTGTTCTTTCGTAAAAGTAAAATAAAAACTGAAAATAATTTTTACAATCATGAGAAAATTTATTGCCTTACTTTCATTAGTTATGTTGATCTCCGTTGGGTTATCAAACTACACTTATGCACAGGATTATGTTGCTGAAGACACAACTGCTATTGCAGAAACAATTGCAGGTGACTCTACTACGACAGCAGAAGAAATTGCACAGGATGTTGCAGAAGTTGCAACCGAAACTGAAGCTCCAACTTCATTCCACCAAATTTTAAAAGAAAAATTTATTGAAGGTGGTCCTGGATTTATGGGGATTGTATTATTGGCTCTTATTTTTGGATTAGCCATTAGTATTGAACGTATCATCTATCTTAGCATGGCTTCAATTAACACCAAAAAACTGCTTAAAAATGTTGACGCAGCTTTAAATGAAGGTGGTATTGATAAAGCTAAAGAAGTTGTTCGTAACACAAAAGGGCCTGTTGCCAGTATTTTTGGTGAAGGTTTAAATCGTTACGACGATGGCTTAGGTGAAGTTGAAAAAGCCATTATTGCCTATGGTAGTGTTGTAACTGGTAGACTTGAAAGTGGAGTTAGTTGGATTTCATTATTCATTGCCCTGGCACCTATGCTTGGATTTATGGGTACTGTAATTGGTATGATTAAGGCTTTTGATGATATCGCTGCAGCAGGTGATATTTCTCCTACAGTTGTTGCTGACGGTATTAAAGTAGCTCTTCTAACTACTGTATTTGGTCTTATCGTAGCGATTATCCTACAAATTTTCTATAACTATATAATCTCTAAAATTGAGAGTCTTGTAAACGATATGGAAGATAGCTCAATAGCATTTATCGACGTACTTAACCAATTCAGTAAAAAATAAGAATCATGAAAGATAGTATTGCCAATATTACAAAGTGGGTTATGTACCTCTTACTGGCATTCTCAGTGATTCCTGGAATATTATTTTATACTGGAATGCTAGATACTGAGATGTTCATCAACTTAGCTAAAATTATGCTAATCATTGGTGTTGCAGTAATGGTTATTTCTCCCATCTACGGATTTATTACAAATCCACAAAACCTAGTTAAAATGCTTATTAGTGTTGTACTAATGGTTGTGGTTATTGTAGTAGCATACTCCTTAGCGAGTAACACATTTAGCGAATACAGACTTGAAGAATTGAAGACAACAGCCGAAACTTCCAGATTAGTTGGTATGGGTTTATTTGCAACTTATATTGCTTTTGGCCTTGCTATTGTAGCTATTCTTTATGCATCAGTAATTAAATTATTTAAATAAAAAAGTTATGGCTAAAAGAGCAGCCCCTGAAATAAATGCAGGATCGATGGCAGACATTGCTTTTTTGCTGCTTATCTTTTTCCTTGTTACCACAACAATGGATGTAGATACTGGTATTACCCGTAAACTACCTCCACCCGTTGAAAACAATGATGATGATATTGATGTAAAAGATCGAAATGTATTAAAAGTACTTATAAACAGCCACGATCGTTTACTTATCGATGGTAAACCTGGAGATGTAAGTATGCTTAAACAAAAAGCAATTGATTTTATGTCAATCCATCCTGGAGACGAAACTTATCCTGAATATGAATCAAGGTTAATTGAAGAACTTGGTATCGAAAGGGATATGTCGAAAGGTATTATATCATTAAAAAATGACCGTGGTACTTCATATGATATGTACATAAGAGTTCAAAACGAACTTGCAAGTGCATTTAATGAAATGAAGGATGAATTGTCGTTACAGCTGTTTGGATTAAAATACTCACAGCTTATCGATGAGAAAAAGATAAAAGGAATAAACAAGGCACTGCCTGTTAGGATTTCTGAAGCTGAACCAGAAGATATAGGAGGAAAATAGCATGTCAAGATTTAAAACAAAAAAAGGAAAAGGTTCTGCCGCAATTAATACTTCTTCGTTGCCAGATATTATTTTCATGTTGTTGTTTTTCTTTATGGTAACAACTGTAATGCGTGAGGTAAGCCTTAAAGTAAAGCTTAAACTTCCACAAGCAACAGAAGTTCAAAAACTTGAGAAGAAATCTTTGGTTAGTTATATCTATATCGGACCTCCGGTGAAATCGAAACTCTATGGTACAAATTCACGTATACAATTAAACGATACTTTCGCGAATGTTGATGACATTCAAGAGTTTGTTGCCAAAGAAAGAGAAGATAGAGAAGAAGCTGATAAAAAGTTCATAACAACATCATTAAAAGTAGATGGTATTACCAAAATGGGTATCGTTACTGATGTTAAACAAGAACTTCGTAAAGCTGGTGCACTTAAAATTAATTATTCAACCCGAAAAGGTAGAGATAAGAATTAGTTTTTTAAATTACTAAAACGAATAAAGGCTGTTTCAAAAAATGAAACAGCCTTTTTTTGTGCACAGATTTTTACAATTGAGATTAATTAAAAACCATTCAATAAAATACTCTTCTTTACGAATTAAACAGATTACTACCAGTTTAATCCGGATTATGTATAAGAGGTTCGTTAAAAAATCTACAAGTACTATAAAAAATATAAGGTTTTGAAATGAAAACATAGCACCCCTATGGTTAGGCTTTAGAACTTAACTAAGTGTTATATTTTGCCGTAATTGTAGTTCGGAATGGATTCTCTAATACATATGCCGGGTTTAATATCTCTACTTCCTTCCAATCAGCCTATCGGCCCCTTCTTTTTGATAGATAATCGACATTAACCACAACGAAATAAGCAAGCTCCCAATTATATATACAACATTGGTTGAAGATCCAAATTCCTCCATCGATATTTTTAGATATCCAATATCATGAAGATAATATACTATTACAGAAGAAGCATTATTAATGAAATGAACCAATATGG
Organism: Bacteroidota bacterium; assembly: GCA_016845105.1. Taxonomy (GTDB): domain Bacteria; phylum Bacteroidota; class Bacteroidia; order Bacteroidales; family F082. The sequence continues at coordinate 7,411 of JAERTF010000050.1, read as the reverse complement.
GCACCCATATATTTCCTGTAAAAACGAATAAGTACCCTAACACCATACCTAACATAAACCGAGGTGCAAAACCATAAAACTGAAGATGTATTGCACTAAAAATAAAAGACGATATAAAAACTGCAACATGTATATTTTTAGTTAGCTGATTAAATAACTTCAATAATAATCCCCTAAATATCAACTCCTCTCCTATTGCAGGCACCACCGCCACAATAAATATACTCAGCAACAATCCACCAATCGAATTGGTTTTTAAAAATACTTCTGTCAAATTTTTTGCCTGTAATTCTTTTTCTTTCATCCAATTTTCGATACCAGATAGAAAATCAGGGAAAATCATTTGCCTGTTCAACTCGTCCAAGTAATTATTAAATGGCAAAATTGCATATACTATCATCCCACCAACCATAATACTGATAAGCTTTGGAACCTTATTTATCGATAAATAATCAAGTGTGTTATTACTTACCAAGTAAGAAAACAATAGTGCCGGTATAACAAAAATTCCTATTTGATTAATAACCTGGTAATATTTAATAAAAGATACCGCTTTTGCTGTTACGGGATTTGATACATACGAAGCTAACTCAGCAAAGGATGCATTGAATAATAACATGCCAATCAAAATACCTCCCAATGCACTAACAATGGCCAGTAATAAGACTATGCCAAATAATAATAGAAGTTTACCAAAGGGTGATATTGCACCAAAAAAAGCAATTCTTTTCATTATAATTATCAATTTTTCAAAGAAGTGCAAAATTAATATTTTTGCAAACTTAAATAACAACCTAAGCAAAGGCTGTTTTTTCGCAACTTCTGTTGCTATTATTCACTGAAATACAGAAAATTGATTAAAATAGATAATATAAACCTTGGTGATTTTCCAATATTATTGGCCCCAATGGAAGATGTTACCGATCCGCCATTTAGATATGTATGCAAGATGTTTGGTGCAGATATGATGTATACCGAATTTATATCAAGCGAAGGGTTAATACGTGATGCGGCTAAAAGTGTAAAGAAACTTGATTTTGAGGAATTTGAACGGCCAATTGGCATCCAGATTTTTGGTCATGATATTGATTCGATGATTAAGGCAGCTCAATATGCTGAACGTGCCAATCCAGATGTTATTGACATTAATTATGGATGTCCGGTAAAGAAGGTTGTTGCAAAAGGAGCAGGTTCTGGTATACTTAATGATATTCCAAAGATGGTAAAAATGACTGAGGCAGTCGTAAATTCTGTTTCATTGCCAGTAACTGCTAAAACACGTTTGGGATATGATGACGAACACAAAGAAATTGTGGATATAGCCGAAAGACTACAGGACGTTGGTATAAAAGCCTTAACCATACATGGACGTACAAGAACGCAAAAACCTCGTATCCCTGCAGATTGGACATTAATAGGTCAGGTAAAGAATAATCCTCGAATGCAAATCCCAATTTTTGGGAATGGCGATGTTGTTGATGCAGTTTCTGCTAAATATTTTAAGGATAATTTTGGTGTTGATGGGTTAATGATTGCCAGAGGTGTATATGGTAACCCTTGGATTTTTAAAGAAATTAAACACTACCTAAAAACCGGAGAAATAATTCAACCACCCGACATCGAGGAAAGACTTAAAATCAGCCTTATACAACTAGAAAAATCAATTGAGTGGAAAGGTGAGCGCAGAGGTATTCTTGAAATAAGAAAACATTGGGCAGATTACTTTAAAGGGTACTATAATTTTAAACCCTTTAGGTTAAAACTTATGGAAACAGATTCATTTGATGAAATTAAAATAATACTGAACGAGATTAAAGAGTTTTATACTTAAGTCAGGTTCAAGTTATCTATAACAATTATTCTATCTTTAGTTCATCAACCAATATTCCTTCAATAAAAATATCTCTAATACGTTCGGGTTTATCAAGTTGATAAGTTCTTAACCCAAGTTTTTTAGCTGCTGCAATATTCTCCTCCTTGTCATCAATAAATAGTGTTTCCTCAGGCACTAATCCATGTTGATTTATAACAAATTCATAAATCTCGGGGTTTGGCTTAAGCAGATGCAGATCGAAAGAAAAGTATGCTTTGTGAAATAATTCGTCAAATTCATTATATCCAAATCTAAGCTGTAGATCGCGCACAAACAAATCGTAGTGAATTTCGTTTGAATTACTTAACAAATAGGTATTATAGTTGTTTTTTACCTTTTCAATAACTTCTATTCGCTCTCTGGGAATATCGTAAAGCAGGGAATTCCAAGCATCATCAAGTTGTTGATCGGTTACGTCTATTTCCAAAAACTCTTTAAGCTTAACCCTAAATAGTTCGGGAGTTAGTATTCCTCGTTCAAACTTACCAATTATTTCCTCAGTAAACTCAGGTGTCATCAGCCTTTCAAAGTCATTAAAACCTAGTTTAACAAATTCATCCACTGTTAATTGAGGGTCGATATCAAGAACAACGCCACCAAAGTCAAAGATTATATTTTTTATTTCCATTTCAATTTTTTCTAGCGAATAAAATTAATAATTATATCATAACCACAAAAAAGCAAATTGATTAATCGCGGCAATTGTTGTCAATATTCTGAATATTAACTAATTTAGCAGACAAGATTATCCTAAAATTCATCAAAATGAAACAATCTATATTATACTTATTGTTTTTTGCTTTTATAATTATTCCTACTGCATGCACTACAAAATGTGATTGCATGCCTGAACCCACAATAAACTCTGTTTCAGAACATGAGCTCAAGAAAACCATTATTGAAACCAACACTGTAAATTTTGCAACAGGTTTTCAAACAATGGTTATCAAACATGGTTACGATAGTACTCAAATGGCTATTTACTGTCAGGCTGTGATAAATCCCGTAAGGTTTTTTAATGATGAATCGGGATATTTTTTTGTTGAAAGTAATAATGCATGGATGGTGGCTCACCCTACTAAACCCGAATTAATTGGCACCTATAGGTACAATGTGACCGATATAATGGGTGATTACTATGTGAGAGATATGATTGAAGCCATTTCATACAAGGGGTATGGGTTTGTTGAATTCTATTTCGAAAATCCACAAACACTTAGTCCACAAAAAAAGTGGGCATTTGTAAAGGCAATCTCATCAGCAGGTTTCTTCATTGGAACAGGATACTATGATAGCTATAATTATGAATATTACTATTACAAAGATGAAGCGGCCATGTTATTAGCACAAACGTTAACAAAATCAATGTCCGAAGGTATAAGTGGTGGAATTGAAATTATGCCTGATTCGATACAAGGAGTTATGTTTTGTCGCGATTTTATCGACAATATCAGGTTCTTCGATAATCAATCAGGTTATTTCTTTATATACGATTTCAATTGTGTTAATGTAGCACATGGCACACAAAAAGAACTACAAGGGCAAAACCTATACAATTACCAGGATTCCAAAGGAAACTATGTTATCAGAGATCTTGTGGAAATAGCTAAGACAAATGGGCTTGGGGTTTATGAATACTACTGGAATAATCCTGCCACAGGAAAAGAAGAACCAAAAACTGCATTTGTTTACAAAGTTCCCGGGATCGACTATTTAATAGGTAGCGGTGTATATTTTAATTAATAAAAAAATGAAATGAAAACAATTATAAAGCTAACAATAGTTTTTCCCATACTGCTTATATTTACTGGATGTCCAATTTTTAATTGTGATTGCCCTGACCCTGTTGACCCTATGATTAGCCAGTACGAGCTAGATAAGATGGTTGTGGAAATAAACACAACAAATGTTTCTACGGGAACTGAATCACTTTTTACTACTACCATCACAGATAGTACATCACGAGCACAATTTTGTCAAATCTTTGTGGATAATGCACGTTTTTACGATGATGAATCAGGTTACTTTTTCATTGAAACACTAACTGATGCATGGGTAGTAGCACACATAAATCATGACCTTATAGGAACCTCGCGAATTGACATTGAAGATGAAAATGGAACTTATTTCATAAGAAATATGGTTCAAACAGTAACATATTCAGGTTATGGTTTTGTTGAGTATTACAGAAAAAACCCAGCAACCGGGTTAATCAACCGAAAGATGAGTTTTGTAACTTCCATACCATCTGCTGATTGGTTTATTGGAACTGGTTTTTACGGTGATCCACCTAGTAACTACTATACCTACAATGAGGCATACGGAATAGTTGTTATGGAGTCAACCAATACTGTTGCCAAAGGTATTGGTGGAATACTAAAAAACATATATCTTGGTGAGCAAGAGCGTATAGCATTTTGCAGAACATTTGTGGATCATATTAGATACTTTGAAAATGGTTCAGGGTATTTCTTTATTGTTAATATGGATGGAATATGCATAGCCCAAGGAGCTAGTCCTGAACTGGAAGGGCAAAATATATTAGACTTACAAGATACGCAAGGTGTGTATTTCATAAGAGAAATGATCGACCTAGTTGAAAAATCGGGGTCGGGAACTGTAGTATATAATTGGAATAACCCGGCTACTGGAAGTGATGAAATAAAAAGCACATACGTCACAAAAATACCTGATACTGATTATTTTATTGGATCTGGTTTTTATAAGTTCTAATCTGTTTTAGTGCTTCCTTAGGATCCTCTGTAGGCAGATTACATGTACTGTTTTTGCAAACATAAATCATATTGCTCCCTTCAATTACTTTATTTTTCAATAATAGTAAATTCTCTTCGTTTCCTCCCAAAAACAGGGATGCAGGTAAGTAACTATGAAGCATATCCAAACTAATGCCTAAAGCATCTTCACCAGTGATTACTACTTCGGTTATACCATTGGTTATTAAACCACATACAGTTGCCCAATTTGAGTACCAAATTCCTTGTTTATTAATATTTTCAACCTCTTGACTAATCATTCTTAAAACATTGTCATGATATTTTTTATTGTCAAAATAATGGCTTAGCTTAAAAAGAACATTCGCCATTATTGAATTGGATGAGGGAATTACATTGTCACTAAGCTCATATTTTCTGGCCACCAATGCCTCGTTTTCATCTGAAGTATAGTAGAACATTCCAGTCTCTTCATTATAAAAATGTTTTATACAATAGTTCGTTAAATCTTGTGATAATTCTAACCAATGTTTGTCGAATGTCACAGAATATATATCAATACATGCATCAGCAAATATTGCATAATCATCATGAAACCCGGATATTGATGCCTTTCCATTCATATGGTTTCGGTATAGACTACCATCGTCAACTAAAATACTACTCTCTATAAACTGTGCTATGGATAATGCTTGATCCAAATATTGTTTTTTACCCAAAGCTTTGTATGCATCCACATAACCCTTAATCATTAATCCATTCCATGATGTAAGAACCTTGTTATCAGTACTTGGTCGCTCTCTTAACTTGCGCGATTCAAATAATCTGCTATTAGCTTTCTTTAAGAGTCGATTAAATAAACCAAAGTCGATATTGTTAGCCATTGCAAAATCTTCCTTTGAAGAAACAGGAAGTAGTATATTTATACCATGCTCCCAATTTCCGCCTTCTGTAATCTGATAGTAATCCGTCAGTAGTTGCTGATAATCTTCATCAATTACATTGCAGAACTCATCGTAAGTCCATACATAAAATTTCCCCTCAACACCTTCACTATCTGCATTTAAAGATGAGTAACAACCACTGTCTTCGCTCATCATCTCTCGTCCAATGAATTCCAAAGTCTCCTCTATTATTTCTTTATATCTGGGCTTTTTTGTTATTTGATATGCATGTGAATATAAGCTTACAAGCTGAGCATTATCATAAAGCATTTTTTCAAAATGAGGCACTTTCCATTCAGCATCGACTGAATATCTGGCAAAACCACCTCCAATTTGGTCATAAATACCACCCTTGGCCATTTCATCAAGAGTAACTTCAACTGCAAAAAGAGCCTCTTGCTTATCTGTGTAATAATAGTATTGTAAAAGAAATTCCCAAGCTGATGGTAGAGGAAACTTAGGAGCTCGTTTAAAGCCACCTAAGTTAGAGTCAAACTGCTTAAGCCATTGATCCAATAACTCATTGAAATCATCTTTGGTAAAATTATTAATAACATCATCATCAACTATTATATTTAGAGGAGTTTTATTGATTCCGATTGTTAACTCATTTGCATATTGCTCAACCTTTACATACTCATTTTTATACATGTTGCTTATCTGTCGCATTACATCCATCCACTTTTGCTTATTAAAATACGTTCCTGCAAAGAAAGGCTTACCATCGGGAAGTGCAAAAGCATTTAATGGCCACCCTCCTTGTCCATTAATTAAGTGTACAGCATCCATATAAATCTGATCAATATCAGGGCGTTCTTCCCTGTCAACCTTTATACAGATAAAGTTTTCATTCATAAATTCTGCAACTTCATCATCCGAAAAGCTTTCGTGTTCCATTACATGGCACCAATGGCAAGCAGCATAACCTATGCTAATAATCAATGGTTTACTTTGATCTTTTGCCAACAATAATGCTTCCACACCCCATTCTTGCCAATGAACAGGATTTTTTGCATGTTGAAGTAAATAAGGACTGGAAGAATATATTAGTTTGTTCATAACTATTTTTTCTGAGGTTGTTGAAAACTGTTCGTTGCAAGAAACTAGTGAGGATATTGCAAGAACTAGAATCCATAATTTTCGCATCATGCAAACATATGTGAAAATCAAAATAAAATTAATTAATTTAGCGCTGTTAACAATTTGTTGTGATTTTGTTTCAAAAATAACTTACACCTAACTAATATATTATGAAAAATACTAAGATTAATAACTGGTTACTAATTGGATTTATTATCATCATTTTCACATCATGTGCTCCAGGTAATGCTGAATTTTCGACTGATCCGGCAGGATTTTGGATGGGGTTATGGCATGGATTTATTTCATTTTTCACCTTCATCATTAGTTTATTTAGTGATAATGTTGGCATATATGAAATAAATAACAATGGAGGGTGGTACAATTTTGGTTTTATTTTGGGTGTATCTATTTTCTTTGGAGGAAGTTCAAAAGGTACTTGCAGACGATAAATACCATATACAGCAATATTTTTATATAACCGTTGCAAATAATTAAGAATAATTATTATTTTTGCAGCCCGAATTTAAATTCATTTAACTTCGGATTTATTGAAAAAGCGGGACCTATAGCTCAGTTGGTTAGAGTCCCTGACTCATAATCAGGTTGTCCCAGGTTCAAGTCCTGGTGGGTCCACTTTTACCAAACCTCAATACTCTGTAAATCAGATGTTGAGGTTTTTTTATGTCCTTTACTAACAAACAAATATACCAACAAACAGAGTGAAACAATAAATACAATTATATACTTCATACAAGACATCTTTGTACACAAATGTAATG
>JAERTF010000049.1 GCA_016845105.1 Bacteroidota bacterium | reverse complement strand
GAGATACATTTATCTGAGAAATCGACTGAGCAAACCACAAAAGAAACTTTAAAATGGGTTCATATAGCCATAAGCAATGCTAAAAGAAACTTTGTTGGAAATTACCATAAAATCAAGAGAAAATATTTACAACTATATCTTGATGAGTTTGTTTATAAGTTAAATCGAAGATATTTTGGAGAACGTATCTTTGATAGACTTGTTGTTGCTAGCATTACAGGAATATGACTAATTACGGATATACAGATAATACATTATTAATTGTAGAGCCTCTACAATAATAAATACTAATTTTGGCCGTTTGATTCTTTAAAAATGAACCTGTACTAATGAATAAAATAATTATTACTCTTGTTTCGATATTCGGCCTAATGTTTTTTAATAATTGTAGTACTGATTTTGATATGTATGGCGATTATAAGGATGTAACTATTGTTTATAGCTTACTTGATGTTAGTGACGACACAACCTGGGTTAAAATTACAAAAGCATTTACAGGTCCTGGAAATGCTCTTTTAATTGCACAAAACCCGGATTCAAGTAATTATCCATATAAATTAGATGCTTCAATTGTTGGTAAAAAAAATGGTGTTAGCCTTGATCCAATGATACTTGATACTCTAACAATTAATAATAAAGCAATTACAGATACAATTATTGATAGCAATGGCGATACAACAATCCTTAATCCATTTTATTCACCTAGTCAACTATTATATTATGCTGTAGGTACTTTGGATAAAGATGCTACTTACACTCTTATTATAAATAAAAAGGATGAAGTATTAACTGCTACTACAAGTGCTGTTGATGTTTTTGATGTAACAAAACCCAGGACACGTATTAGTTTTCTTCCCGATCAAACTGGCGGAATTGAATGGTATTCAACAAATAATGGTAAACGTTATGAGGTTTCGTTAAGGTTTAATTATAGTGAGTATGCCTCATCATATTCCGATACTCTTCGAAAATCAGTTGATTGGTTTTTAGGTGTTGTAAATTCTAAAACCATAGATGGCGGTGAAGACATGGAGAAATCATATTCTGGAACTAACTTTTATAAATTACTGGAAAGTGAACTCGAAGATATTCCGAATGTTGAACGATGGGCTGATGATGTTAATATAACCATAGCGTGTGGATCCCAGGAGTTGGCAACCTATTTAGATATAAACTCAGGTGGTGCAACGTTACTCGAAGAAGTTCCAGTTTATTCAAACATAGTTGGAGGAACTGGTATTTTTGCATCACGTCATACTATAATGCATACTGTGAATTTGTCTACAACCACTGAGCGAAACTTAGTACTTGATTATGATCTTGGGTTCAAGTACAAAACCAAATAAGTAATTATAATCTAATTGTTAGATAACTGCATATTACTGACACCTATCGATTAGTCTTGTTGGTTCCCCCAATAAAAAGAAATTACAAACTGCCTTTTTGTCATTTTTGTTTCGCTATCTACAATAGTATTGCGTTTCAAGTCTATTTTGATAATAATGTTGTGTTTTGGCATAATGATTGACAAGTAGTTTTTAGAATTAAAAATTTAGAAACTAAGAATTTAAAAAAACAATAATATTATGGGAAAAATAATTGGAATTGACTTAGGAACAACCAACTCTTGCGTTGCTGTAATGGAAGGTAACGAACCAGTTGTAATTCCTAATAGCGAAGGACGTCGTACAACTCCTTCAATAGTTGGATTCACCGAGAATGGTGAACGTAAAGTAGGTGACCCTGCAAAAAGACAAGCAATCACTAATCCTGTTAAAACTGTTTATTCAATAAAACGTTTTATGGGAAATAGATATAATGAAATGACCAAAGAGATTGGCCGCGTTACCTATGACGTTGTTAAAGGTGATAATGACACTCCAAGGGTTAAAATCGATGATAGATTATACTCACCTCAGGAAATTTCAGCAATTGTACTTCAAAAAATGAAGAAAACTGCTGAAGATTATCTTGGTCAAACAGTTACAGAAGCTGTTATTACCGTTCCCGCATATTTTGATGATTCAGAGCGTCAGGCTACAAAGGAAGCTGGAGAAATTGCTGGTTTAACAGTTAAAAGAATAATTAATGAGCCTACAGCAGCTGCATTAGCATATGGATTAGATAAGAAAAATGAAGATGCAAAAGTTGCTGTATTTGATTTAGGTGGTGGTACATTTGATATCAGCATTCTTGAATTAGGTGATGGAGTATTTGAAGTAAAATCAACAAATGGAAACACACACCTTGGTGGTGATGATATTGACCAAGTTATAATTGACTGGTTGGCCGACGAGTTTCAAAAAGATGAGGGGCTTGATCTAAGAAAAGATCCTATGGCGCTTCAAAGATTGAAAGAAGCTGCTGAAAAGGCCAAAATTGAACTTTCAAGTTCAACTGATACAGAAATTAATCTGCCTTATATAATGCCAGTTGATGGTGTACCGAAACACCTTGTTAGAAAACTAACTAGAGCTAAATTTGAAATGCTTGCTGATAGTTTATTCCAAGATACCATTAAGCCATGTAAAGATGCTCTTAAAGATGCAGGATTAAATGCTGCTGATATTGATGAGGTAATTCTTGTTGGTGGATCAACCAGAATTCCTGCGATACAGGAAATTGTTAAGAAAATTTTTGGAAGAGAGCCTTCAAAAGGTGTTAATCCTGATGAAGTAGTTGCATTGGGTGCAGCTATCCAAGGTGGTGTATTAACTGGAGAGGTTAAAGATGTGCTACTTTTGGATGTCACTCCATTAACTCTTGGTATCGAAACCATGGGTAGTGTTATGACTAAATTAATTGAAGCTAATACAACTATACCAACCAAAAAATCTGAAACATTTTCAACTGCTGCTGATAATCAACCATCTGTGGAAATTCACATTCTTCAGGGAGAGCGTCCAATGGCAAACCAAAATAAGAGTATTGGTAAATTCCATCTAGATGGTATTCCACCAGCACCAAGAGGCGTTCCACAAATTGAAGTAACTTTTGATATTGATTCAAATGGTATATTAAATGTAAGTGCCAAAGATAAAGCTACTGGAAAATCACAAAGTATCCGCATTGAGGCTTCTTCAGGCTTATCTGATGAAGAAATCAAAAAGATGAAAGCTGAGGCCGAAGCTAATGCAGATTCTGATAAAGCTGAGCGTGAAAAAGTTGATAAACTAAATTCTGCTGATGCATTAATTTTCCAAACCGAAAAACAATTGAAAGAATACGGTGAGAAAATTCCTGCTGATAAGAAATCAGAAATTGAAGGTTCATTGGAAGAACTGAGAAATGCTCATAAGAGTCAGGATGTTAACGCTATAGATGCGGCAATGAATAAGCTAAACACAATCTGGCAGTCGGCAAGTGAAGCGATGTATAAGGATACACAAGGTCAGCCAGGAGCAGCACCAGAAGGTGGCGATCCAACAGCTGAAAATCCTAATGCAGGATCAGGAGATGATGAAGTAACTGACGTAGACTTTGAAGAAGTCGATGATAAAGACGACAAGTAAGATTAACTATTTTTAAATAGATAAAGGTCCTTTCATTAATTTGGAAGGGCCTTTTATTTTTTGTAGATAGTTTCTATAATACAATTGATTCGCTTTAGCTAAAGTGATGTCTGGTTTTTACTAATTTTAGTTATTGACATATGCCAAAGTAACGAAATAAATGTAAAACAAAAACTTTACTGCAATCGTTACAAATAAGGTGTTGTATTCAGTTGTTATCCTATTATCATGTTTCATCCTAGATGTTAATAACTAATAATCTGCAACTAGTTAAAACTAAAAGGTATTTTGTTAATTTAGTTGTCCTTTTTCGAAATTAAAATTCTTAATAATAAAAATAATACTTATGAAAAAAACTACAATTTTAATGTCGTTTGTACTAAGTGTTTTGTTCGTTACTACTACCGGAGTAGTAGCACAAAACTTAGTAACTAATGGTGATTTGGAAACTTGGACTTCAGGTGTTCCCGATAACTGGGATAAAGCTGAAAATATAACCCAGGAGACTACCATTGTTCATGGTGGTACATCATCAGCAAAACATGAATCTGCATCTAGTACAAAGGATTTTGGACATGCATATATAACAGGTATAATTCCTGGTAATGATTATAATCTGAGTTATTATTTTTTGGACAATGATCCAAATGCAAAACAAAGGTTATGGTCATACTGGAAAGATGCCAGTGGCGCAAGTATAGGGTCTGCAATAGAAGATGGATATTCAACAGATGATCCTAATTGGCAGCAATATTCAGGTACACTAACTGCTCCTGCAGGTGCTGCGCAGTTTTATCTTGAAGTTAGAGTTTATAAGGAAGCTACTTATGGTGGATTTGTGTATTATGATGATTTTGTTTTTGAAAATGCTGGTGCTGCTACCTTAGTTATTGATAAGGCCTATGCAATAAGCGATACAGAACTTGATCTAGTATATAATGCAGATGTATCTTCTGTTTCTGCAGGTGACTATACTCTTACAGGAAGCTCTAATATTACATTTACTGGTGCAGTTATCGATGGCACTGATGCTAAGATTGTTCATTTGACTGGTGCATCATCAGCCATGGCTAGTGATATTACACTTGATAATATTACTGATGCTGCAAATACTGATAATTTTGATTTTTATGCAGGAATTATGTCAAATGCATTTGTAAATACAACTAATCCAGGAGGTACAATGGCCGATGGTGAAATTGCAACTTTTAAAGGTATTGTAAGTGCGAATGATGAATACAATAATGTTTGGTTCAGTGACGCAGCAGGCGTGTATAACGGAGTGCTTATTTACAGTAGTAGTTTTGATGGTTTGGTTGCTGTTGGCGATGAAATTTTATTTTCTGCGAAAAGAACAACTTACAATGATCTTACAGAGTTGGAGTATCCTGATTTGATTTCAACTATTTCAACTGGAAATGCACCATACGGCCCTGATGTTATTAGTGGTTCTGATATTGACGAAACAATCGCCACAAATACAAACCCTGCTGAGTCATGGGAAGGTCAATTTGTTAAAATTGAGAGTTTTACTGTAGAATCATATGCTGATTATGATTATCGTTGTAGTTGGTCGGATGGTACTAATACATATTATTTTAGAGTTGGAGATAATGTTGATTATCATCTTAATAACATTACATTAAATGTTGGAGAGACATACAATAGCATTGTTGGTGTTGTTGATTGGTATAATTCTGGCCCTTATTACAGGATTAATCCTCGCTCTCAGGCAGATGTTATGGCTAATGTTCCTCACATTGCAGGTTCAATGCAAGGATGGAATCCGGATGATCCTGATTATGCTATGGCCATGAATGCAAATGGTCTATACGAATTAACTAAATCACTAGGTGCTGGTACCCACGAATATAAATTGGTTAATGATGGAAACTGGTATCCCGGAAATAATCAAACTTTTGTATTTACTGGAACAGAAGATGCAACATGGAAAGCTAATACAGCTAATCTTGTAACTCATGCATTACCTGTGGTTGCTGGCGACTTTATGATGGCTATTGGTGGTAATAACTGGGATCCTACTGAATTGATGGGAGAAATGACTGATCCTGATGGAGATGATATATTTACACTCGAACTTACAATTCCTGCTGGTAGTTATGAGGCAAAAGTTACACTTAACCATAACTGGGATCAAAGTACAGGTGGTAATGTACCATTCACAACAGATGGTGTTACACCAACTACTTTTACATATGACTTCCCAAATAATACCACAACAATTTCCGGACCACCACCTCCAGAAGCATTAATAACTTTTATAGTTGATGATGCCCTGAATATGAATTATGATGGATTTTTCTTAAAAGGCAGCTGGGATGTTAATGGTCAATATGATCCATCATGGGGTGGGGGAGCTGAGCATTCAGCCTTTTATGATGATGGAACTAATGGTGATGTTACAGCAGGTGATCACATTTGGACATGTCAACAAAGTCTTATTGTAGACGGTGGATCGAATACTTGGGAATGGGGTGTTAATGACTCTGAGAGCAATTGGATTGCAGGAAACTGGCAGTTTACAATTCCAGACCAAAATCCTCAAACTTTAACTTGGATAATTCCAGATGTTGAAGGTTTAGTGATTAACGAAATTATGTATAACACGCCTGGAACTGATGAAGAGTGGATCGAGTTATTTAATAATACAGGATCCGATATTGTCCTAGAAAACTTTAGAATATGTGATAATGATGCTTCTCATACCAATATCGTAATTCCTGCAGGATATTCAATTGCAGCAGGTGATTATTTTACAATTTCAATTGCCACTGGTGGCGCTTTTCCTTTTACTCCAGATTATGATGGTACTGGTAATTTTGCTCTAAATAATGGAGGTGATGCTGTAAGAATATGGAATCCAGCAGGCTTATTGGTAGATGTCGTTAATTATGATGATAGTGCTCCATGGCCAACAGCACCTGATGGTGGTGGCCCTTCACTTTCATTATTGGAGCCAGAATTGGACAATGCTCTTGGTGAGAACTGGGATGCAAGTAGAGAAGATGGTGGATCACCGGGCGAAGAAAATTTCCCTCCACTTCCATTTACAACAGTTACTGCACCTAATGGGGGAGAAGTTATAACCCAAGGTGAAGAATATATAATTACATGGGATTATGATCTATGGACAGGAAGTATTGATATTTTCCTTCTTAAAGAAGGTGTTGATCCTCAACTAATTGTTTCTAATATATCAATTGAAGATATGAGCTTTAACTGGACAGTTATGGCTACACAAGCAATTGGTGCTGATTATAAAATATCGATAGAGCCAACAGATCCGGCCAACCCATCAGATACTAGTGATGATTATTTCGAAATAGTTGAATATTACGAAGTGCCAGATCTTGTTATTACTGAGATAATGTACAATCCTCCAGAATCAGGTAATGATTCACTTGAGTTTTTAGAAATATATAACAACGGATTGGAAACTGTTAATATGGAGGGATTCATGTTTACAGAAGGTGTTGAATTCACATTCCCTAACGTTGATTTAATGCCTGATAGTTACATCCTAGTAGGTATTAATTCTGCAGCAATGCTATCAACTTTTGCTGTTGATGCATATGAATGGACAGGTGGTGCATTAAGTAATGGTGGAGAAAAAATAGAACTCGTTGATAATTTTGCAAATGTTGTTGATTCATTAACTTTTGATGATTATTTGCCATGGGATACACTTGCTGATGGTTATGGACCTTCACTTACACTTTGTAATCCGGATGCAGATAATTCTGTAGCGGAAAACTGGACACATTCAGTAAACTTTGCTGCCATAAATGCTGAGGGAGATTCAATATGGGCTACTCCCGGATTTGGATGTCAAGTTGAATTTTTACCTGGATTTGTTGCAGATGTAACTACTGTCCAAGTTGGTGAAAGTGTTATGTTTACGGATCAAACAGTTGGAGATCCAATCGAATGGATATGGACATTTGAGGGAGGTATACCAGACACATATACTGGAGAAACCCCACCAGCAATTGTTTACGAAACTGAAGGTACATGGGATGTTACATTATATGTATCTGATGGTGTAAATTCAGGTGAAGTTACTTATCCGGACTATATTGAAGTAGTTAATTTTGCACCCCCAACTAATCTTGTAGCTGTAGTCGGACCAATGGATGATGTACAGCTAACATGGAGTGCACCTGGTGGTGGTGGAACCGTTACAGAATTAATTTATGATAATGATGAAGCAACAGGTGGTTATAGCTATGAAGGTTATACTATGGCAACACAAATGTCACCCGAGTCTGCATGTAAGGTACTATCTTTAAAATTCTTTACAACTATCCAAGCTGGAGATAATACATTTAATGCCAATGTTTATGGCTGGGATGGAACTCAACCAGGTACTGATCTTGTTTATACTCAGGTTGTAACTGCTCTTGATAACGAATGGCTAGAGGTAGATGTAAGTGGTGAAGATATTACCTTTGACGGTGATTTTGTAGTTGGCTTTGGTTCATTTAATGGTACAACTTTTATTGGATATGATGCAAATCTAAATAATGGTAGAAGTTGGGATTTCGATAATGCTACTGATTGGGCACAATGGTCGGAAGCATACTTGATTCGTGCAGTTGTTGAATATTCAAGTGGCAAAATTGCTGAAATTAGTATAGGTGGACAAACTTCAAACTCTAACTTAAGAATCACTGATAAGTCGGCACATTCAGCCGACTATAGCAATGTAACTATTGTTAAACCAATTGATAATGCAGTTAGAGATTATAGGAATTTGCTAGGGTACAACGTATATCGTGATGATATAATGATTAATACAGCAACTGTTACTGAAACAGAATATAATGACCCTGAGCCAACTATTGGTTCGCATGAATATTTTGTAACCGCAGTATATGAAGGTGGAGAATCAATACCATCTAACGTGGTTTCGGTTGTGGTTACTGATATCAATGAGCTTGTTGCCAACGCAGTAACTCTATATCCTAATCCTACAAATGGTAATTTTACAATTGAATTTACCAATGATATTACTGCCGATGTAGTAATTATGGATATAACTGGAAAAGATGTTTATAGCAATACTATTCATAAGTCAGGTGATATAAATGTTTCGAGTTTCCAAAAAGGAATGTACTTTGTAAGAATACTTGATACTACTTCTAATAATATATTAATTAAAAAACTCATTGTTAGATAGCCAACAGGCTTTATAATAATAGGCATAAACAAACCAGATGGTAATCATATCATCTGGTTTGTTGGCCTTTGTTAAAAACGAATTATTAATAAAAATTATACTCATGAAAAAAATTTACTTACTTTCATTTCTGTTGTTTGCAACATTTGCCGTAATTGGGCAAAACATGGTTAGCAATGGAGATCTTGAACTTTGGACCGCTGGTGTTCCCGATGGTTGGGATCATGTAGAGAATATTACACAAGAATCGACCATCGTGTATGCTGGTACTTATTCAGCAAGACACCAATCAGCATCAAGCACTCAGGATTTTGGACACGAAAAAATTCTTGGGATTGTTGAGGGATCAACTTATACCCTAAGCTATTATTATTTTGATAATGATGTAAATGCAAAAACCAGATTATGGTCTAAATGGCAAGATGCTTCGGGTTCAACAATTGGCTCAACCCTTGAAACTGAGTTTTCAACAGATAGTCCGGATTGGCAGAGTTTTAATATGGACTATATAGCACCAATGGGCGCAACCCAGTTTTACCTAGAAGTTAGAGTTTACAAAGGCGATGCAGAAGGTGGATATGTTTATTACGATGACTTTAGCTTTGTAAATGATCAAACTATCTATCCTGAGCCTACAAACTATCCAACTAACTTAACTGCCACATCATCTGGGTTAGGAATTAATTTAAGTTGGGATGAGTCGATAGGTGATCAATTACCATCAGGATATTTAATTCTTGGAGAAAAAACATCTAGTCCAAGTTTTGTTGCTCCTGTTGATGGTGTTCCTGTTACCACTGATCTGGATTGGTCAGATGGAAAGGTATCTGTAAATATTGGATACGGAACCGGTGAATTTGTTTTTAGCGGACTCGCTACTAGTAGTACTTATTCATTCACCATTTATCCTTACACAAATTCAGGTTCAGATATCGATTATAAAAACGATGGTACACCACCAGTGGCAGATGCAACAACCAGTAATGTTTCAATTATAAATGCCGAAACATTTGATACTGATTTGGGTGGTTGGTCAACATATAATGTATTTGGCCCTCAAGAATGGGAATGGGCTGATTATGGTGATCCACCAGGATGTGCCAAAGGTAACGGTTATGCAGGTGGAGCTGTTGAAAATGAAGATTGGTTAATATCTCCGGAGTTGGACCTTGAAGGTTATACTAATATTACGTTGGGATTTGATCAGGCCAGAAATTATGGTTCAAACGAGGGATTATTTGTCCTTATTTCAACAGACTATGATGGTAGTGGCGACCCTAGTATTACGGGTAACTGGAATGACTTAACTAGCTCGTTTACTTTTCCTGATCCTGGAAGTTGGGACTTCATTGATGCCGGTACAGCTGATATCTCAAGTTATAATAGTGATGCAGTTTATATTGCTTTTGTATATAATAGTACATCAAGCGATGCTTCAACCTGGGAAATTGACAATATAGAAGTTCTGGGAGTTATGGGAACTGGTATTATAGATAATAAGGCAAAATCAGTCTTAGCATTTCCTAATCCAGCTTCTGATGTTATAAATATCAAATCTAATGCAGAAGGAAGTCTAAGGATTATATCGATAACAGGAGAAATTGTTATTGAAAACTCAATGATTTCAGGCAAAAATTCCATTGATATATCAGGCCTCGTAGGTGGTTTATATTTTATAGAAACTACAAACGTTGAAGGTCAAAAATCAATAGGGAAGTTTACAGTTAAGTAAGAATACAATCTTAATAATAAAAAAAGTCCTACGTTGTTTAATGGCGCAGGACTTTTTTTATTGGAGCCTACTAGTCTCTTGAAATATTAATGAGGTTTCCTGATTTATAATCAAATTGCAATTTAGTATTTTCAAGAGGAGCTGAAGATATATGACCAAATTGATTAATTACAAGTCTACCAGTAAATAAATTGATATTATTCGAACTTATTGTAATATCTGCTGATGAAGGTACTCTATAGTACATACTGTTAGTTAAAGGTCCGTTATTATTAGAAATCTTATTTGAAGTATTATCAGGGACTAATCTTATAACTACTGAACTACCATCAGTAAATTTCATGAGCTCCTCACTTTTATTATTTTTGTTAGGTATAAAATAGATGGTTCTTTTTTCAATGGTTCTAATTGTCTTCCCCAGAAATAACTCTAAATATTTATTTTCCATTTCTTGAAGTTGTTGATCCATGTAAATAATACTTGACCCATAATTAACCTCTTGATAACCAGAAATTAAATTGTATCTACTTTCTCTTATTTTTTCAATTTGCACTGCTGCATCATTTGCTTTATCACGTGCATTTTTATCAACCCAGGTTGTGTTGAATAAAAACCTATTAATAGTGATTGTATCAATATTTATTGTCCTTACTACCGTATCTATTTTCTTCTGCTTATTATATTGAGACATATATGGGAAATTTGTTTCTCCCTCTTTAAAAATTATGGTTTGATCACTCCTGATATTACTTGTGTTTAAATTATCAGAAACCTCTGTATTATATGCCAATATTCCTCCCATATCCGATAGAATAAAAGAATTTGGCTTGGCATCTTTAGTGCGTTCAGCAGGAAACTGCACAAAATATAGTTGATTTGGATCTGGATCCTGTATTGATGTTACAGATACTTCCATAGGATTGTATTCAACCTTTCCAGAAGTTATATAATCCATTTCACCAAGGAATTCATTTGTATAATCTGATAATGGACCCTTTATGGATTGTAGTTTTTCATAAGCTATATCAATCTTAAGGACTGTTTGAGGTAAAGAATAATAAAACCCAGAAATTGTGGAGCCTATATTATTATTTTCAACTTTTGAAACTGTAATTTGACTATAGCTTTGGAGTGCCAGTGTTGTAATAAAAACCAACAAGATACCTGATCGAATAATAAGTTTTCTCATCTGAGTATAATTTAATACCACGAATATACATCAATATTTTCTTTCCAAAATTGTATAATATATAGTCGTTAAACGAAATTGGTCAATTTATTATTATTTAATAAATAGCAATTCTCGATATTTGGGTAGCGGCCACATCTCATCATCCACAAGCATTTCAAGTTTGTCAACATGATATCTGATATCCTCGAAGTATAATTTTACAGAGTTATTATAAGATGATGCCCGTTCCAAGTCATTGTCAATGGCATTTGCAATTTTTCGAGCCTCTACCATTCTTTCTACATATTCTTTAATTTCAGAAATATGGTTTGATATTTCCTTAATGGTGTTTAACTGATTTTTAGATAGTTTAACAAAGGATTTTGAATCCAACACCTCTTTTAAACCTTTGGCATTTTCGATAAGACGATTTTGATAATGTATTGCTGTTGGTAGGATATGGTTAGTTGCCAAATCACCCATGATACGTGATTCGATTTGTACTTTCTTAGTGTATTTTTCGAGTTTAATAGCATAACGTGCTTCTACCTCGGTTTTTGACATAACATTATGCCTTTCGAACAAACCTATACTTTTTTCTGAAACAAATGCTCCTAGTGCTTCCGGAGTAGTTCTGTTATTCGATAAGCCTCTTTTTGCAGCCTCTTTCTCCCATTCCTTTGAATAAGAATTTCCCTCGAATCGAATATTCTTTGACTCACGGATGTATTTCTTAGAAACTTCAAACATAGCTTCATTCTTCTTCATTCCATCAACAATAAGTTTATCAACATCGGTTTTAAACTTAGTAAGTTGATCTGCTATGATTGTATTTAATACAAACATGGGTTTAGCTGTATTAGCAGTGGACCCTACAGCTCTAAATTCAAATTTATTTCCGGTAAAGGCGAATGGAGATGTTCTATTTCTATCGGTATTATCAAATAAGATTTCCGGTATTTTAGGGATGTCAATCTCTACCTCCTTGTCAAGCCTGTGATTCATCATACTACGATCAGGCATATTTTCAATTTCGTTTAGGGTAGCTGAAATTTGCTCACCTACAAAAACAGAAATAATTGCCGGTGGAGCTTCATTGGCTCCAAGCCTTAAATCATTTCCTGCTGAAGCAACACTTGCTCTTACCAATTCTTCGTTTTCATGAACGGCCTTTAGGATATTTGCCAACATCACGATGAACTGGAAATTATCATTTTTAGTTTTACCTGGTGACAATAAATTAACACCGGTATTTGTTGCCATCGACCAGTTATTGTGTTTACCTGAACCGTTTACACCAGCATATGGTTTTTCATGAAGAAGAACATTAAAGTTATGTCGTCTGGCAACTACATCAAGTAAATGCATCAAAAGCTGATTATGATCAACGGCTATATTTGCTTCTTCAAAAACAGGGGCACATTCGAACTGACTGGGTGCTACCTCATTGTGTCTTGTTTTTAATGGTATTCCCAATTTATGCGACTCAACCTCAAGATCTTGCATAAAAGCAAGCACTCTATTGTGAATTGTGCCAAAATAATGATCCGATAATTGTTGATCCTTGGCAGAAGAATGGCCGAAAACTGTTTTACCAGTTAATACAAGGTCAGGTCTTGCAGCGAAAAGAGCAGAATCAACCAGGAAGTATTCTTGTTCCCATCCAAGGTTTGGATATACTTTGTTTATCCCTTTATCAAAGTATTTACAAATCTCAACAGCCGCCGAATCAAGAGCTCTCATCGATTTAAGCAGAGGTGTTTTGTAATCCAATGAATCTCCAGTGTATGAAACAAAAATAGTTGGGATACATAGGGTGTTTTCAATAATAAATGCAGGAGAAGTGGGATCCCAAGCAGTATAGCCACGGGCTTCAAATGTAGATCTAATACCTCCACTGGGAAAACTTGATGCATCGGGTTCTTGTTGTATCAATGAATTACCCTGAAATTCTTCGATCGCTTTTCCTTTTTCTATGGGGCTAATAAATGCATCATGCTTTTCAGCAGTTGATCCTGTAAGTGGATGAAACCAATGTGTATAATGTGTAACTCCTTTATTTAATGCCCAAGCTTTCATTGCTGAAGCAACTTGGTCAGTAATTTTTCTATCTATTCGTACAGATTTGTCCATGGCCTGAACAACTCCGTTAAACGCTTCTTCGGTAAGGTATTCTTTCATAACCGATCTGTTAAATGTCATCGAACCAAAATAGTCGGATGCTTTTTCAGAAGGATAAGTAACAGGTTTTACAGGTCGTTCAAGTGTTTTTTTTAGTGCTACAAATCTAAAGTTAGCCATTTTTCTTTTTTAATTAGTTATTAATTTCTTAGTTTTAATCGTAAGTAATAGTCCAATAAATGTTAGTAATCCATTAATTATTAGTAATTCAAACCCTATTTGATAGCCATTAAAAAGTATTGGTGAGTAATGACTTATAATATATGATAGGATAGGTGCAATTATAGCAATTAAAGGTATTAGTTTGTCATTTACAGAGTAACTAGTAAACAATCCGAATGAGTATAGTCCCAGCAGAGGTCCATAAGTATATCCTGCAAAAGTAAATAACTGTGCAATAACTGCTTGATTATTAATTATTTTGAATAAAATGATGACAAAAATAATTATAATTGACATGGCTATGTGAACCATATATCTATTTTTTTTCAAAAGTTTTACATCATTAGAATATTTCTTGTCCAGTTCGAGGATGTCGATTGAGAAAGAAGTAGTAAGTGAAGTTAATGCACTATCAGCACTAGAGTAGGCTGCCGAAACAAGTCCGATTATAAATATAATTCCTGCACTAGTTCCCAAGTAATTAAATGCAATATTGGGGAAAGTGTGATCAGAAGTTAGGGTTTGGGCTATGCTAAAATGATCTTGATAAAGCAATAACATCCCTCCTAAAAACAAAAATATAATATTTACAGGAATGAGTATAAGGCTTAAAGTTGTCATATTTTTTTGGGCATCTTTAATGTTACGACAACTAAGGTTTTTTTGCATCATATCCTGGTCTAATCCAGTCATTACTATTGTAATGAAAACCCCACTTAAAAATAGTTTTATGAAATTTTGTTTTGAATCGATATCAGTGATAATAATATCCGAAATACTATTGTTCCATACATTTTTTACCATCTCAAAAACACTAGCATCCATATGTCTTGAAATGATAAATATTGTACTTACTACGGCAGCCAGCATAAATGTTGTTTGTAGTGTATCTGTCCAGATTATAGTTTTAATTCCTCCTTTTAAAGTATATAACTGAATTAATACCATAAATACGGTAACGGTTAACCAAAAAGGAATTTCAAAATGGTCGAATACAAAAAACTGAAGCACAGAAACAACTAAAAACATTCTAAAAGAAGCACCAATAATTCTTGATAAAAGAAAATAGATAGAACCTGTTTTATAGGCTGATCTACCAAACCTAACTCCTAAATAAGTATAAATGGATGTAAGCTTAAGTCTGTAATACATTGGAAGTAATACAGTTGATATTATTGCATAACCAAATACGTAACCAAGAACAATTACAAAATATGAAAACCCTGTATCTCCAACCCAACCAGGAATTGATATAAAGGTTACACCTGATAAGGATGCACCAATCATTCCATATGAAACAACAAACCATGGTGACTTATGATTGCCTATGAAAAAACTCTCATTATCAGCCTTTTGTGATGTAAACCAAGATATGGAAAAGATTACAATTGTATAAATAACGAAACTTCCAAATATTAGTTCAGGACTCATAACTAGTTAGGGATTTACTAACAAATTTTTAAACTTAACAAGGCTTTCTGTTGTGATATCAGCTAACGTACTTTTTGCTTCTCCGATAAAAACTGTTTTCATTTCTGAATTTTTACCAAATTCAATATCACTTTTCGAATCACCAACCATAATGCTCTTTGAAAAATTGATACTTGGAAATTCACTTTGTGCTTTTTTAGCCATTTTTGTTGATGGCTTTCTGCAGTTATCAATACTATGAGCCAGATCTGTGCAATAATAAATTGAGTCGATCCGTCCATTGTTCTTCAATATCTCAGATTTCATATGGTTATGCAGATAATTCAATTCTGATTCTGTCATAAGTCCCTTACCCACACCTTGCTGATTTGTAACTACAATTATCTTCCCAAAAACTTTAGCAAAGGTTGAAATGCTCTCCAGAACACCAGGAAGAAATTCAAAATTACTCGGATTAGTTACATAACCACCAAATATTCTTTTGTTTATTACCCCATCACGATCCAAGAACAATGTCCATGAGTTATCAATATTCTTAAGGAAATCAGTATTCATAATTCTACTTACTTCTGGGAAATAGTTGGGTTTCAATTTCTTCACAAATCACATGTCCAATAAGTATATGTGTTTCCTGAATACGAGCAGTATTTTTAGATGGAACTTTAATGCAAATATCCACAAGATCGTCTAATTTGCCAATCTTTGATCCTGTTAATCCAAACGTTAGCATTCCTTGTTTTTTTGCTTCTATAACAGCATTTACAACATTTGCTGAATTGCCCGACGTGCTTATACCTATTAGAATATCATTTTTTTCACCGGCAGCCTTTATCATTCTGCTATAAATATCATCGTAAGAATAATCATTTGCAACAGCAGTTACATAGGATGAATTTACATGTAGGGCTTCTGCATAAAGAGGATCACGGTCATAGTTAAACCTTCCTGATAGTTCAGCAGCAATGTGTTGAGCATCCGATGCACTTCCTCCATTTCCACATAGAAGGACTTTACCATTATTTTTAAAAGTTGTGATGCAATGGTCAGCTACCTTTTGAATGAGATTAATATTGTTGTTGTCGTTAAGAAATTGCTCCTTTGTGGCTATTGATTCTTTTATAGAGTTTAAGATACCCATATTTCACTTTAAATGTTATCATTTATCAAACCACAAATTTATTGTTTTTTACCTACTGATGAAATTGTTATGAATTTAATAAAAAAAAAGTGGTTTTTGGATGTGGTTTATTGTGTTATGAAGAAACCGATGCAAAGGATTGCATTTGGATGTTTTGGTATTAATTGCAATACCGGAAATGGCTTTTATATTTCATCAATATCAGCAATCATATTTTCACGATATTCTTTTAGGATGTTTGCTCTTGAGATGATACCAACATATTTTGAACCGTCAAGTACAACCATATTATAATTACTAGTTTTTTTAAATTTATTTAGAATATCCTTTGCATCTGCATCAATACTAACTTTTTCATCTGACAAAGGGCTATACAAAAAGTTACTTATTGGATCATTGTATTTTGAGTGGTCGAACATATCATTTCTAACTTCGTCTAGTAATATTACACCTATAAAATTATCATCATCATCGGTAACAATAAATATGTTTCGCTTTGATTTTTTAATTAGCTGAATTAAGTCTCCAAGGTTACATTTTAGATTTATGGTAAGTAGATCTTTTTCAAGCAATGACATAATATCCAATTGCTTTACAACGGTCATGTCTTTATATTGAAACATATCACCCTGCTCAGCAAGTTTTTGCGTGAATATAGAATGCTTGTTAAATCGTTTTGCTATTAAATAAGCAATTGATGTTGAGAGCATTAGTGGGACTATTAACTCATATCCATTACTCATCTCCGCTACCAGAAATATCGCTGTGAGAGGAGCCATTAGTACTGCTCCCAAAACAGAAGCCATACCTACCAATGTGAAGTTACCCTCATGTAGACCAATTTTTGATCCAAGTTCATTTATTGATCTTGCTAATACAAACCCAGTAAACCCACCCATTACTGCGGCTGGAGCGAAAATACCACCAACACCTCCTGCTTCGGTTGTAAGTGTGGTTGCTACAACTTTAAATATAATAAGTAATACAACAAATATTATTAATGTAACTACAGCACTCGAACCATCTACGAAAGTATAATTAAGTAAATCATTAGCTTTACCACCAACGATTAACCTGATTGAATCATAGCCCTCGGAATAAAGTGGGGGTAGGAAGTATAGCAATACACCCAGAAGTCCACCACCAATTAAAGCCTTGGCCCAAATGGATTTTATTTTATTGAATAGTTGGATAATTTTGAAATGCATATAATGGAAGTAAACAGCAACAAAACCTCCAATGATTCCTAGTACAATGAAATATGGAATATCTTGAATAACAAATGCTTCGCTCACTTTAAAGTGTACTAGATATTGTTCAGCAGTTAGTAGTTTAGTTGTAACAGCTCCTGTAACCGACGCCATAAGTAATGGAATAAGAGAAGCCGCTGATAAATCAAGTAGTAATACTTCAAATGCAAAAATAACAGCTGCGATGGGCGTTGTAAAAATTGATGCCATAGCTCCAGCAGCACCACATCCTATCAACAGTGTTTTGTGTTTATAGCTTAATTTCAAAAGTTGGCCAATTGACGATCCAATTGAGGCTCCAGTAGAAATAATTGGTGATTCGAGACCTACCGATCCGCCAAATCCTGCTGTAAGCGAACCTCCAATAAGTGATGAGAATATTTTATGGTTTCTCATACTTCCATCCAGCTTAGATATAACATATAGGATTCGCGGAACACCATGCCCAACATTATCTTTAACTATATATTTTAAAAAAACAATTGTTAGAATAATACCAATTATTGGAAATCCAATTAAGGGTAGAATTGTATCCGAATCTGAATAGAAGCTAAATAATTTGTCTCCAATTGTAATTACGGTAACTTTAAGAATTGCAGCAGCAACACCTGCAATGAACCCTATTATTATACTTAGTATCAATACAAATGACCTGTCGGATAAGTGCTGTGCACGCCAGCTTAAGAAATTATTGTAGGATTCGTGTCTATTCATTTATTAATATTGAATTCCACAAATCTAAGAAGAAAAAGTGTTTAAATTGTTAATTTGGTAGTTAAAGAGGCCAAAACCACAAAATCAAAAATGATTTCATAAATACTATATATATGAAATGAATTACTGTTAAATCCAAAAGTAATATCAGCTATCTAAGAATTTCATTGGCATAGTTATTCCAACTCATATCCTTGGAAGTGGCAGCTACATTTGATCTGTCAATAGGGTTTTCAATGGCTTTATTCATAGCTTCTGTCATTGATTGAATATCACCATCTTCAGCCATGTATCCATTATAACCATCAACAACCGTTTCAGGAAAATGGCCAACATTAGTTGCCAGCATTGGCATATTGAAGTTATATCCTATTGATTCAACCCCAGAAGGTGTTGCAGTTAGATAATACAGCATAATATTATCACTAACCTGAAAATATTTAGGAACTTCTTCGTTGGGGACAAACTCATTAACTAAATGAACTATATCCTTAATCTTTAGATCATCTATTAATGCCAAAGGGTTGTAGTCTTGCTCATTGTCCTGATTCTTAAGAAAGAGTTTTTTTGCAACTCCAAATGTGGCATTTTTAATCTTTGTTGAAAGCTTAGATGTATCTAGAGTATTCCAAAATGATTCACCACAAACAATAAGCGATACGTCATTACGCTGTTTTGCAAGTTCTGCAAATGCTTCCAATACATTATGTAATCCTTTATATTTTCTGATAAAGCCAAAAAAGAGGAATACATTTTCTTTTAGTCCCAATTCTTTTTTTACCTCGTCCTTATTAAATTCAGGGTTGGGTGTAAACATATCATAAACAGGATGATATAGTTTCAGTACTTTAGTTCCGATACCAGTAGTTTTATTATCACGTTCAATAACCTCAAATTTTTTCCTGGGAAATAGATGCTTTAGCTCTTGGGCAGTCTTAAAGGCATGAACTATATATGAATCGGCATTTTTTATTCCAATCTTAGTTAGTCTGTTATCCAGAGCACTACCTTCCTTTTGAATAACAAAATGAAGATCAAAGAATACTTCAATATCTTTCGATTTCTTAAGTTTTTTGGAAATATAACCCAGAGGAATTCCTTGCACTGCAATTGCCCATTGGAATATCACTTTTTGGGGAGCTATTTCTTTAATAAGGTTAATAGTAGCATTCCAGCTGGAAGGATTATTATAATTAGTTATATAATGAACTTTAATATTTGTTCCGTCAAGCTGATCAACTTTACTTTTTCTATCTATAAAATCCCTTGGAATAATAGCAGGATATTGTTGAGTCCATGATACTATGTGTACTTCAGTATTCTCAATTTTATCAAATGCTTTTGCCAATGAAGTATTGTAATTGGCAATCCCTCCTTTAAACATTGGCCCTGGGCCAAAGCAAACGATGGTTCTTTTATTCATTAATCTGTAATTTAATATTGAAAATAAGAAGTCAATGCCGACATTAATTGTCAGCTCCATGCATTATTAACCCTTTAGTTTTGCAGCTTCATATACTCTTCTCATACCTTCCTCAAGAGATATCTTTGCTTTCCAGCCAAATTTTTCCTCAACCAAGTCCATATTGCAATATCTTGAATGAACACCAACAGGCTTGTCGAGTAAAGGTTTGATGGTTGGTTTATACCCGGCAAATGAAGTAAATACATCAATTAAATCAAGGAATGATGTTAGTTTACCTGAACCAATGTTGTAGGCTGATCCATCACTTACATTATCCATTAATATTTGAATAAAGTCAATAATATCATCAATATGTACAAAATCTCGACCTTGTTTACCAGAACCCCAGACTTCAAATGGGTTTTCTTTATTTGCAGCTCTTAGGGCTATTGCAGGTACCGGATAATCTGTTTCCTGATCTTCTCCATATCCTGAGAACGGTCGAATACATACTATAGATATACCATAGTGTTTAGCTGCTATTTGAGCAAGAAATTCACCTGTTAATTTTGTCCAGCCATATGTCATATCTGGTGTTCCAAGGTTTTTCTTGAAATCAATATCACCTTCGCTAAGTGCAATTGCTCCATCTGTGGTTTGAAGACTAGTAGGATATGCCGCACTAGAACTTGGGTATAGTACTCTTTCAGGTTTATGACGGGTAATCCAATAGAAAAATTCTGAATCAATGCTTAGATCCAAAGCAACCATTAGAGGGTCGCCATCAATTTTTAACCTACCACCAACAATGGCAGCAAAATGGAATACATCACTAAACTTGTCAAATTTTAATCCATATGTTTCCTGAATATACTGTGGCTTTTGACGCATATAAAAAAGTAAATCTCTAAAATCACCTTTCCAGAAAAATAACCTTTTCTCAGTACCAATTATTTCTAAATCTTCCTTCATCTCTGAAGTGAAATCGCCGGGTAACCATTGCTTTGGATGCCTACCAATGCTTAGGTCATCAACCATAAATATACTATCGGTAGTAGTTTTTAACAATCTTTTTACAACATTACGTCCTACAAATCCACAACCTCCTGAAACCAAATGTATTTTCATCTATTATCTAATTTATTGTTTCTAATTATAATATGACAACTAATCTTGTTTTACGTTGCCTCTGTTTATTAATAATGCTTAAGTTATATAATGGTAAAAATGACTAAAAGTCAAAATGATAAATTATATCTGTTATGTTTATTATTCAATGTTTAATCTGTCTTTAATTTGATATTTGGATTTTTCTCTTGAAATTCTTGAAATCATTTCAGCTAAAAAGCCAGTTAGAAAAAGTTGAACACCTAAAATCATTGATAGCAGCCCAAAATAAAACAATGGCCTTTCTGTCATTCTATAACCATCCATAAAGAACTTTGCATATGCTAGATAGGTTGCAATAACAAATCCTGCAAAAAAAAGCAGGCTTCCCCATGAACCAAAGAAATGCATTGGTCTTTGTGAAAACCTTGAAACAAAGTTTATTGAGATTAGATCAAGATATCCTTTTATAAACCTGTCAAGCCCAAATTTTGTAACACCATATTTTCTTTTTTGATGTACAACAACTTTTTCATCAATTTTGGAAAACCCGGATGCTCTTGCAATTATTGGAATATATCTATGCATCTCACCATAGACTTCGATGTTTTTAACTACATCCCGCTTATAGGCTTTTAGCCCACAGTTCATGTCGTGAAGTTTCGACTTGAATAATTTTCGCGAAGTCCAGTTAAACATTTTTGAGGGAATGTTTTTGGCTAATGTTGAGTCGTATCTTTTTTTCTTCCAACCTGAAACAATATCAAGATCGTTTTCAGTAATCATATTATATAAACCGGGAATCTCCTCTGGGCTATCTTGAAGGTCAGAATC
Source organism: Bacteroidota bacterium (assembly GCA_016845105.1). Taxonomy (GTDB): domain Bacteria; phylum Bacteroidota; class Bacteroidia; order Bacteroidales; family F082. Next base: position 23,446 of record JAERTF010000049.1, on the reverse strand, counting down.
CATTGTAATAACAATATCTCCTGATGCAATTTTGAACCCTTCGTTAAGGGCAGCGGATTTACCATAATTTCTGCGGAAACTTAAACCTAATATATTTGCATTTGATTCAGCAAGGTTCTTTACAATCGACCATGATTTATCACTTGATCCGTCATCAATATAAATTAGCTCAAACGAAAAATGATTGGATTTCATAACCTCTAAAATCCAATCATTTAACTCAGTAAGCGACTCTTCTTCGTTATAAAAAGGTATAACTACCGATATGTCCATTTCACACTATTTTTACAAAGCAATTTCCTTATTTTCTCGCTTGGCAAAGATAGCAATAATTAATGAAAGTAAAATTGAAGCAACAAGGTTACCAACAAATCCCCAAATGCCCATCATAATTGGAGAAGTCATAGATTCTGTTATTGATAATGCCTGATCAATTTGTTCGTCGGACATATTTGGGTTTTGCTCAAGTATTTGTTCTTCTGCATTCAGTAGTATCTCTTGTATGAAGCCAGTATCAATATATTGCACATAGATGTATGTGAAAATTCCCAACAATAGTGAAGCAAATAATCCGGTAAAGAATCCGGCACCAAATGCGCCGCCATAGTTAATAAATCCACCTCTGTGTTTATCCCTGAATGATATGGTTGCCCAGAATAACCCAATTGCCAATATTACATATGAGATGTATTTTATGGGAGATTCCATATCAACATCTAGTAAGAATGTTATTAAACTAAAAACTATTAAGCCTAAGCCTAAGTAAATACCCGACACAATTGAAGGGCCAAATGCTGATTTTTTTTCTTCCATGGTAATAAGTTTTAGATTTATAATTAAGTATTATGCTTTATTGAAAATATTTATTCTTATTTATAGTGATTTTTGTTGATTAAGAATTATTTTCTGCCAGAGAAATATTTCTGTCTATTCGTCTAATGTAAAACGATGCAATTATTGCAAATATAACAACAAAAGAGATATAGTAAAAGAAGTATAAGGATGATGATATAATTGGGTCGTATGAGAACTCAATAAAGGAGAGTCGGTTATCAATAAGTTCTTCTCTATAAAAACTATAATGATCCAACATCGTTTTTTCTGTTTTTTCAAGAATTGGTTCTATGTTAAGTTTTATAACATACTTTAAATAAACATATCTAATACTAGCGATGGTAAAAGACGCGATCGCACCAAGATAAATAATACTTTTTAACCCACCCCAATACGAAAGAAAGCCGTTAAGTAGTTGATCTCTTAAGTAAACAATTGATCGATAAATACCTATAAAGAATAATGCAAAAATAAGAATGTTAATTATTTTATATTCCTCAAAACCAATAAAATGAAAAAATGAATCCAGTATCCCTGTAAATAATCCTATTGCAATACCAAATAAGGTTGTTAATAAAATTGGCTTATACATAATACGCTTATAGCTTATAAATTTAATGTAAAACTAAATATTTTTTTTAATTTTTTGATTTATGTCGATACAATACTTATTTTTGCCGCGGGTAAGTCTCATACGACCAGCTCCCACTGAATTCCCCCAGGACCGGAAGGTAGCAAGGGTAGGTGGTTGTAGCGGTGCGATGTGAGTAGCTTACCCTTTTTTTATGGAAATAGATTTGATTATAGTTAAGGTATTGATCCTTTTCTATAATAGATAAAAGCTTTGATGGAGCGATAACAAGGGTTACATTTCATTTTGTTGAACCTAGAAATGATAATTTATATATTTATTTACGACTTAAAACTTTTCCTATTTTCGCACTCTACTGAAAAAATTTGATCCTATGTTATTAAAAATATATCCTGAGAACCCTGCTCCAAGACATATCAAAAAAGTAGTTGATACGTTTGACAAAGGTGGCTTGGTAATTTTTCCAACAGATACCATTTATGGTTTGGGTTGCTCAATTCGGCATATTAAGGCAGTAAATCGAATATCTCAAATAAAAGGTATAAAAAAGGATAATGCGAATTTTTCGATGATTATTAATAATCTTAGTATGGTAGCTGACTATACTAAGCCTATTGAAAACCATATTTTCAGGTTAATGCGTAAAAATTTGCCTGGTCCGTTCACTTTTATACTAGTTGCTAATAGTAGTGTTCCTAAAATATTCCAGAGTAAAAAAAAGACCATAGGAATACGAATCCCTGATAACACCATAATTGATGCAATAATTCAAGAACTGGGAACACCAATTATTACAACGTCGATAAAGGATGAGGATGAGATAGTTGAGTATACAACTGATCCAGAATTAATCAACGAAAAGTATGAGAATTTGGTTGATATAGTGATTGATGGAGGTTATGGTGATAATGAGGCTTCAACCATAGTAGATTGTACAACTGGAGAGCCAATAATTATCCGTCAGGGTAAGGGAATTTTAGAGGAATAAAAAAAATCAAAAAAAGTCGAAAAAGTTTTGGTGGATAAAAAAAAATAGTACTTTTGCAGCCCCAAAACGATGATTCGTTAGCTCAGCAGGTAGAGCATCTGCCTTTTAAGCAGAGGGTCCCGAGTTCGAGCCTCGGACGAATCACAGGATGATAGCCTGTTTGTGTTCTCACAGACAGGCTTTTTCATTTATAGGAAATTCATATATTTGAGTCCGCACAATCATAAGTTAATGAGAATACTAATAGTTATCACCCTGCTTTTTCAATTTCATCAGTCTTTTACTCAATGGAATAGCAATGCAGGTATAATTCCATCTATGGTTTCAAAGTCGAAAGTAGTTGTTACTTCAGGCGATAATGTTGAATTAATCACCGATAATAATCCAAATACCTATTGGGAATCTGCATCACCATTACCCGAAAAATATATTCAAAGGGAAGATCTTAATATATTTTTAGATAAGGCCAGATATGACCTTGATGGGAATAATAATTTTGTAGGTAATGCCTTCGACGGGATAACTTCTTCAAAAGCTAAAATTGACGCTGGGACGTTTAAAATAAATTTCAAGGCTCCTGAGTCAATTTCAATGCTATCCATTAAAATAAATACCATCGATACCGTATGGATAACAATTACTACTTCGATAAAGCAATATTTATTTACCTATCTGACTGATGAGAATTATAAGTTAAATAATTTCAATTTTGAAGCAAACGAAGAATTGGCTTCCATAAGTCTTGTTAGTAGTAACTCATTCGAAATATTTGAAATCGCAGGTCTATACCAGCAACCTAAAGAGGAGGTTATAATTGATTTTAGAAAGGTAATAAATGTTGGTTGGATTGGGAGTCGGCATTATAATGGTGATGGTGTATTATCAATTTTAGTATTTGCTTCGAAAAATGGTGATGACTGGAAAGAAGTTGCAAAACTAAATCCTATTGCAACAGAATTAATTCATTCTGTTGTTAGTCCGGAAGTGAAAGCTCAGTATTTAAAGATAGTTTTTGCCTTAAAATCAAGAATATATCAGAAAGCCAAACTTCATGAATTTGAAGTGTATGACAAATATGGTCCTTTTGGGGCTCCGCCAGCTGCTGAACAATCAACTAATTCTTATGCAGAATCCATAGGCATCAATGCAATATGGGGATGGGGTTATAGTGTTTCATCTAGTCAATTGAAATCGGATATGGGATCAGCCATGTTCAAAAATGTTGCCTCATTGGCTAGAAACTACCATGCCATATCCTGGGATATAAAGAAACCAACAGATAAGCCACAGTATGAAAATATGTCACTAGGAAAAGGTACTGCTGCCACACCATGGATGGATTGGGATAACGAATATGGTTTATGGAAAAGTAATGGGTTTAGTATAGATGCTTGTATTATGTTTAACAACAAGCAATTTCCCGACAATCTATGGGGTGATGTTTCGAAGGAAGCCTATAATTATGGTGCTGATTTTTCTAAACACTTTGCGAAAAATAGTTTATTGGTATCGATGATGGAAATTGGAAACGAACCTTGGGAGTATTCGAAACCTGTGTATAGGAAGATTCTATTGGGAATGAGCAAAGGCGCCCATGATGGCTCCGGAAAGTTACAAATACTTCCCTGTGCAACACAGGCATATGTTAGAAGTTCAGTTCTGGATAACTATATCTCAAAATATATTACTAAAGAGAATTCAAAATATATATCTGGACTCAATAGTCATATATACTCCTATACCTTTGATTATAATGGCAGTAGGATTGCCATTAACCCTGAAGACCCTCGTTCGGAAGTATGGTCTGTAAATAATTTAAGGGCATTCTCAAAAAGCAATCTTGGGGATATACCTATTTATGTAACAGAATTTGGCTACGATAGTAATGGGGGTGGCGATGATTGCACACATAGCGTTTGTGTTAGCGAATTTGAGCAAGCAATATATGGACCCCGGATGGCTTTAATATTGTACAGGTTAGGTGTCGAGCAATTCTATTGGTACTTCTATGCCAATGTAAATCATACGTCAATTATGCATAATAGATCGGGATTAACTTCTTCATATGACAAGGGTTTTAAAAAGAAAAAGTCGTTTAATGCATTTGAAATATTGTTCGAACAGTTGGGTGACTTTTATTTTCATAGTATAATTATGGAAAATGAAAGCGCTTATATATATGCTTTCGCAGATAAAAATAACAAAGTAAAAAGAATAATTGCCTGGCGACCAACATCTAATAATCATGATGTTAATGAGTGGATTGAATTCCCATGTGAATATGTTATTGAAGGCGCAACACCAATATCATCAGTTGGTGAAGAAATTAAAACACCATCCTATGTTAGGTCGATCAACAAACTCAAAATAAGCTTGAGTGGGGTGCCGGTAATACTTAAGGTTAAATCCGTGAGACTTTAATTTTGTGAAACAAAATTATTTAGTCGAACTCCTGCCTGCCGAAAATGGCATTGCAGGCAGGGATCCTGAGTGTAGTCGAAGAATCTCACGGGTTATACCTGCCAGCAGCAGGCTGGTTCCCCGCATTTTGATGCGTATTAAAAAAATAAAGATTCAATTGAGATACCTCGTCAGCTTGCTGCGAAGAGTTTCATTAATTATTGAAGAAGTTTTCTAACACTGCTTACTCCATTAAGTTTGTGACTTAAGCCCTAACAACTAAAACTTTTGTTTTAGAGTTGTTTATAAGCTACTTTTACTAAGATGTCAAAGAACAAAATTGTAAAAAGCTGTTCATCATCTTATTTTAAGTGTACAGTTATGATACTAGGTATAACCTGAAGTTTAAAATTATTTTTTGAGGCCAATAAAATTATATTTTTGTAAAAAAATAAATGATATGAATAATAAAGTAAATGTTGCATGGACAGGTGATATGGCTTTCGAAGCCGATGTTAATGATTTTAAGATTAAACTTGATGCTGATGAAAAAGTTGGTGGGCATAATACAGGTCCAAGGCCAAAAGCTTTAACACTTGTTTCTCTTGGAGGATGCACAGGTATGGATGTGGTATCTATACTTGCTAAAATGCGAGTTGTTCCTGATTATTTTAATGTGGAGATTACTGGCGAATTAACAGAAGAACATCCTAAAATATATGATAAGATACATTTGGTTTATACTTTTAGAGGTAAAGATTTACCACTTGCTAAGCTTGAAAAAGCAGTAAGCCTATCTCAGGAAAGATATTGCGGTGTTAATGCAATGTTAAGTAAAGCAGCTGAAGTTACAAATGAAATAGTTATTGAGGAATAGAACCTATTTCTTTTTCTTAGCTTTTCTATTTGCCCGGTTCTTTTTGTTCTTTTTTCTGGCATTTACCAGCTCTTCTGATTGCTTAATAAGAGTTTTCCAATCTTCATGCGATTCATTGGAAAGCTCCAGAGTGTCTAGATATTCGTCCTTTGATATTTCTAAAGTATTAATCTTTTTATCGAGAAACTGTTCGATTTCGTGAAGAATATCCTTTTCACCACTGCTGCAGAACGAGATAGCCTGGCCTTTTTTAGATGCTCTTCCTGTTCTCCCAACACGATGAACGTAATTCTTGGTTTGCTCTGGTAAATCATAGTTTACCACATAATCAACATTTGGAATGTCGATACCTCTTGCACTGACATCCGTAGCAATTAATATATTCCTTATACCCGATTTAAATTCATTCAATGCCGTAAATCTATCGCTTTGATCTTTTCCACTATGGATGGTGTTACTTTTAATATTTACCCTTTCAAGAGCTTTTAAAACTCTTTCGGCCCGAACTTTTGTGCGGACAAATACCAGAATTTTACTATCAGGATAATTATTAATAACTCTCTCTAAAAAGAATCGTTTATCGTCCATCTCAATAAAAGCTACCGCATGTTCAATGTTTTTAGCAACAGGGTCTTTCGGCGAAATTTGAATTCGTATTGGGTTGTTAACTAATGAGTAAGCTAATTTTTTGATTTCTTTATCAATGGTTGCTGAGAAGAACAAAGTCTGATGCTTTTTTGGAAGGAATCTTTTTATATCAATAATATCTTTTATAAATCCCAAATCAAGCATATGATCAGCTTCATCAAGTATAAGTACTTTTACTTTGTTTAAGAAGATGTGTTTTTGACTAACCAGATCAAACATTCTGCCAGGTGTAGCAATAAGTATATCTATTCCTTTGTTAAGTGCCTTAATTTGAGGGTCTTGATCAACGCCGCCATAAACTGTTGCAGTATTAACATTTGTGTACCTACCTATCTCTTCAAAAACTTCAGTTATTTGAATGGCCAATTCGCGAGTTGGGCTCATAACAACGCACTGAATTCCCTGTTCTAAGTTTGTTTTTTTTTGTTGAGAGATTAAGTGAATTATCGGAATTGCGAATGCAGCTGTTTTACCTGTTCCGGTTTGAGCAATTGCAAGTACATCTTCACCTTTCAGTACGGGTGGTATGGCTTTATATTGAATATCAGTGGGCCTTTTAAAACTAAGTTCCTTCAAACTTTTTTTTATTTCTGGAGATATTCTGTAATCTTCAAATTTCATTCAGCTATCTTAAAAGATTTATTGGTATTTTGTCACTATTTAGTAATTAAATCAATAACGTAGGTTAACTAAGAATTTATGGATGATTTTATAAATTTAGTCATTTCATCAAATACGTATTTTCTAACTTCTTTTTTACTTAAAATGAGATCGTGTATTCCGCCATCGATCTCAACCTTCCTAACATTATTGCCTATTGTGTTTGAATATTTCTCAATGTCAACTACATTGAGCACTGAATCAGCTTCATGCATTGAATCCTTGTAATTACCCGGAACTACACTTTTTGAGGAATACATTATTAGAGTTGGACAAGAGATGCTTAAGCCATATTGTAATCTCTTTTGAGCGTAATATATGGCAGCAATCCAGCCAAAATTAATTTTAAAACCAAGTAATGGTTTATATTTAAAATCGAATTCCCATTCGCCATGATGCTCCTTATGAATGCTTTTAACATATCCTTCCTTAAGTCCTTCGGGTGAAGCAATGTTTGGAAATCTTAATCCAATCTTGGCAATAATTGGAAGTATTGTTTTCTTAAACCATGAAGGTTTGTTAAAATCAAAAAACGGACTATTAAGTATAAGAGCATTTATGAGATTATCATGATTATGCGAATTCACATATAATGATGAAATTAGCCCACCGGTGGAATGTCCAATTAAGGCTAAAAAGTTATTGTTCTTCCTGATTAAATCAACAGCAATGCTAATTTCTTCGAAATAGTCCCTAACATCTCTAATCATATTGGGATCTTGATGAGGTAATAACGACCTGCCATACTTGCGTAAGTCTAGTGCGTAGAAATTAAGGTTTATAGAGTTTGCCCAATCTGCCAGGTGGTTCTGATAAAAGTAATCAACAAAACCATGAATGTATAACACAGCATTTTTTGATTGACTTACTGCTTTCCTTTCAATTAGTGTAGCTTCAACTTGTCCCTCATAATCATCTTTCAGGTTTAATTTTTGTGTCGTAAATCCATGATTGTTATCCCAAGTCATATAATTGTATTAATAGTTATATGTTCACAAAGATACTTAAATAATAACTTGATAATCTGCTTATTTGATATATTGTGACCATAGTAGTATGGAGTTCAGCATTGAAACTTGACTTGTATATTGTATTTTATTATCTTGCATTCAATTTTGTTAATTATTATTCATAACCAAATTTTATACCATGAAAAAGAATACTCTTATTTTAATTTCAGTATTATCAGCATTATTGATATTTCCATCATGTGAAAAAGACGATGACGGTCCCGGAAGTGATTCAGTTGAAGGATTTAGCTCTTCGGTAAATAATGTATACGATGCGCAATATAATTTTATTGTTAAGAATCAAGAATTTGAAACTGCGAATTTTAGTGATATGCCAATCGATGAAATTAAGCCATTTGTAGATGAATATATTGTATCTGCCGAACAGTATTTGGAAGCCCTAAATCATATTGTTGAATTTGAGCAAAATACTAAATCGTTAAAAGGTTTTTATGATGGCCCTGAATGTAGTGCATATGATTTTATACCAACTTTAGATAATGGAGTTGGACCTGGGTTGGTAAAAGGTGTGGGTGATATCATTAAACTGAATAAAGAAGAAATGGACCAAATTCAAAAGGATTGGGAAGATGGTCTCATAAGTGCTAATGAATATAAGGAGAAAGTAGGTAAACTTCCACAGAAGAATGGTGGTAAAGCTTTGGGACTAGGTGTTGGTGCCATAATGGGTACAGGAGCAGCTGTTGTTACCGGGGCAGTTGTTGGAACAGCAACTTTACCTGCAATTGCAACTATAGCTGTGGTTGGTGGAGCCGTTGGTGTAGTAACAACATGGTATGCAAATTGGACTATGTCGAATAAAGATGGAGAACCCCAAAGTTTTATGTTAACGGGGAAAACAGAAGTAGGGGGTGTAATCCCATTAAGTATGTTTGGTGATAATGCTAACGTAGTTATATCTGTTGACGGTTATGCTCCAGTTGCATTGAATAATTTTGAGCTACCTGCCGCTGGAATAAATAAGACAATTGAGATAGAGGGTGTGAAAATCGAAGATGCAGATATGGGTGGTTCAACACAAGTTTGTTTATATGAAGAACCAATGACTGCCTCATCATGTACTGAAGTACAATTTGTAAGCGGAACCCCATCACCTATCGATCCAGGTCCTGGTGAAGGAGTTACTGTTACAGCAACATTAGTTCCTCCTGTTGCAGATTGTAGCATTAGTTTCAGTATTGTTGGTACTGATGGATATTCAAACTCAGCAACTAACAATAGTAATGCCGGAGGACAAGCAACATTTTATATCCCAGGTGGAGCCGCTGGCGTGGTTGATAATGTCACAATAACTAGCAGTAACGGTAAAACATATACTGTAACGTATGTTTTTTAACTGGTGATTTGATATTAATGACACTATTTATAATTTGACTAATAGAAGGAGGAGGGTTAATAACTAGCCCTCCTTTTTTTTATGGCTAGAAACTATTATAGTCTGAGTAAATAGATAACCTTGCCAATTCTTTCTTAATTTTTCTATTCCAATTGGCCTGTTCAGTCCTATTGATACTGTGATTTGTTTCCTCATCGTATTTATCCTGATAGGCTGAATATTCTTTTTCGATTCTATCATACAGCCTGTTAATGTATTTCTCGTTTAGCCTATTGGAATTTTGCAATACAATAATCTCTTTATAAAGTTTGCGACCGAATAACTCACAAATATCAAAGTGAAGTTGTTCATGTTCAAGCACATCATCAACTACTTCGCTATTTTTATATTCTGGATTCCACCACGATTTCTCACAAAAGAACCGTACATAAATTTCACCACTAATATCGCCATTATCATCAACAATGCTAAATCCAAAGGCGCTGGCAGTTGTAGCAACTGCAAAACCCGGACTACCTTTACTAATTGCTTTAAAATTGACTTGTTTTAGTTTTACATCCTTATCCCAGTCAATCACCAGTCCTTCGGGTGACTGGTAACAATTATTAGATGATATGGAGTTGTGTTTTTTGCTTGGTAAGTTAAATGATACTAATGTTAAACTTATTAAGAATATGTAAAGTTGTATGTACCGAAAATAGTGTTTCATTATAAATAATTGTTTGTAATATAAACGAGTTATTATAAGGAAAGTTGTTTGTAAAGTATCTATTCAAAAGAAAGGTTGATAACGATAAAAAATAAGAAGCCCATCAAGTTGATGAGCTTCAGATATTTACTAACTAATATATTTGATTAATTTGATCCTTTATAAAACCAATTGATTATTTAGATTTATCCGGATAGTCAGGAATTTCAGGTAATGGTTTGTATTCTTTCATTTGTTCAAGGATAACTTCTATTGCCTTATTAAGTTGTTGATCTTCACCAGCATATTCCTTTGCAGGATCATTATCGATAACAATATCAGGATCAACTCCATAACCCTCAATTACCCAGTTGCCATTTTCATCAAATGGAGCAAATTCTGGACGACGTAAGTCGCCTCCATCAATAAATGGCAGCGAACCACGAATACCAACAACTCCACCCCATGAGCGTACTCCAATTAACGTACCCATTTTTAGCTTTTTAAACTGATATGGGAATAAGTCTCCATCAGATGCCGAATAATTATCCAATAACAACACTTTTGGTCCAAGCATCATTTCACGTGGTTTTGTATTAACATCATTATTTCTTGACATACCATATAATGTTAGCTCTCGGTTCAACCTTTCAATTAACATTGGTGAAACATTACCACCACCATTTCCTCGATCGTCGATAATAAGAGCTTTCTTATTCAGCTGTGGGTAGAAATGCTTAACAAACTCGTTTAAACCACCAGGACCCATATCGGGAATATGAATATAACCTACTTGACCATCGGTTGCCTTATTTACTTTTTCGGTATTTTCCATAACCCATGTATAATAATACAATCCTGATTCATCAGCTGTAGGTATTACAATTACATCTTTAGCTCCATCTTTAGTTGCTTTAGAGTTAATAGATAGTATTACTTGTTTATCAGCTTTGTCAACAAGCAAGCTGTATATATCAACAACATCTTCCAAAGATTTTCCATTGATGGCAATTATGTAATCGCCCTCATTAACATCTACACCTACTTCTGTTAAGGGAGATCTTGCACCTTTGGTCCAGTTTTCACCCATCAGGATTTCGTCAATAACGAAGTAACCCGATTTGTCTTTGCTAATTTTAGCTCCCAGCAAACCGGTTTTAATTCTTTTTGGAGAGGCCTTATCACCACCAAGTACATATGCATGACCAACACTTATTTCACCAATCATTTCACCAATAACATAGTTAAGGTCATTTCTGTTATTAACATAAGGAAGTAATACATCATATTTTTTTTGGATCGATGGCCAATCAACACCATGCATATTTGGAGCGTAAAAGAAATCGCGCATTTGACGCCATGACTCGTTATATATTTGTGCCCATTCCTCTTTTAAATTAACCATAACTTTCATGCCTGATAAATCCAGGAATTCGGATGGTTTAACTTTTCCTTTGGGTAAATCAATTATGGCGTATTTACCTTTTACGTTAACCAACATTTTTTTATGATTGGATGAAATTACATATGATCCAACATTGCCAAGCTCGGTCTCTTTTTCTTTTTTAAGATCATACATCAATAACTTTGCTCCTCTTTCACCTGCAGCCCACTGGTTAAAGTAAACACTATTACCAATTGCATTGATACTCCAATAATTTGCAGCTTTAACCGGTAATCCAATTATTCGGTTAATAATTCCATCAAAATCAATTTTCACATTGAGTTTACTGTCAGTATCAGACGCTTTATCTTTTTTATCAGTCTTCTTATCTGATTTATCTTTAGTTTCTTCTTTTTCTACTTCTACCTCATCGTTTTCGGGTTCGAAAGGTGATGGAGTTGATTTTTGAAGTGTAACGAAATATATTTTGCTCATATCACGATAGGCATGATTCCATTCAGTATTTGAGTATATCGGATTAAAGTCGCGTGCAGAGCTAAAGAATAAATATTTACCATCAGTGTCAAAAGTAGGTTGCCCCGAATTATACCATGTATCGGTAACAGGTTTGGTTTCCATATTTTCAGTGTTGTAAATATATATACGGTTAACTCCCATAGTTACAGGCATTGTATAAGCTATCCATTTACTATCGGGCGACCATGAGTAATCTCTTATCTCCCATGAATCTGATTCATCAGCAACACTAACTTTTTTACTGTCAATATTTATATACTTAAGACGTCCCATTTTATCTCCCCATAGTAAGTATTTTCCATCAGGTGACCAGATAGGGTTATATTTATATGTGTCGGAATCGAATGTTAGCTGTATGGCTTCTTCCTTTCCATTTTGGTTTTGAATATATATTTCATCTTCGCCTGTTCTGTCGCTAATAAATGAAATATACTTTCCTTTTGGTGACCATTCAACGTTTCTGTCGTGAACACCCGATGATTCGGTTAGATTGCGAGTAATTCCTGATGCAGCAGGAACAGTGTAAACATCACCTCTGGCTCCAAAAACTACTCGTTTTCCGTCGGGAGATACGGCCCATGAATTGATCATCTTAGACACATCTTTAAGCTCATCCCGTCCGCTTGTATTATCATTGTTTATATTTACAATAACCTTGGTAGTTTGTTTACTGGCGAAATTGTAATTATAGATGTATCCACCATTTTCAAAAATAATTGATTCATTTCCAAGAGAAGGAAATTTTATATCATACTTAGTATAATTTGTAATCTTTGTTGTGGTTTTGGAATTCAGGTCGTAAGCAAATAAGTTCATTGTTCTATCGCGATCGCTTAGGAAGTAAACTTTATCACCATGCCACATTGGAAAAATATTCTGATTGCCGTTGTTTGTTATATTTATTGTTTCCTTGGTACTAAAATCATAAATCCAAACATTGTCTGCCATACCTCCCTTATAGTATTTCCATGTTCGGAACTCACGAAAAACTCTATTGTATGCCATTTTTGTACCGTCATCAGAAAAGGAACACCACCCGCCACTAGGAAGAGGGAGTTCGTTTGAGAGTCCGCCATCCTTGGATACCTCAAATAACTGTCCTTTGAATGAGTTAAAGGTTTGTTTTCTTGATCGATAAACTATTTCAGAGTTGTTTCTCCAGGCCATAACAATATTATTAGGTCCCATTCTATCGCTAATATCATCTCTGCCAAGTGTTGCAGTATGTGTTAGTCTTTTGGGAATACCACCCTGGGAAGGGATTATAAATACTTCGGTATTACCATCATATTGTCCTGTAAAAGCAATGTTTTTTCCATCGGGTGAGAAATGAGCAAACATTTCATATCCATTTACATCACTGGTAAGTTTACGTGCAGTCCCACCTTCTAAAGGAACTTGATATAGATCGCCGGCATATGTAAATACAACATTGTTGCCATGAACAGCAGGGAATCTTAATAATCTTGCATCCTCCTGAGCAATTAAGTTTATGCTGAAAAACAGCACTAATACAAAAAGTAATTTTTTCATTTTTATATGATTTATTTAAAAAATATCAGTTAAGCGAATATTGTGCCACCTTTGTAATAAAAAGGTTAATAGCTGCTTATGGTTAAATAGTATATTTTATTGTATTCCATTTGTACGAAATCAAACACCAAGTGTTCAATATAGTACACTGTTCGCAATTATAGAACAATTATGGTTTTCTACTTTACAATCAATCTATTTTCACAACTCTAATCATTTCTCCAATATATATTAGAATTGCATCTATTTTAGTATACCCAAGTTTTGAAAACACATAACGGTATCTACTAACTTGCTCGTAATCGCTTTTTTTCTCTTCACCAGTTTTATAATCAATTATAGTTAGTATATCATCAATTATCACAACCCTATCAGGGCGCACTATATCACCATCTTTAAGCAATACTTCGGTTTCATTTTTTATAATGATATTATTTTGATAATACTTGTTGAGTTTTGGATGAGTTATTATGCCAACAACTATATCTTCAATTATACTGATATCAGAATCAGACAAAATTCCTGATTCTCTAACATTATTGAAAACGGCATCAGCTTGATTATGAGTTTCAATTTCAGAAAGTATTTTATGAATCAGTTTGCCATAGGATCTAGACGACTTTCCAAGTATTACCTCTGATGTTAACTCATCAGTTGGTGCTACTTTTACTAGTTTAGTCCAATCGGAAGAAATAAATTCCTTAAGAATAAGAGGTTCACTAGTATCTGTTGATTTCTTTTCTTCCTGTAAATCTAGTTCTCCAAATGAGTATGACAATATCTTTTCATCCCATATGCCCTTGGTCTTAAGATAATTAATAAGGTATTTTGAAAAGGTGTCTTTGCTGCTTCCATTTTGTAATTGACCAACGGTAAAAAGAGCAATAACGGGTCTTGTAAAAGCAACATACATAAGGTTCAGAAAGTCCAATTCAGTGCTACCAACTTCTGCTTCAAAAATATCAGACTTATGAATATATTCCAGTTTTTTGTTCAAAGGAAGCAATGCTACTTTTAGTTCATCCAGATCATCAATCTCCAGATCTTCCCAATATTCATTCTTAGTGTTTTGGTTCTTAGTATTTGATGCTTCTACAATAACAGCCTTGAAGTCAAGGCCTTTAGCTTTATGGATTGTCATTATTTTGATGGCATCCATATCTTCAGACATTGTAATAAATAGTTTTTCTGCTTTTTCCTCCCAACGCGAAATAAACACATCAAGTGGTAAACTAGATTCTGCTATAAAGTCTAATAGGTATTGAACAAAAATATCTGCTGAAGAATCATTTATAACAACTCTTAGTACAAATTCTGCAATTTCATATGTAGTCAATGCAAGTAAGTCGGATGCTTTTGCTTCAATGTGGTAATGTGATAAAATGAAATCTATTCCTTTCTTACTATTATTTCTATATGATTGGAAGTCTTTATTGAAGAATTTAGAATTATTTTTTAGGCTATTATAGTTGTGAATAAATTCAGCAATAGCTAGTTCGTTTTCAGGAAAAAGCAAAAGTTTAAAAAATGATATTACCAATCTAACTTTTGATGAATTTGTAAGCAATAGTGACTCTGACGACACAACATTATAACCATTTTCAATTAGGTAGCTTGCAATATCTATTGTGCTTTTTTTCGATCTGCAAAGTATACATATATCCTTACTAAGGATTTTCTTTTCCAATAGAGTAACAACAAACTCTTGTATTTTTTTTACCTTTTTTTTATGAAAGTCTTCTGCATTATCTATTTCTACAAAGTTTATTGATACCAGGCCTCCTTGTTTTCCATCTACTGGAATTTTCTGCTCCAGTTCATGGTATATTTTTTTTGTTTTATCGGTAAGGTGATCTGTTATTCTTCTAAAAAAATCATTATTAAATTTTATTATCTCCGAATACGATCTCCAATTGGTAGAAAGTATTACTTCTTCGTACTCTTGATTTATCAAACTTTGCCTTGTTAATGCCAATTGAGATCCATCATTTTTATACAAATTTGGTAGGCTCGAGAAAAGTTCAACTTCACCATTTCTAAAACGATAAATTGCTTGTTTCGCATCCCCAACTAACATATTGAAATTTCCATAGGAAAGTGATTCCTCAATTAAAGGTAACAGGTTATTCCATTGAAGAACCGAAGTATCTTGAAACTCATCAATCAAAAAATATCGATATTTTCTACCCAAACGTTCATATATGAAAGGAACTGGCTGATATGCAATCTCATTGCTAATCTTTTTATTAAATTCTGATATATGTACTTTACCAGTATCTTCTGTATAACCAACAAATAAACTTCTTATTTCATGGATTAGTGCAAGTGAGTATATTTTACTATAAATCAACCTAAGATATAAGAAGTCTTTAAGATTATCTACAATTTCATTATAATATAATGTTAATTCTGGAGCTATCTCAAGTATTGAGTTTTGGATAGAAGTTTCAGTTTTTTTAGTAAACCAACTATCATCATTAATTGTTTTCTGAACTATTGATCCTGGGAATAGTTTATCATCATCCACTTTAAATAAACTAACCTTATTAAAATACGCCATTATTCCTCTTGATCCCTGGAAGAAGTCTTTTTCAACAAGATTATTAGTATTACATAAGGATAATGCAGCTGATGCTGATTTAATAATTTTTGTTTTTATTGTAGATATTTTGTTTTTAAGTCTGGAAATAATCTTATTTAGCTCATCTAGACTTAGATTATTGAGTTTGTTGATTTGATCAAACCCATCTTCCTGCATATGATGCTTTATAAATTGGATGAACTTACTTGTTGGATCAAAACTGTTCTCCTCGTCTGCTTGATTTAATACAAAATCAATTAGTATTTTAGTAAGTTCTGCATCATTTCCAACCTTATCATACAAACTCTGTACAATATGGGGGATTATATCGTCATTGTCAATTACAACATCAAAATTTTGGGGGAGGTGTAAATCAATGGCAAAGGTTCGAATTACCCTATGTATAAACGAATCGATGGTACTTATGGCAAACTCATCATAGTTGTGCAGGATAAGGTATAATAATTTTTTAGCTCGTGCTTTTATTATCCAAATATCTAAGTTTAATTCATCTATTAGTGCCGTTAGTTTTTTTGATGGAGGTTTTTTGTCGTCAATTAGTTCTTTAAGAGTCTCAATAACCCGTGTTTTCATTTCATTGGCAGCCTTATTTGTAAAAGTTATAGCCAGAATATGTCGAAATGAACCTGGTTGATTCAATGCAATCTTCAGGTATTCATTAACCAATGTGGTTGTTTTACCTGATCCTGCAGAAGACTTATAAACTACTATTGACATAAAGTGCTGTTTGTTAGTGTTTAGTTTTTTATGCTTTTGGTTTAACTATCTCAATATTTACGATATGTAGTTAATACATAATTACTTTCTGTTTATGAACTTTCTTGTTAATACTACTAATAGTAAAAGCTTCCTACTCATTACCATTCTCTTCATCTTCTTTGGTAATGGATTCCTTGTTTCGTTTTTCTTCTCGTTTCGTCTTTTTGTTTGATTTAAATAAATCGGCAATATTGTTAAAATCCTTCCTAAAGGCTATGCCAACACCTTGAGTATATGGTGATGTTTGGTCGTAATTATTATTATTGTAATATGAATTTACATTCGAATGATTAAATACTTTAAGAATCCACTGTCCATCTGGTGTTAATTTATAACCTATATCAACATCACCAACTATATTACTTGCACTTTGCTCGGTTCGGTCATATGTCATTCCAAAATTCCCGTCAATTGTAAGTCTATCATCAAATAATTGAGTAGAAAGTGCAACCTCAAATTCCTGCTGAGACACATTATCACCGGGTTTGTAATTTAACCCAACATCAACGTTTTCACTAATTTGTGAAAGCATACTGCTTAATTGATTTGCGATTACATTGTAATACGAGCTTTGTAAACTCACATTAGCAGCATTATTGAAGTTAAAAGTTCCCAATACTAACAATGATATCATTTGTTGATTCATCATGGCAGTATTTGTAGTATCCAGTTCAGAAAATACTGCTCTTTGCTGATCAGGGTCAAGATCTGGTATACTTATTTCGAATTTAATATTAGGGTTAAGTAACTCATCGGTTAAAACAACATAGCATTCAACAGTGACTTTGTTTTTATAAGAAGCAGTTGAATCCAAAACAATACCAAGACTGGATAAACTGGTTTTAACCTTGTACATTCCTTTTATACTAACATTTGCGGAGTAGGGATTCCCCGACCAGGAAATTCTACCACCCTTTACCAAGGAAAAACGTTTACTTACCAAATTTCCGATTTTAAATCTAAATAATCCATCTTCGACAATGTAATCACCAACCAATGTAAATTTTCCATTCGAATTAACATCAATTGATAAATTTGAGGTGCCTCTTGCCTCAATTGTTCCCATATCATCGGGTAAATTTATCCCAACTTCAGCAATTGGAGTAACCTCCATATCAACATTGATATTGTAACTTAGAGCATCTTTCGTATTTGATTCACTTATGTCAATAACCTTCTTTTCAGATATGGTATCAATATCATTTGTCACAAAAATTATATAGTCTTTATCAGAAATCTCTACCGAGTAGTTTAGGGGTAGAATTACTGATGTGCCTTTTTTTGTTTTTACATCAATATCTAGGTCCACATCCGATGGGCTACCTGTTAGTTTTATGTCTCCTGAGGCGACTGCTGATCCGTAATACAAGTCGTTCATATTTTGAGATGTATTAAAAAATAGCAAGCCATCTGTTTTTATGCTTACATTAAACTTTGGATCACTAAACTCATTATAAGTTAAACTTCCATTAATTTGGGCCTGATTTCCAAGCGTGTCGTAGATAACTAATTTATCAAATTTAATACCGTTCTCAACGAAATCAATGGATTTGGTAAATGAGTATTTTGTATTCAAATAAACTACTCTCATTCCTGCACGTTGCAACTTTGCCGACCCTGTAATTATTGGTTTTTTAATACCTCCCTTAATTGAAATGTTTCCAGAGGTTGTGCCCTCCATATCGTTTACAAAAGCACTTAAAAAAGGTTCGATCGTTTTTAGTTTAAACCGATTAAATGAAACGTCAATATGTAGATTGTCTGTTTTCTTTGTAGGATGATAGTAACCATCAGCCATAAATACTTCACCCTCACCTACATTTCCTTTTCTGTTTATGCTTGAATTAATGTAAATAGAATTACTGCTATTGTCCCAGGTGTTTAGTATGCTGGCATCACCTAAATACTCTTTATTTAAGCCCAAATTCTTAATATTAATATTGGAAATTAAGGTTGGATTATCATTTTTTAAACTAAGATTTAATGAGCCATTTATTATACCATCCAAATCAATATTCATTGGTTTGGTAATAATGTCGAAATTTGATAATTCCCAATCTTTAAAATGGGCTGTGAGCGAGTCATTTTCAGCTTTTGGGATTGCCCCAATTAAGCTAAACTCTGAATTCCCTGCAAATATTGAGAAGTCATGAAATAATACATTGCCATTATTAAAAATCACTCTGTTATTCGTATCGATACTCCACATAACATCATTTACAAAAACATTCGCTTTTCCGATATTAAAAACTGTTGTATCATATACTTTCGATATGTAACCTTCGAGTATTCCTGAGTTCTTTAAATTGTGATTTCTATTATCCCAATTTATACCGTAAATGATTGAGTCGTTTCCTATATTTGTGGATATGCTAAAATCATCAATACCAAAAACAACGCTGTCGGTTGGAGTGCTATCTTTAAGAATGATATTTTTAATCGAGAATTCGGCAATTAGATGATTTAGTTCATTGGTAATTAATAACCTGTTCGAATCTAATTTAACATCATTAATTTCTATTTTATCGGCCTTTAAATCAAGGTTAACATCCATTTTAGAAAAATCAAATTTTGAAATCAATCTTGCATTTGGGGATATTGCAATACCATGTAAAAACTGTTTTGTAAAAATTTTAGGTTTTGGAATATTAATATCGATACTTATATTTTCGTCAGCTATTGGTGTCAAAGTATCCCGCTCAGGTTTTATATCAAAGTAGTTATCAAATAAATCGAAGAAACTATTTGAAACCGTGGTAAGATTATATTCACCAATTGCTTTAACATTAATTATGTCAGATGTTATCTGTATTAATGTATTATTTTTCTCATCCTTATGTTTGGTTAGAATTAAACTATCGATCAAGTAACTGTTTTTTTTAAAAGTAAGTTTGCTTTTTCTCAGCGCTATATCAGCAATTAAATCATTAATGTCAGAACCTACAATAAGAGCATTAATATTCGTAGAAACAGAAATATGTTGATCTGACCAAAGGTTGAGCTTATTGAGGTTGGCCAATACTATTTCTGAACTAACAGAAAAAGAAGGGGTTTTTTTCATTGCAGACTCAAGTGAGGCATCCAACATCAAGTTTTGATCACCAACTCTAAGTTTAGCAATTATCGAATCATTTGAATACTCTCCATCAATACCTATTCTTCGATACTCGTAATCCAGTATTTCGGTATTTGTAAGTAAGCCTGATACTTTATAGTCAACCGTTTCAAGAGATTCACCATTACCAGAAACATCTATATTAAAGCTGGTTGATCCGATTAAACTGCTTTTGTTTATAAAGTTTCCTATATCAATCGAATCTCCAAAAAAGGTTGTTTTAAAATCTATATTAGTTGGGGTATTTTTAAATGTTATTTCAGAATTGATTGTACCCTGTTTTAGCATTATAGCCATACTTGTTTCGAAATCTTCATAATAACCATTAAAATCTCCAATTACTGTAACTTGTTCATTATTAGGAATAATGTTTGAAACATCTATGTGATTCGCAGCTATTGGTAAATAGAAGCTTTTGATATCTTCGGGATTTGATGTTATTCGAAGATTTTTTCCACCAATTAAAGAGCCATAAAAATTGGGTAATCCTTTAAAACTTATATCGCCCGAAACTCTTGTATTTGTTCCGTATTTTATACGGATATTTTTTCCAGATAATTCTTTAACGGTTCCGGAAAGTTCACCAGTTACACCCAATATATTTGGCATTTTGTAGAGCACATCTGAAAAATGACCAATATCTGCCATGTCGATAGTAGTAGGTCGTATATTACCTATCATATGCACCGAATCGATATAATAACTAAACGATCCGTAGCTTGAATATTCCATGCCAAAATCAGCATCTATGGTTGAGTTATTAATATGCAGTAATGTATTATTGGTATATAATCCTCTTGAACTTAAGATGAAATCGGCACTCATATTTTTTAAATCGATACCAGAGTTTTCTTTTGCTCTTAAACTAACTATCCTGAAGTTTAAAGAATCATTAATAATTTTAAATTGTTTTAAATGAATATTTATACTGTCTATCAATATATTAGCGTAGTCCATTGATTTCTCACCATGATTGTAATTCTTGTTATTATTAAACAGATTAAAAGAAGAGTTGGTTAATGATACCTTTTTAGAATAAAGACCAAATGAATTTGATGTACTATCATTACCCTTTATTTTCTTTAGAAGCATTGCCAAGTTAGTTGTACTTTCATTTTCATAGGACCCCATATTAAAAACGGCGTTATCTATTTCAATATGGTGAAAATTAATCTGACTAAAACTAAAGTTTGTGAAAACAGGCATTGCTGTTAGTTTACCAACCCCAATGAGTTTATTGTTATGGTGGTCATCTACATTAAAATCATAGATATTCACTCCGCTAAAGAAGCCTATTTTAATGCTGTTGATGCTTACTTTTTGTTCTAGTTTTTTTGATAAGATCTCAGCTGCTAGTCGTGCAGACATCGATTGAACAACAGAACTTTGAAAAATAAGGGTAATTACTATTGGTATTAAGGCAATAATCAGAAGCACATAAAGTACAACCCTAAGAAGTTTTTTTTTAATATTTTTGTTGTCAGATTTATTCTTCAAATGACATATATATTAGGCATCGAATCATCATGTGATGATACTTCTGCAGCTGTAATTAAAAACACCAGGGTATTATCCAATATTATTGCAAATCAAGTTGTTCATAGTTCTTATGGCGGAGTTGTCCCTGAGCTAGCATCCAGAGCCCATCAACAAAATATAATACCCGTTGTTGATGTAGCTCTTAAGGAAGCAAATATACAGAAAAATCAATTGAGTGCTGTTGCATTTACAAGAGGTCCGGGCTTACTTGGATCGCTATTGGTAGGTACTTCATTTACGAAATCCTTTGCCATGGCATTGGATATTCCAATTATTGAAGTGGATCACCTAAAGGCACACATATTGGCTCATTTTTTAAACGATGATGATGGAGTTAACTCACCCAAATTTCCTTTTTTATGTTTAACTGTTTCAGGTGGTCATACCCAGATTGTTAAGGTTAGTAGCCCTTCTGATATGGATATTATTGGTTCCACAATTGATGATGCAGCTGGTGAAGCTTTTGATAAGTCAGCCAAAATAATGGGCTTGCCCTACCCCGGTGGGCCTGAGATTGATAAACTAGCGAAAATTGGTAATCCTAAAGCATTTAAGTTTCCTAAACCTCGCATTGATGAGCTTAACTATAGTTTCAGTGGTTTAAAAACATCATTTTTGTATTTTCTACGCGATAGATTGAAAGAAGACGATGACTTTATAGAGAAAAATAAGGCGGATCTCGCTGCGTCAATTCAGTCGGTAATTATTGAAATCCTACTGGATAAACTAAAAAAAGCTGTTGCTCAAACAGGTATTACGGAAGTAGCAGTTGCTGGTGGAGTTAGTGCAAATTCAGGATTGAGAAATACTCTACAGCAAACTGCTGATAAAGAGGGATGGAGATTACATCTGCCTGGAATTAAATTCACAACTGATAATGCTGCAATGATTGCAATTGCTGGTTATTTTAAATATCTGGATAAGGAGTTTTCATCACAGGATGTTACCCCATATGCCAGAAGTAAGTTTTAATTTCTAGTTTCTATTGATTTTGGTTCGTGGAATTCAATCTGTTAAAAACGATTATCTTTACATATTATAATTCAACTTTATTATGGAAAGAATTGCTGTATTTCCGGGTTCATTTGATCCCATTACACTAGGCCATATATCAATAATAAGAAGGGCTTTGCCATTATTTGATAAGATAATAATAAGTATTGGAATTAATTCTGAAAAGAGTAGCATGTTTTCCCTTGAACAAAGATTGTCTTGGATTAGGAAAATATTTATTGCTGAGAAGAAAATTGAGGTAACATCTTATGGGGGATTAACAGTTGACTTTTGCACAGAAAGGAATGCTAATTATATTCTAAGAGGACTTCGTACTTCAACTGATTTTGAATTTGAAAGAGGTATTGGTCAGGTAAATAGAAAAATGGCATCACATATTGAAACAGTATTTTTTCTAACTGAACCTGAACATACTCCAATATCCTCGTCAATAGTAAGAGATGTTATTAAACATGGAGGAGATGTAAGTAGTATGATCCCTGAAGAAGTTGAATATTAAAGATTAGGTTCTAGTTTATTTCCAAAATTAGTAATATGATTAAACAGTTGTTAATTATTGTAATATTATTCATGGCTGGTGGTGCTAGTTCTCAGAATGTAGCAATAATAGGTAATGCTGAAAAACAAAGTGAAAAACTAGTTAGAGTAATTACCTATGCCGATGGATTCTCAAATCTTGAGAAAACAATTGCAGAAACCATAACCGATGAATTGGGAGGGTTTACACTTCAGTTTGAGATAAACCAAACACAGTTCGGCTTTTTTGCTTTGGGGTTAGAAAAAGCTGAGTTCTACCTTACACCTGGTGCAAATTATAATATTAATATACCACTGGATACGCTGAAAACCAATGGGTCCATATTTGATAGACTTCCTCTAAACTTAAGATTATCAACTGATGATGGTGGT
>JAERTF010000048.1 GCA_016845105.1 Bacteroidota bacterium | reverse complement strand
GAATAGCGCTAACTAATGCTCCAAACACTATATAGAATCTGCACTAATAAGAGAAAGTAGGCCGTAAAATTAACATAAAAAATAAGTCGTTTAGCTCTGAGGGAGGTTTACCCTGTGAAATGCATAGCATATTTAATAGGGTACGACCGTGAGAGTCTAGTATATAAGTCTACATGGTGCCCAACCCAATTTTCAAACAAATATGAATCGAATAATCTAAAAAATATAGTTATATGTAATTTTGTATAAGCTAGATAATGAGGTGTTTAGCGTTTTGTTGATTTTTCCACAGGTGGTTATATTAAGGTAATAAGATTGATTTGAATGTAATAGAAAGTATATTCATGCTGATATTCTTTCACTACTTAGGCCATTTATCGTGGTAATTGACTAAAAATGTTTTCTTTCTAATCGAAAAAATATTTCATTGTGTAGAGATTATTTTCCAATATGTAGAAAAAATATTTCATTGCATGAAAAAAACATTTCTATATAGGTGAAATTCAAAAAAATAAGGTATAAAAAACCCGAATCCTAAGGACCCGGGCTCTTTCAACTTACTAAAACCAGATAATTAATCGTTTACTGTAGGATTAACTATCGCTGGCCTTTTTAAATTTAACAGTATTTAGCTGATCACGAAACTCACTACCTGGTCTGAATATCAGATTCAGACGTTTAATGTTGGTAACATTAAAGTCATCAGCGTTATCAACTCCCTCACTGGAAATTGTACTTCGAAACGTTCCTAATTCGGCAAGCTTAACGATTTTACCCTCAAGTAACAGATCGGGTATTGTCTGTAAAAACCCTTCCAACACAGCCAAAGTATCCATCATACTAATGGTTGACTCCCTTGAAATTCTTTTGGCAATTTGCCTAAGGTTTACTACACCTTGATTTTGAACGTAAGCATAATACTTACGTGGTTCGAGCGGATCTTGTAGATTCGCACGTTCCATGATTTTGAATTTGATCATAATATTTATTTTTTAATGTTAATAATTTAAGATATTTGCCCTTGGCCGGAGGACATGTTTTTATTAATAAAAAACAAATATAAGTATAACTATATCAAATATTTAGGTCATGTTGGATTTTGCATTTATCTGCTTTATTTTGCTGTAAGAAAATTTCAATTTTAACATTTTTTATGATTTGGTGATGGTATTTTGGCTCAAATGTCACCTTTTCTCTATGAGATAATTCGTTTTTTGGATACAAGAACCAAGAGTCAAGTCAAAACAACGACCCTCCTCCATTGCATTACGGCGGGCAGGCAACTCGATAACAACGACCCCCCTCCATTGTCTTACGGTTGGCAGGCAACCCCACAACCATGACAACCCGACAACAACGACAACTTCACTATGTCCTTCCGACCGACTGGACGGATCGGAGGAAACTCACCAAATGGAATCCAGTTTAAAGAGATACCTCCGTTCGCTTCCGCTCAGTCGGTATGACATCGTTGAGAAAACAATGACCCTCCTCCATTGCATTACGGCGGGCAGGCAACCCTTCAATCACAACAACCCGACAACAACGACCCTCCTCCATTGCATTACGGCGGGCAGGCAACCCTTCAATCACAACAACCCGACAACAACGACAACAACGACAACAACGACAACAACGACAACAACGACAACAACGACAACAACGACAACAACGACAACAATAATAACCCAACAACCACCATCCACCAAAACCTAGTTTTATCAAGTTAGAATAATATCGTAATTTTACGACACGTAATTTTACGACATGTAAAAAGCTTCTAATATGAATGATCATATAATAAACCCATTTCAGTTTGGTACAATAGTATCTGGAAGAAATTTTTGTAACAGACAAAAAGAAATAGCTTGGTTAAAGTCTAATATAATGGATGGATTTTCCGTATGGCTTTATTCACCACGAAGGTTTGGTAAGTCATCCTTAATTCATAAAGTATACAATGATATAGAGAAAGTTGATACAATCTATTTCGATTTGTATAATGTAAAGTCACTTGATGATTTCAGTAAGAAGTATGCTGCTTTAATTGCGTCTAGGTTGTTTAATTGGAAATATGAAATAAAAAAACTTACAAGCAAGTTATCAGGATATTTTAATAATCTGCAACCGTCAATATCATTTGATGAGTTCGGTACACCTACTTTTTCACTTCAGATATCTGAAATTAAAAGTCAAATTGATGTGGAAACAATCATGAATTCACCTGAAAAGATTGCAAAAGACTCAGGTAAAAAGATATGTATAGCATTTGATGAGTTTCAGGAGATAAATCGTATCGATCCTTTTTTAATTAACTGGATGCGATCAGCATTTCAGAACCATGAGAATGTTTCTTATATTTTTTCCGGTAGTCAGCAATCATTAATGGAACTAATTTTTACATCGCAACAGTCTCCATTTTATGAGTTTGCTTCAAAAATGAAAATTGAACCCATCGATTTTAAAGAATTGAAACAATTTATTGCTGACAAATTCAAAAGCAAAGGTTTATTGATATCTGAATCAAATATCGATATGATTTTAGAAAAATCGGAGGGTCATCCGCATTTTACACAATATTTTGCATCAGTTGTTTTTAATTTAATAAGAGATGGAGCCAACCAGGAAGATGAGTTTTTTACACAATTGTGGATTAATAAAATTATTCAAAGTCAATCGATTATTTTTCAGGGCTTATATGACCAGCTAACAAATATTCAGCGTGTTGTATTAACTACTATTGCAAAATTGACTGATGTACAGGAGCTATTTTCATCAAAATTGCAATCCCAATATGGATTACCATCAAGTTCTACATTAGCCACAGCCTTAGATAGTTTAATTAAGAAAAGCCTGATAGCAAAAGAAAGAAAGAGATATAAAGTTTTAAATCCTGTGATGAAAGAATGGTTGCTAACACTTGATTGATAACTGTTTATCAGCCCTGTGTACAGACTCCATAAAAACTTTTATTATAATGGTTTGAGATTTACAGCACCTAAATTTTCTCTAAAGTATTATATTTCCAGTGTTCTAGAGGTGTTTCATGACAACCCGACAACAATGACAACCCTACAAC
>JAERTF010000047.1 GCA_016845105.1 Bacteroidota bacterium | reverse complement strand
GTATGTTCTAGAAGAACCAACAATTTTTATTATACAAACAAAACACCCACCCCCTCCTCCAATCCCCAAAACACCACCGGTAAATATTGTTGTGGATAAAACCGATCTAATTGAGGAAGGAAGAATAGAAATAGATGTATTGGCCAATGAAAAAACAGAAGTTAAAAAGTATATACCTGTTTTTGAGCCTGAACCTGAGATATTGGATAATAAAATCATTCCAATAGCAGAAGAACAACCCACATATCCAGGAGGTTATGCTGCAATGATGAAATTTTTAGATAATAATATTGTTTATCCTCGTGTTGCCAAGGAAGTAAATATAACCGGAAGAGTTTATATCGAGTTTGTTGTGGAAAAGGATGGATCCCTATCCAATATGACAGTTCTTAAAGGAATTGGAGGTGGATGCGAGGAAGAAGCGTTGCGTGTTTTAAGACTAATGCCAAAATGGAATTGTGGTAAACAAAATCACATTCCGGTAAGGGTTAGGCTAACTCTTCCAATTAAGTTTTCATTACTATAATATTGGTAATTACACTTCGTTATAGATTTTGATCTAATTTTGCAAAATAAAATCTATAGTATGAATAAAAATATAATATTACTTGCCATTATCTTGTTTTCTGGATTAAATACCATCGCACAGATGAATAGCATGGTTGTTGATCCGGTTACTAATACAAAAATGCTTATTGGATATTGTGATAAAAATGGGTTAAATAAGGATGTTTATGGGGCTTATTTCAGAAGTCAGTATGATATTTATCAACCTAACGAAGCATATATATCAAAACTAAGTGAGAATATTGATGATTATGAAATAACAATTGTATTGGGAACCTGGTGTTCAGATAGTAAGCGAGAAGTTCCTAGGTTTTATAAAGTTTTAAAGGAAGCTGGATATAATGACAAACGTGTAAAAGTTATTGCTGTTGACAAAAAAAAGCAGGCAATTGTTGTCGACATTAGTAATATGGATATTGAACGTGTTCCTACATTTATTATTAATAAGGATGAAAAAGAAGTTGGAAGAATTGTTGAAACACCAAAAAAATCACTTGAACAAGATCTTTGGAAGATAATTAAATAGCGTTTTTTATTTTATTACATCAGATTAATGATTACTTACAATATAATTTCAGAAATCAAAGAGGAGATTCTGAGAAAACGAAAAGAAGGATTAACAATAGGATTTGTACCTACCATGGGTGCTTTGCATGATGGGCATCTGCAACTTATGAGAAAAGCTAAAGAAGAAAACGATCTATTGGTAGTTAGTGTATTTGTTAACCCAATTCAGTTTAATAATCCTGAAGACCTCGAGAAATATCCAAGGGATATAAAAAAGGATTCTGATTTGTTGATATCTGTTGGTTGCGACATATTATTTTTCCCAACAGTTGAGGAAATGTATCCCCCAGGTGAAACTAAAAGAACCTATGATTTTGGAATTCTTGAAAATGTTATGGAAGGCGCATCCAGACCAGGTCATTTTAATGGTGTTGGTGTTGTGGTCAGTAAATTATTTAATATATGCTTACCACACAAAGCTTATTTTGGTGAAAAAGATTATCAGCAACTTGCGATTATAAATAAGCTTGTTGAAATAGAGTCAATACCTGTTGAAATAGTTCCATGTCCGATTGTAAGAGAAGAGGACGGGTTGGCAATGAGTTCAAGAAATGCAAGACTTTCTCCCGATGATAGAAAATCAGCACCATATATTTATGAAGTATTAAAAGAGGCAAAAGAAAACAGTGAGTTTTTATGTGTGAACAGACTTAAGCAGTTTGTTATTAATCAATTTGCCGATCGGCCAGAATTTGATGTAGAGTATTTTGAACTTGCAGATGATGTTGATTTACAACCAATAAACACACACGATACCAGTGTTGGTACGATGGGGTTTATAGCAGTAAAACTCGGAATGGTTAGATTAATTGATAATATTCGAATTATTTAATAATTTTGCCGCTGAAATTATCTGGATCTATTACTAGTATAATGAATATAAACGTACTAAAATCTAAAATCCATAGGGCAACAGTTACGATGGCCGACCTCAACTATATTGGTAGTATTGCCATAGATGAGAATATTATGGAAGCTGCTAATTTAATTGAGAATGAAAAAGTTAGTATCTATAACATAACAAATGGTGAGCGGTTATCTACCTATGTAATAAAGGGCGAACGAGGCTCTGGGATAATTTCGCTAAATGGAGCTGCTGCTCGTAAGGTTGCTGTTAATGATCTAGTAATAATAGTATCTTATGCCAGTATGGATTTTGAAGAGGCAAAATCGTTTAAGCCTACAATCCTCTTCCCCGATGAAAATAACAGGTTAAAATAGCGTTTTGGCAACCGTTCAAAAAAGGAAATTTTTTACAATCCTTAAGTACTTATTTTTTTTAGGTCTTGGAATTGTATTGCTTTGGTTGAGTTTTAGAAAACTTGATATGACTGAAGTGTGGCAAGACATTAAAGGAGCAAATTATTATTGGTTAATAGTTGCCCTAATACTTGCTTTAGCTTCACATATTTTTAGAGCATTAAGGTGGAATTTACTTATAAATTCACTAAACTATAAAACAAAACTATCAACTACTTTTTATGCTGTTATGGTTGGTTACATGGCTAATACAGCTGTTCCTCGCATGGGCGAACTAGCGCGTTGCGGGGTGCTGTCGAAAAAGGAAAAGATCCCCTTTAATGCCTTGTTTGGAACTGTAATCTCAGAAAGACTATTTGATTTAATAACATTGATGGCTATAATAGTGTTGGTCATATTTTTTCAGTTTAAATCGCTCAGTAGTTTCTTGACGACAACCTTTGGTCCTTTTTTCAGCAATCTTGCTTCAAATATTAGTAGCTTAATATTATTTTCTGTTGTTTCATTATTGGTTTTAGTTTTAATATATTTTATAATTAAAGCCTTAAAAGAAAGAATAAAAAAACTGCCTTTTTACCAAAAACTCAGGGAATTTTTTGAAGGTTTATGGGATGGTGTAAAAACCATCATGAAACTAAAACAAAAATGGCGCTTTTTGATTTATACATTTTTCATTTGGCTTTTTTATGCCGGAATGGTATATTTTCCTTTTTTCTTATTGCCCGAAACAAGTCAGCTTACAATGGCGGATGCTTTAACTGTGCTTGCAATTGGAAGCCTTGGAGTTGTTGCGCCAGTGCCGGGAGGAATTGGAGCATATCATTTTATTGTTAAAGCGGTATTGGTTGAAATATTTGGAGTTGGAGGAAATGCCGCAGGTTCTTTTGCTGCAATTACACATGGTGGTCAAACCATATTAAATGTATTTGTTGGAAGTTTGTCTTACTTTTACATGGGAGTGTTATCGAAACGTGAAAAACCATTAAATGAATAACTTATTATCCATAACTGATAAGATTCTTAACGATAAATCGTTGGGTGATAAATTGAAGATTTGGAAATTATCAAATAGTACCATTGTATTCACAAATGGAGTATTTGATTTACTTCATCTTGGCCATATCGATTATTTATCAAAGGCTAAGGATGAGGGAGATATTCTAATAGTGGGTGTAAATTCTGATCTTTCAGCCAGACGATTGGGCAAGGGGGACTTACGTCCAATTACTGATGAAAAATCAAGATCTACGATTATAGCATCTCTTCAATTTGTTGATGCCGTTGTATTGTTTGATGAAGATACTCCCTATGAGCTCATCAAAAATATTCACCCTGATATACTTGTTAAAGGAGCAGATTATAGGCCAGAAGATATTGTTGGCTATGACGTTGTTATGGCAAAAAACGGAACGATTAAAACAATTGATTTTTTACCAGGGTATTCAACTACTGCAATTGAGAAGAAAATTAAAAAAGGATAATTGCATCTTAACGGTTTGATTATATTACATACCGCATCCTATTCAATAAGGGTATTTGGTTTCCTTATTTTCAAACTTACTAAATCATTTTCTATGAAAATGATATTACTGCATGAATTGTATTTTTTGTTGTAAGTTGTTGTTAATAAATTATAGTTTTAACAAACTCCATTTCGGCACGAATTAAATCAGTCCGACTTTGACCAACAGCCTCTTCTTCTATTAATTTTTGCAATCCAATAAAATCTCGAATTCTTTGAGCAAACAATTTTGCTTTTGAAATTTCTGTGAGCCAATATTTAAAGTCTTCAGTTATAATTTTAGATGATTCTGCTATCACTTCTTTTGCAAATTCAATTCGTTCTGTGGAAATAGTTTCAGATTTCTCAACTCTCCCTATATCATCTCCGATTAATAATGGTATTAAGTACGTATTCGAAAAGAATGTTTCATATAGTTTCTTTTCTGCAAAATCATATTTTTTATTTTGAAATAACACAAGGGTCCATTGCAATAAAAAATCAGGAAAACCACAATCGTCAATAAATTCTTTTTCAAACCAATTAAAATACCTTAAACAACCTTTATAATCTTCTAGTTTTAAATAGAGTTCAGGAATTATGTATCGTATTCCACGACTGTCGTTATAGGCTCCGTATTACCTTTTTTTTCTGCAGATAATTGAGCCCGACAACTTCTTATTTTCTTTTTAATACTTTGAATTTGTTTTTCTGTCATTTCCAAATATTTTTGGATTTTCACACCTTGTCTTGTCCTGAAATAAGGCTACAGGTTAAAAATTAAATTAAGCAGCTCCATTAAACACGTTATTTGGTGTTTTATACTGTAAAGATAAATGAAGTCTTTTATTATTATAAATATTAATAGCATTTTTTGTTGCACGCTTAGCCTGAGTCAAACCTGCAAAGCTTTGGTCTAAGTAAAACTCATCTTTCAGAATGCCATTAACTCTTTCAGCAATAGCATTTTCGTAGCAGTGATTTTCTTCAGTCATGCTGATTTTGATTTTATTTTTCTTGAGTATTCTGACATATTGTTTAGAGCAATATTGTATTCCACGATCGGAGTGGTGAATAAGCCCGTTCGCAGTCTGTATGCTTGCCAGGGCCTTTTTGAGGGCCCGCAAGCATCCAGCCAGCTCGAGTGAGTTACTTATATCATAGTCTACAATTTTTCTTGAATATACATCGGTAATAAGCGCCAAATAACAAAATCCGTTGTACGTTCTTATATAAGTAATATCGCTAACCCATACCTGATTTGGTTTTGTTATTTCTAACTCTTTAATCAAGTTTCCATACTTATGAAAACGATGATATGAGTCAGTAGTTTTACAATAGGCTTTTTTGCGTTTTACCAACATATTGTACTTGCGTAAGATCCTGAATAGCTCATCACGTCCGACTTTTAACCCTAATAGGTTAAAAGTTATGTGTAGCGCAGCCAAGAGCTTACGAGTACCCACTCTGGGCTGTTCTATACGTTCTTGATTTACTAATTCAACAACTTGCTTTTCTACAGCTAAACGATGCTTATGCCTTTTTTTGTATTTATAATAGGCATCACGGTGCAATCCAAAGCCCTGGCATGTTGTCTCACAACTGGCCATCTTTGTTTCTTTAGCTTTATCTACGGCTTTCATTAAGCTTTCTTGCTTAATTTTTTTTTTAGCTCTTCGGTATCTTTGTATCCGAGTTTTTCAGCTGCTACTTCCAGGTATGAGTCAAGTATAAGATGATCCAGATCCTTTTTAACAAGTAGTTCTCTAAGCTGTTCGATTTCTTTTTGCAGAGCTTTAATTCTGGTTATTTCGTCTTTAGTTTCCACGATAATTCTAGTATTCATTAAATCTTTGCGGTCGTATTTTTTGATCCATTCATTGATTGTACTATTCTGGATTCCATAAATACGACCAAGGTCTCTTTTGGTATAATTACCGGTACTAAGTTCGGATAAAATTTTGAGTTTGAAACTCTCGCTGTACCTTCTGTACACGCCATCATTTTTATACATAATTACTACAATTGTGTAGCCGTTATTCCGGACTCGACACCTAAACCTACAACGGTAAATTGTATTAGTAGTGGCAGATTGCGTGCTTATTTCCTGTAAAACCGCTATGATTTTGTGAGCGGATTACAAAACTTGATATTTGTTACTTTCCCTGTCATTACTTATACAAAATGTTAGAGCCATGTGCTTTTCTTTACTATTCAATCACTTATTTGTTTTATTCCTGTTTTAAAATAATGTTGAATAATTGCAAATAGATGGTCTTTATCTATGGGTTTGGAAATATAATTATTACAACCAGCTTTTATTGCATTTTCTTTATCGCCTTCTAAAGCATGAGCCGTTTGCGCAATAATTATAACACTTTTGTTAAACTTCCTAATTTTTTCAGTCGATTGCAAGCCACTAATTCCCGGTAATCGAATATCCATAAATATTAAGTCAAAAATTGAATTTCCCCTGCAAGTTTCAACCGCTTCCAATCCGTTTGTAACTATTTGGATATTATTAGTGAAGCCTTTTAATATTGTAGATAGATAATATGAACTTGTCTCATCATCTTCTACAATTAAGACATTCAAATTTTTTACTATTTGGGTTGATTTATTTTGAGCGACGTTTTTATCTTCTGCTTCTGGTATAACTGGGTTATGGTTTATTGTAAAGTAGAATGTTGAACCTCTTTCTTCTTCAGATTCAACCCAAATTTTACCACCTAAAATTTCAACA
This sequence comes from Bacteroidota bacterium, assembly GCA_016845105.1. Lineage (GTDB taxonomy): Bacteria > Bacteroidota > Bacteroidia > Bacteroidales > F082. Next base: position 139,690 of record JAERTF010000047.1, on the reverse strand, counting down.
TAATATTTTGAAATTGCCAAACCTAAACCTGAACCTTCATGCACCTGCTTATCTTCAATATCAGCCTGCTCAAAACGGTTGAAAATAGCATCTTTCCGTGCATCAGGAATTCCAGTCCCTGTGTCTTTTACATAAAACCTTAATAAATCGTCATTCTTTATACAGCCTATTTCAATAACTCCATTTTCGGTAAATTTGATTGCATTTTTTATAAGGTTTGTAAGAATAGAACTTAATTTGTTTTTATCAGTAATTATCAATGATTCATCTTCAGTTAATTTATTGTCGATTATTAATCTTAACCCTTTTTTGTTAGCTTCAAGATTAAAGAAACTGTATAAAGTTTGAAGATGGCTGCCAATATTCACCTTGTTTGATAAAAGTGTAATTTGCCCGGTTTCAATTTTGGAAATTTCAATAATGTCATTCACAGTATTTAACATGCGGTTACCACTTTTTTGAATGATTTCTATATATTTTTTCTGTGCTTCTCCTGATAAATTAGGCTCTTTTAACAAACCGGTAAACCCCAATATGCCATTCATAGGAGTACGGATTTCGTGGCTCATATTGGCTAAAAATGCACTTTTTAACAGGTCGCTTTCTTCGGCCTTTTCTTTGGCTTGTTGTAATTCCAATTCCAGACTTTTTCTATTTGAAATATCTTGTGCAGCTCCCCAAAGACCAATTGTTATATTTTCTTTTTGTATAGCTTCACCGCGAACCCACATCCAACCGTTAGTTCCGTCTTTTCTTACTGTTTTTAATTCAAGTTCATATGGGATTCCTGTTTTTCTTGTATTTTCAAGTGATGATGATAGTACTCCCCAACTTTCGGTTGTAAACAACTTCATGTGTTCTGTGAATGGAGGAACTGGCTTTTTGGGGTCAAAACCATACATTTTATATAATTCTTCTGACCATGTTACATGATTTGTTGCTATATCTAAATACCAACTTCCGATTTGAGTTATTTTCTGAACTTTCTTTAATTCAATTTCATTTCTTTCTGCTCTTTCTTTAGCAATTACCAACTCTTGGTTTGTTTTTGATAATTCTGATACTTGTTTTTCAACCAGGCTATTTATTTTTTCTTTTTGTTTTATTTCAGATGGCAACCACTTTTTTATAATCATTGCTAAAACTAATCCAGCTGTAATAAGGTTAATTAATTTTGGAAAAAATACAATTTGTGGCCTTGCGAGATAATTAAATATTTCTATTGGAATTAGTCCTGATAAAGAGGTGTACCATGCACCAAAATACATGCTTTCAAAAAGTGTTCTAAAAGCATCAATTGCTAAGATTAATAATAATAATTTTAGTAATTTATCACTTGTATCTCTCTGTTTTATTTTTTTTAAATAGAAGAAAAATATATAAGACCAGGTAATGACTAGAATCCAATAAATTACAGGCGTTGTATATTTGAAAAATAATTCCATAATCCTTTGTTATCTATTTTTATTGTTTAAGGTTCTCAATTTTCATAGTTGCTGATTGCTGCTAACGTTAAATGTATGAAATGTTGCCGACTTCGAAGCTCAAACTTATCAAACTGAGATGAATTTGATGCGAGCCACAGAGCCTTAATAACGCACTATCCGGCAATTTTTTATACATATTGTTGTAAAACGTACTTACCCAAGATTACTCAGTACCCTTTTCTCGATAATACTTTACAATATCAATTGTAGCTTCATAAACTTTATTGAAATGTTCAAAAGGAGCTGGAAGTTTACTATTTAACTGGCTATTTGCAGCTACAATAATCCCAGTTTCAGGGTCTGCCCATATAATTTGACCACCCCAACCACTATGTCCAAATCCAAAATCGTTATGAATGGCAGATTTATAATACTTACTGTCAATAAATGTCAATTCAGCAGGAACTGGCTGTCCATCCGTTTTAGATTTTTTTCTATCAGCAATGGAGGTTTCTTTATCTTCGATTAACAAGCGTCCATAGCGCGCAAAGTCCACCGTTGATGATAACATTGAAGCTCCAATCATAGGGAACCCATCAAAATCGGTACCCATATACATAATATTTTGGCCTCCAACTTTATGCAGCAAATCGCGAACCTGTTCTTCTAAAGGAATGCCTGTTGCCTCCTGAATAATCAATCCTAATACATTTGTATTGATAGTTGCGTAATTCGCAACCTCTCCTTCATAAACATTAGAATTGGCGCCAGGTGCAATTTGAATATCCTGTACAAAATCTCTTAATGTTTCACGCACATCATTTCGTTGTAATCCGATAACCCTTTCATCGCGATCAAACATTTTAAGAGCAGCAGGATCTCCTGAGTATGCAGCCAATTCGGCAACATTATGATTGACTGCCATTGATGCTACATCACCCACTGTTCGCCCTTTAAAACCCGGGCCAATATTTGGAATGTATTTCTCGACTTTGTCTGTTAATGATAATTTCCCTTCTTTTATTGCTTTATTAAGGAGTATGTATCCCATCGATTTTGTGCTGGATTGATCGGAGAAAGTGGTATTCCTGTCATGTCCATTTTTATAATGCTCTAACAATACATCTCCATCTTTTGTAATTACGACAATTGCAGAAACTCCTGGATGATCTAAAATTCGTTTAACGCTTGGAATTTCATACAAATCGTAATTTGAAGCCTGGTAATTTAATTGATAAACGTCCTGAGCATTAACGGCCATTAGATTAGGCATAATACTTTGCAGGTTGGCCAATCCTTTTGCTCTTTGACTATTTTGCCAGGTATCAATATTTAGAACATCCATAGATGCACCATTATAAATTGATTGCTCAACTTTGTCTGTTACTTGAGCATTTGTTAATGATATAAACACTAACTGGAATACAAATAGTGCCTGATGGATTTTTAATTGTTTCATAGTTGTTCGTCTTTATTAATTATTAATTCATAACTAAACAAATTTGAGGGACTAAATGTTTAGCTCTACCTTTACTGTATGTTTTACAACTTTTGTGTATAAACAACTACTCAAATTATTATTCTATTATAATTTTCCAAGTAATGAATTAGCAAGCTCCAACTGTATTTGTGCTACTTTTTTCATGTTGACATCGCCGTTTAAACTTACCAATATATATGCTGTGTTCGATAGCTTATAGTCGCAATAGACATTATTTTCAGAAGTTCGATATATTTTCTTAAAATGCTCTTTTATTGGGATGTTTAGTGTTGTACAAACCTGTTGTGCTCTTGCCAAAGAATGATTTAATATATCCATATCGTTCATTTCCAATTCGGGAAATAAATCAGATGCGTAATGCTTTAATTGTGATTCGACTACGGCGTTAACAAAATCAAACAAAGGTTGTCTATGATGTACATGTTCAATTCTAATTAGAGTGCTCATGATTCAAGTTTTTTTAATTCATTAAATAGCTCTTCTTGCTTTTCGTTTAGGTTTGTAGGTATTACAATATTGGTTTTAACATATAAATCCCCGTGTTCAGTTTTTTTTCCATAAACTGGCATTCCTTTACCTTTTAGTCTCAGGGATTTGCCACCTTGTGTACCTTTGGGAATAGTCATATTTACATTTCCGTTTAGAGTTGGCACTTCAATTTTACCTCCCAGAACAGCAGTATACATATCTATTTGCAGGTCAACAAATAGGTTATTTCCTTTTCGTTTAAATTTAGAGTTTGGTAATACATGAATTGTAATGAGTAAATCACCAGGCTTTCCACCAGCAATTCCAAGGCTTCCCTTTCCGGCCAATTTAATCTTCTGCTTATCTTTCGTTCCCGGTTTTGTTTTTATTCTTAGCTTTTTGCCATTGATATTTATTATTCTTACCCCACCATGATAAGCTTCTTCAAGTGTCATCTCCATTTCGGCAATGTAATCTTGTCCCTTTCGTGGAACTTGCCTACGCCCTGAACCTCCAGCTGAATATCCTCCACCAAAAATATTATTAAAGAAATCAGAAAACATTTCAGGATCACCTTCAAATGATTGATGGCTTCCCTGACCTCCTGTATTTGAATAGTATTGAGAATAATCAAATCCACCACCTGGCTCACCTTGCTGCTGCTGGTTTTTCCAGTTGGCACCTAAATCATCATATTTTTTCCTATTCTCATCATTGCTTAGTACTTCATATGCTTCAGAGATTTCTTTGAACTTCTCCTCAAGTGCTTTATCACCATTGGTTTTATCGGGATGATATTTTTTTGCAAGATTCCGGTAGGCTTTTTTTATCTCATCTTTTTTAGCCGTTTTAGTAACACCTAGAATATTATAATAGTCTTTATAATCCATTGTTTTTATGTTTGCAGACTATAAAATTACGAAAAAATATCTCTCAAGAATCATTATGGACTCACATGTGCGTGCTACTATCTATAGGTTTTGCATTGCTTCACTAATAATTTGATTATGATCGAAAGCAAGTTCAGGTAGGTTGTTTAATTTAAACCAATTTGCATTTTTGGCATCATCGCCGGCCATTATTTTCGATTCCATTGGTGCAATGCCCATGAAAACAATTGAAATTGTTCTTCCTCGAGGGTCTCTATCAACAGCACTGTAAGATTTAAACTGACTAAGGATAATTCCAGATAATCCGGTTTCCTCTTTAAGTTCCCTTTCTGCTGCTCGTTCGAGGGTTTCATCCATATCAACAAAACCTCCGGGTATAGCCCAACCATCTTTAAAAGGAGGGTTTAGTCGTTGAATAAGTAATATTTCGGGATTGTTACACGGATTTTTAATAATGATGATATCAACTGTAACTGCCGGACGAGGATATTTATAACAATAGCTAAACTTATTCATCGATTTCATCCATTAGTTTTTTTATGGAGTTATGATGAGCACTAACAATACCTTTTTCGGTAATGATTCCTGTGATATATTTTGCAGGGGTAACATCAAATGCCAGGTTAAGTGCTTTAGATCCAGGAGAGCAAACTAATACCTGCACCGGATTACCATTTTTATCAATACCCGATTGATATAGAATTTCCTCCTGATCACGTTCTTCAATGGGGATTTCTTTGCCCGTTGAACAGTTAATGTCAATTGTGGATGTTGGAGCTGCCACATAAAAAGGAATATTAAATTCGTTTGCCAGGATCGCTCTGCCCAGTGTCCCTATTTTATTTGCAACATCTCCATTAGCTGCAATTCTGTCGGCCCCAACAATAACAAAATCAATTTTTCCTTTTGCCATCAATGTTGCGGCTGCATTATCTGGAATAATCACATGAGGTATATTGTTATTATGTAGTTCCCATGCTGTTAGCTTTCCTCCCTGATTCCGTGGGCGAGTTTCGTCAACATATACAAAAACATCTTTGCCTTGTTTTGCAGCAAGGTAAATTGGTGCCAATGCAGTACCGTAATCCACAAATGCAAGCCATCCAGCATTACAATGAGTCAGTATATTTGCTTTTTTCTTAAAAAGGTCACTACCAAGTTCTCCAATTCTTTTTGAATCGGCACTATCCTTTTGTGCAACCTTTTGAGCTTCTACAACTGAACTTTCAGCCGAAATTAATCCTGCATGGTAAACCCTTTCTACTGCATAAAATAGATTACGAGCAGTTGGTCGTGTATTCTCAATGTCTAGCCTGGCTTCCCTAACCTTTACAGCTTTTTCAGGGTCATCTCTAAATTGTAAAAAAGCCTGTGCCATAGCATAACCTGCTGCTGCTCCAATTGCACCTGCTCCACGTATGGTCATATCAGTAATAGCCATGCATGTATCCCAGTATGTAGGGCATTCATGAATCTCAAAATTATAGGGTAATTGGTTTTGTTGAATCATGAAAACAGAACTACCTTCAATCCAGACTGTTTGGTAAAGTTTATCGTTTACTATCATGTTAGTGAGTTGTGAATTGTGTATCGGGAGTAGTGGCTTGTGACTTGTGAATGAATATTTTTAACATAGTTGTCATAATTTATTTTGTAACGATATTGTTTAAGATTTCCAAGGCATTCCAAATCATCAGACCGGTTCCTATTTCAATGCTCTTCTCATCCACATTAAAAGTTGGTGAATGGAGGTTCGAGGTTATTCCTTTTTCTTGGTTTGCGATTCCAAGTCGGTAAAAAACACCTGGAATTATTTGAGTGTATCTGGCAAAGTCTTCAACAGTAGTTCTAACTTCTAGTTCAACTACATTTTTTTCTCCAAGAAATTCCGAGGCAGCTTTTTTAAATGCAATTGTTAAATCATTATTATTTTCCAGAACGGGGTAGCCACTAACAATAAATACATCGCAAGTGGTATTGTGTTTTTTAGCAACCTTAGCAGAAATATTATCAATAATAGAGTGAACTTTCTTTCTCCAGCCTTCATCAAAGGTTCTAAAAGTACCAATGATTTTTACCTCTGATGGGATAACATTAAATGCTCCATCAGCTATTATCTTGCCAAATGAAAGTACTGTTGGAAACCCTTTCGGGGATTGCTCTTTAACCGCTTCTTTTACTTTTACAATAATCTCCGAAGCTGATAATATGGTGTCGTCAAAACTTGACGGTATTGCTGCATGTCCTCCTCTTCCTTTTATCGTAAGGTTTACTTCATCTGAAGATGCCATATAAACACCTGCCTTTATTCCAACTTTTCCAATCTCAAGTTCTGGGAAAACATGTTGGCCTATAATTAACACTGGTGCTGGATTTTCCAGAACTCCCTCTTCAATCATTTTTATTGCACCTCCCGGAAGTGATTCTTCGGCAGGTTGAAAAATGAACTTAATTGTTCCTTCGAATGAATCCTTATTTTCAGATAATACTTTTATAGCTCCAAGCAAACAAGTCATATGAACATCATGACCACATGCATGCATAATCCCATTTTTGGTAGAGCAATAATCAACATTGTTTTCTTCGGTAATTGGGAGGGCATCCATATCGGCACGCAACGCAATCACCTTTGAGCCAGGGTTTTTGCCTTTAACCAAACCCGCTATTCCATATCCGCCAATATTGGTCTCGTGTGGAATATCCCATTCAGATAGTAGTTTTGAGATATAGTCAGCTGTTTTTTCTTCATGAAAACTTAGTTCAGGATTTGCATGCAGATGCCTTCTTATCTTAATGAGTTGATCTGATATTTCCGAAACGGTTTCTTTAACTTGTAATTTGTCCATTAACACTAATGATTTGATAACAAATGTACGAATTTAGAAATGATTAATGAGCTTTCACCAAATCAGGAATTTCCACCTACAACAATACCTCAACCAAGTCCCTTACCTTCCTTACAGGAATAATCTCAATTTTGTAGCTTTTCTTGCTGATATTTTTCAAGCTGTATTTTGAGAGAATGATTTTCTCAAAACCAAGTTTTTCGGCCTCGCTAATACGATTTTCAACATGTGATACTGTGCGGATTTCTCCAGAAAGTCCAATTTCTCCGGCAAAGCAAATATTTGGCGGGATTTCAACATCTTCCAACGATGAAATTATTGCTGCTGCCACTGCAATGTCAATGGCTGGGTCATCTACCTTTAGTCCACCTGCTATGTTAAGAAAAACATCCTTTGAACTTATTCTAAAACCACTACGTTTTTCCAATACTGCCAACAGCATATTTAGTCTGCGTAAGTCAAAACCAGTTGATGAACGCTGTGGTGTTCCAAAGGCAGCCGTACTAATTAGGGCCTGGGTTTCAATTAGCAAAGGTCGTTGGCCTTCTACCATAGCTGCTATTGCAACTCCACTTGCAATCTCATCACGATTGGAAAGAAGTATTTCACTTGGATTAAGAACCTCACGAAGTCCGTTTGATTGCATCTCATAAATTCCAAGTTCAGATGTGGAACCAAAACGATTTTTTACAGACCTCAGTATCCTAAAACCATAATGTCTATCGCCTTCAAATTGTAGTACTGTATCTACCATATGCTCAAGTACCTTTGGCCCTGCTAGATTACCGTCTTTAGTAATATGTCCAATTAGTAGAACAGGAATATTAGATGATTTGGCATAGCGCTGAAGCTGAGATGCAGTTTCACGAATTTGTGATATGCTGCCTGGTGATGAATCAATTATATCGGTATGAAGGGTTTGAATGGAGTCTATTACAATCAAATCGGGTTTTACATTCTTGGAATGTTTAAATATTGAGTCGGTGAAAGTTTCATTTAGCAAGTAGCATTCGACATTTTGTATTCCTATTCTGTCGGCGCGCATTTTTATTTGTTGCTGACTTTCTTCACCAGAGATGTAAAGAATTTTTTTACCTACCATATTGAGTGCTACCTGCAGGAGTAGAGTTGACTTTCCAATTCCGGGCTCACCACCAATTAGTACAACCGAACCCAGTACCAGTCCTCCACCCAATACTCTGTTTAACTCAATACTATTTGTGTTTATTCTTTTTTCATTTCCCGAGCTAATATCCTGAACAGCTGTTGGTACTGATTTAATTAGTTTAATATTACCAGCATCCTTTTTAGTTGGCTTTGAGATTACTTCCTCTTCAAAAGTATTCCATTCGCCGCATGAAGGACATTTGCCGATCCATTTACCAGACTGATGCCCACAGTTTGAACAGAAATATATTGTTTTTGCTTTTGCCATTTGAGTACAAAGTTAGGTTTTTTAGGTTTCATGTACATAGTTTTTTATCACATAGGTAGACAACGTATTTCGGAGATTAGTGCAGAGAAACAATATGCTGAAATTGAAGTATTAGTGTTATACTGTGACCCAACACCCTTGGAAAAAGGGGGCTCACATAATATGATGACAATATTCGGTTGAAATCTTTCGGAATCACAGTTAGTAAACTATAAAACTGTATGGATATGTAGTATTTATATTCCTTTGAGATACTTTGTTCAATCCTTAGTGTGACTTTGTGGTTAATCATCAATATAATTTTTTACCACAAAGTACTCACAAAGAACCACAAAGAAAACCTAATGAATAAATTCGGTTAGTTATTTCCATAACTACTAGAAATACAGGCGTATACAAGTCGTTGTCATTGGTGGCGAACCGAATGTATCTTAATACATAATGTGAGATTATTCTTTACATATATAACAAAACTACAGTATCAATAATGTCATGGATTTGCTGCCATTGCCCATTGCAATTTGTTAGAATAATAACTTGTTGATTGAAGCATCCTATCACATCACGATTCCATTTTACTTTGCGGATTACTTAGTGCTACTCTACGGTAAAAAATCAATTCTCCTATTTAGAATCTTTAAAAATAATTTGGTAGTTAAATAAGAATCAGCTATTTTTGGTTGCATTAATCAACTAAAAATCACAAAAATGGAAAATTTAAAAATTAATCATGGTGCCATTTGGGTAGGCGTAGTAGTACTTTTTGCATTGGGTTTTGTTTGGTATGGACCTCTTTTTGGTGAACAATGGATGGAGTTTGTTGGTCTTACAATGGCCGATGCTGAAAACATGGATGGGGCAATGGGAATTTGGATAAGTAACGTTGTTTCAAGTGTAGCATCGATGTATTTATTAGCATGGTTGTTTTCTAAAATTGGTATTAATACTGGGTTTAAAGGTGCATTGCTAGGTTTGGTAATAGCATTTGTTTTAATCTTCCTCACTACTATGGTTAACAATATGTTTGCCCAGGCTCCGTACGGACTTGCATGGATAATTGGCGGTTTTTCAATGGTTGGATTTACAATCAACGGGTTTATTCTTGGTGCTTGGACAAAGAAAAGATAGTTGTTTTGGGTTGCTAGACTCAAGTGTTAGAATACAGTTTTTAAGAAGTATTGATATCATGAAATAGACTTTTTATACTTTAGTAAAAACAAGTTTATAATATGAAGTTTATATGCCCTTTAGTAACTGTGTCTGATATGGAACGCTCTCGTCAATTTTATGAATCATTGTTAGGACAAGAAGTCAAATTTGATTTTGGTGAAAATATTACTTTCCATGGAGACTTTGCCATACATCTACGATCACATTTTAAAAAGCTAGTCAACAATAAAAAAATAAGGCAAGGAGGTAATAACTTTGAACTTTATTTTGAATATGATAATGTTGAAGAACTTGTAATACGGTTAAAGGAAAACAAAGTTGTATTTGTACACGATTTAATGGAACAGCCATGGCGACAAAAGGTTGTGCGATTTTATGATCCAGATGAAAATATGATAGAAGTTGGAGAAACTTTGGATCATCTGTCATATCGATTAGCCAAAGAAGGTTTGCTAATTGAACAAATAGCAGAAATAACAAATATGCCCATGGAGTTCGTTAAAAATGCCATTAAACTATTCTCGAATAAATAGCTTATTGTTAAAATACCGATTGATCAAATTTAATTTTTAACTGTCCAAAATAGTTTTCTGGTTCTATGGTATCTAGATTACTAATGGATATACCCAGTAGCCTGACAGGTGCTTTCATTTTTTCTTGCTCAATAAGCACAATTATTGTGTTGAAAAAATCGTCTTTTTTATTTACAAAATGTTCAATTGTTTTGCTTCTTGTTTGTATTGTAAAATCACTGTATTTGATTTTTACTGTGATAGTTTTTCCTTTGACATTGGATTTTAGCATCCTTTTCTCTAGCTCTTTGGCAATTGCAGATAGCTTTTCTAATATTTCATCCTCTGCTTCTATATCTGTTATAAAAGTGTTTTCTGAAGCTATGGATTTACGTATTCTATTTGGCTTAACCTCACTTTGCTGAATACCACGAACAATATTATAATAATGCTTACCTGATTTACCAAAATGTGATATTAGGAAGCCCAAGTCTTTCATTTTTAAGTCGGAACCAGTAAATATTCCGAGACCGTTCATCTTTTTTGCAGTAACCTTTCCAACCCCAAAGAATTTTTCGATGGGCAATTTTTCCAGAAAAGGAATTACTTCATTGGGTAATATGGTTTTCTGACCGTTGGGTTTGTTAATATCGGATGCTATCTTTGCAGTAAATTTATTTATTGATATACCTGCTGACGCCCTTAACCCTACCTCATCAAAAATGCGCTGACGAATTTCTTTTGCAATATTACCCGCCGAAGGGTTTTTTATTTTATTCTCTGTAACATCTATAAAAGCCTCATCCAATGATAATGGTTCCACCAAATCGGAATAATCTAAGAAGATATTTCTTATTTGAAGTGATAACTCCTTATATCTTTCAAAACGGGGTACAACAAAAATCAGGTTTGGACATTTCTTAATTGCTAACTTTCCCGACATGGCTGACCTTATTCCAAACTTCCTGGCTTCATAACTGGCAGCTGCAACAACACCTCTTTCAGATCCTCCCCCAACAGCAACAGGCTTACCTGCTAGCTCCGGGTTATCCATCTGTTCAACAGATGCATAGAAGGCATCCATATCAATGTGAATAATCTTGCGCTGGGGAAGTTCCTGTGTCATTAATAATCCAACTCTATATTACTTTGTACTAAAAAAATGATCTAATTGTTCCATTGCATTTTTAGCCATCATTTCATGACCCTTTTCATTGGGATGCAGGCCATCCGGAAGATAAAGGTTCATGGTCATATTCAGTGAAAAGTCAATACTAGGCTGATCATCATTATTGATAAATCTTTTAAGCGTTTCACCAAAACCGATTAGTCGTTTGTGCATATCTAAAAGATCCAGAAACAACTGGTTATCAACATATTCGTCAGGAAGGAAGTAGGGTGGTGGGATACCTATTATTGACTTTATACTATAGTGTCTGGCCAATCGTGTCATAGCTAAGATGTTACCGACTATCTGGTTATCAGGTATATTTAAACCTACATCGTTGGTTCCACCCATTATAATAACATTATCAGGCTTGTGATTAATCACCATTTCTCGAAATCGGGCCAGCATGCCACCAGTAGTATCACCACAAATACCGCTATTTACGAAGCATATGTCTAATTTATTATCTAACAAAGATGGCCAGCAACTATCTAACTTTATGCTCCATCCTTCTGTTAAACTATCGCCTATACAAACTATTTTTTTGTTCATTTTATATTAATTATTGTCCGGCTTAAGCACCATAGCTGATCGGCTTGGTATATATAGTTTTAAGAAGTGTTTGTTATTCTCGAAGTTAGTAAGAGGCATAACATTATCATCATTACGATTATTTCCACCAAACTTTGCATTATCAGAATTTATCATAACCAAATATTTTCCTGGTTTTGTTTCAAACCCATAATCTGTGAATGATTTTGATGGATTGAAATTGAATATGAAAATCAAATCTCCACGTTCAAAAATCAAAACCTGATCATCAACATTCTGAATCATGATTGAGGGCTTTTTTGAAAGCGTATTAGAATTATTGATAAGATAAATCATAGCTTTATCAAACTCCTTCAAAAAATAATATCTTAAACTTTTATTATCGGATAATTCCCACTGACGGCGTGCATATTGATAACTCCAATTATTTCCTTCTCGGGGGAAGTCGATCCATTCAGGATGTCCAAACTCATTTCCCATAAAATTTAGATATCCATCTCCAGCTGTGGCAAGTGAAATAAGTCTGATCATTTTATGAAGAGCTATACCTCGCTCAACAACTAAGCTCTCATCTTTTACCTGCATTGAAGAGTACATCTGTTCACCAATAAGTCGGAATATAATTGTTTGATCTCCAACCATTGCCTGATCATGACTTTCGGCATAACTGATTGTTCGCTCATCAGCACGTTTGTTGGTTAGCTGATAATAAATATCACCCACATGCCATGCTTCATCTTTTTTCTCCTTAATAGTTTTAATCCAATAATCGGCAACTCCCATGGACATACGAAAATCAAACCCATAACCGCCATCCTTAAAAGGAGATGCTATTCCGGGCATCCCACTTACATCTTCAGCAATTGTTATTGCATCTGGGTTAACCTCATGGGTGAGAATATTCGCAAGTGTAAGGTAGGTTAAGGCATCTTCATTCTGTTCACCATTGTAGTACATCCCATAATCGACAAAGTCGATTTCAAGTCCATGATGGTTGTAAATCATACTTGTTACACCATCAAATCTAAATCCATCAAACTTAAATTCTTCCAACCAATACTTACAATTCGAAAGCAGGAAGTTTATTACCTCATCTTTACTATAATTAAAACAACGCGAATCCCATACAGGATGATCTCCCTTTTCGCCTTTGTGAAAATACTGATAATCTGTTCCATCAAATTTGGCCAGTCCTTCTATTTCATTTTTAACCGCATGGGAATGCACAATGTCTAGAATAACTGCAATACCGAGTTTATGTGCTTCATCAATAAGTTCCTTAAGCTCCTCGGGTGTGCCAAATCGCGATGAAGGAGCAAAGAAATTACTTACCTGATATCCAAAGGAGCCATAATAGGGATGTTCCTGAATGGCCATTAACTGGATGGTGTTGTAACCAAGTGATGCAATTCGTGGCAACACATTTTCTTTAAATTCAATATATGATCCAACCTTTAACTCACTTGTGGCCATTCCGATATGAGCCTCATAGATTAATGGGTTGACAACTTTTTTAGGTTGTTTATTTAGCCAATGATAGCTAGTTGGTGGGTCCCATACCTGTGCCGAATAAATCTTAGTTTCTTCATCCTGGACAACACGTCGACAGTAGGCTGGAATTCGTTCATGACTATCCGGTCCCCAACTTATAAGCAGTTTGTATAACATTTCATGCTTAAGCACGTCTAATGGAATGCTACATTTCCAATTCCCACTACCTATATTTGTAAATTTAAATTCCTCTTTTGGAATCCAATCTGAGAAATCGCCAACAATATATATGGAAGAGGCATTTGGAGCCCATTCACGAATTACCCAACTGTTATCATGTTTGTGTAATCCATAGTATAAGTGACCATTGATACTATCTACAAAGGACCCATTTTTGCTAATAAAATCATTTAGCTTTAGAATACTGTTACTATACCTATAAGTAATTGTTTTTTCGAAGGGTACTAAATAAGGGTCGTTTTTTATTAGATTTAGAGTTGGCATACAATAGAAATTTTAGCAAAAGTGGTTAAAAGTTAATTAATACTGATAAGAAGTCAAAGTAATTTTCTTAACATAAGTTACTATAGACATAATAAAGATAGGTATATATAATTACATAATTGTTTGGGCTTTTGTGCTGGCACTGTTGGAGTATTGATATTCATATCATTATGTTTACTTCGTAAGTTTTTAGAGCACATAAGCAAACCTACATTACCATATTTGAGTAACGAAAACCTAAACTTTCGATCAAGATAAGTTTTTTTCTTGGTTGATTCGTAATGTTATGAGATATGCGAGAAGTACTTGTAATTCCCAAATCTAACACCGCGACATAGGTTCTAATTCATTACGGTTAAGTACAAGCCCTGAAATCAATCTTCAATCAATTTTAGACAGAACCTCAATATTTGGTATTTTCGCGGCCTTATATCTAAAATACTATATACTTGTGAAAAGTAAATTCACCTCTTTTATACTATTGTTATTTCTTTTTGTTTACGAATGCAGTTGTGCGCAAGATGTTGAGACTATAGTTCTGAAAAAATCATCAGAACAAGAAGAACCATATTTTTTTCATCTACACATTGATGGTAATATCCAAAAGAACAGCATAACATGTATAACACAAGATAGCACAGGACAAATGTGGTTTGCCACAAAAGATGGTTTGGTTCGTTACGATACAAAAACTTACTATTCTTATCGAAAAGAGCCTGAAAACAAACACTCCATTGGTGGTAGTTTTGTAGAAGAAGTGTTTACCGACAAAGACGGTGATATTTGGATTGGCACTGAGCCCGCTACTGTGAGTAAATATAATCCTGTTACCGACCAATTCGATCCCATTAAAGGTATTACGGGCGATAGAATAAAAGATATTAAACAAGACAAAAACGGGACTTTGTGGATTAGCAGTAACACCTCACTTTATAACTATGATATATCAACTCAACAATTACATACCTTTAAACCAAACGATCCTAAAATTGGACTCGATAGGTTATTAATTACTTCAGACAACAATATATGGGTTACCACAAACGAAAACTATATTTTCGAGTTTAGCTCCAAGTCATTTAAGAAACTGCAAATTATCCCCGAGAAGGAACACCTTACTCATAAATCAACACAAGTATTTAGTGCTTATCATTTAGAAGAGGATTACATAGGGAATATATGGATTTCAACCCCTTATGGTTATTTGTTAAAGTATAACCCCAAAACCGAACAGTTATCAAAATTTATTTTTGAAGAACTATCACGTAGTAATAATCAACTTGATAACGGTTTGCTTACAGTAATGTTTCTTTTTGAAGATTGTAACTACAATCTATGGTTGGGAACATGGTTTAACGGGTTGTATAAGGTGTCAGAAAACCGAAAAAGTATTACTCATTACATGCCTAATCCTGAATTACCCAGCTCCCTTTCAAATACAATTGTCCATTCCGGTTATGAGGACAAAAGTGGCAACTTATGGTTTGGAACTGAGTTTGCCGGAATAAATATCTTAAAAGAGAAAAATAAATTCTTAATTATTTCACATAACTCAGATGATTCAAACAGCCTGTCAACTTTATTTTATAAAACAGCAGCAGTTGATAAAAACGATAGAATTTGGGTTGGTTCACCTGGAGGCCAATTGTATTATTTTAATAAAAATAAACCTCAAAAGTTAATTTCTGTAAACCTTCCCACTTCCATTAAAAAGTGGGATTGGATTTATTCAATGCACTTTGATTTAAATGGTTTTCTTTGGTTAGGAACCGATAACGGTCTTATTAAATACCATCCTGATACTAAAGTAGTAGTTCAATACCAACACAATCCGGAAGATGCTAAAAGTATTTTGAGCAATGCAATTACAAGTATTGCCGAAGGAAACAATGGAACACTATGGTTAGGAACACCAATAGGTTTGTCAAAACTAAATAGGGATGGAAAATCATTTTATAATTTTACCCATGACGATGATGACCCAAAGAGCCTTAGCAATAAACTAGTAAGTTGTTTATTTGTTGATAGAAGAAAAAATATTTGGGTAGGAACAATTGATGGCTTAAATAAACTTAATGCAACTGCCGGAAACTTTACCCGCTTTAAACATAGTTATGATAACGAAAACACCATAAGTGCAAATGTAATTACTAGTATTTACGAAAAGGGAAACCATCTTTGGGTAGCTACCAACAATGGCTTAAACTCTTATAATTTTGAAACTAAAGAGTTTGATTATTTTGATGTAACTGATGGCTTGCCGTCGAATAATATTAAAGCAATTTCTGGTAATAAAGGAACCAACGAACTATGGTTTACCACACCCTATCATATTGTAAAATTCAATACTGCAAATTCTCAGTTTGTAATATATGATAAATCCGACGGTTTAAATAACAACGCTTATATTGAAGACCTTGGGCAAAGAGACTTCGAGTTTTTAAATAATTTTGGTTTGAGAGACAAAAGTGGTTGTCTTTATTATGGAGGATTAACAGGTATGTGTATGTTTCATCCCGACAGCCTACCGATTAACGATTACAAAGCGCCTATTATACTAGTAGATTTAAAAGTTAATGGCTCTTCTAAGAAAATATCAGAATCCATCACATTAAAATCAAGTCAAAACAATTTAGAAATAACCACTATTCTGCTCAATTATATTCAACCAGAGAAGAACAACTATGCTTTCTATCTTGAGAATTATGATAGCACATGGCATTATACTGGTAAAAGAAACAGTATTCAATACTATAACTTATCAAGTGGAACTTATAAGCTTCACTTTAAAGGTGCGAATAATGATGGGATATGGACTTCAAATACAACCCCATTGACCATAACAATACAACCTCGTTTTTATCAAACTACATATTTTTATTTATTGGTCATAAGCTTTGTTGTGCTTTTGATTTTGTGGTTTTCTTTTCATAAGATATATATATTGAGAAAACTGCGTCGTCAGAAAGAACTGATGAGGTATAATACTTCCAAACTATCAAATAAAAAGATTGTAGAAATTAACAGACTTTTATTGGAAAAACTGAAAACCGAAGATTTATACCTTGATGCCGATTTGAGTTTGCAAAAGTTGGCCTCTTCAATAGAAGTTAACCCCAACAACCTTTCTCAGGTTATCAACCAGGTTCATAATAAAAACTTCAATGAATTTATAAATACTTATCGACTGGTAGAAGCTAAAAAACTATTAAAAACAACTTCTTTAAAAATAGAGGCTGTTGCTTTTGATTCCGGATTTAACTCACTGTCTACTTTCAATGCTTACTTTAAAAAAGAAACAGGTAGTACACCATCGGCATATAGAAAACAGACCTCTTAATTCAAAAAAAACTTCTGAGATTATAATTTCATTAATTCGTAATTAAAGAATATTTCACAGGTATTCAGTCTAATACGTTTTTTTTATTCCGTATTTATAATAAACTTACTTCTAGGAAAACAAACACCACATCTTTGCCCGGAAAATTATTTTTCACATCGATTTCCCATCAGGATTATGGCGTTGTATTACACTTATATTGCTTTTAATACAGATAATAAATTACATAGTATTGGTGTAACAAACAATTTATTCAGAAGGTTTAAATTACTAAATCAACGTCAGGAAAATGAACGAAAAAGCCAATGCAAATTGGTTTATTATGAAGAGTTTTCATGTAGTTATAAAGCAACAATGCGAGAAAATAAATTAATTAGTTTGCATGAATCGCTAATATTGGAATTGGTTGAAGAAAGTAATCCAATGACAGTTGATATACTAAAAAAGGATATAATTAAATAATATTATCAATATGAGAAATTTTTGGGTAACTATTTTAACAGTGATCGTATTCATCCCGATCACACTTTCGGCTCAGGTAGCAATAAACACAGATGGTTCATCAGCTGATGGCACTGCAATTCTTGATATAAAATCAACATCTCAAGGACTGTTGATTCCCAGAATGAGCACTTCTGACAGAACAGGTATCACATCTCCTGCAAATGGGTTGTTAGTTTTTGATACAGATACAAAAAGTGTTTGGTTCTATGAATTATCAACAACAAGCTGGAAAGAAATATACGGTTCTAATAACAATACAACATTGGCTGATGCTGATGGTGATACTAAAATTGAAGTTGAGAAAAATACAGATGATGATGATATAAGTTTTACAATGGCCGGTACTGAGTTTGTTGTTTTTGACAGTGCACGGATTGAAGTGTTAAATTCTGGTAACTCAGTTTTTATTGGTGAAGATGCAGGTAAAAATGATGATTATTCCTCAAATGGAAATATTGCCATTGGCAGAAGTGCTTTGTCTTCCAATGTATCTGCTAGTTCCAATATTGCCATAGGATGGAATTCACTCTCTTCACTTCAAAACGGAAGCAGGAATGTTGCCATCGGACAAAATGGACTGTCAAATAGTAATTATAGTGATGATAATACTGCAATTGGTTATCAGGCAATGTATCAGAATTCTTCAGGGGATGATAATACTGCCGTTGGAGCGGATGCTTTACTTTTTAATACAATGGGTAGTTATAACACTGTAGTTGGACGGGGAGCCATGTACTGTAATAAAGCAAATAGTCGTTCAACTGCTGTCGGTTATCAAGCAATGTTCTATGCCAATAATAATACAACCGGAGGAACCTCTACTTATAATAC
The DNA here is from genome assembly GCA_016845105.1 of Bacteroidota bacterium. GTDB lineage: Bacteria > Bacteroidota > Bacteroidia > Bacteroidales > F082. Next base: position 121,051 of record JAERTF010000047.1, on the reverse strand, counting down.
AGCTGTGGGTTATGAAGCACTTAAAGGGAGTTCAACTGCTGAAAACAATATTGGTGAGCGAAATACTGCAATTGGTGATGTCTCTCTCTTTTCAAACACATCTGGAAACTACAATAATGGACTAGGTAACAGTTCGTTGGAGTATAATACAACTGGATCAAGTAATATAGCAATAGGAACCTATGCTTTAAGAAATAACACGACAGGAGGCTACAATACAGCCATTGGTTATACTGCATTATTGTCAAATGTTGCTCGACGTTACAACACAGCGGTAGGCTATGAATCACAACGATATGCTAATAATTCAGCAACAAACTCCAGCTCAAATAATACCTCCATAGGTTCTGGGTCTCTAAAAGGAAGTACAACAGCCTCTAACAATACCGGAGTTGACAATATTGCTATTGGAGCTAACTCTTTGGAAAACAACACCTCTGGTTCTGGAAATACCATTATTGGGACTTATTCAGGAACAAATAATACTACAGGTGGTAATAATGTTAGCCTGGGTCATAAGTCACTTTTAACTAATTATGGCAATAGTCGTTCAACAGCTATTGGGTACCAGGCAATGTATTATGCTGATAGTAGAACAATGGGAAGAAACACTTACAACACAGCACTTGGTTATGAGGCACTAAAGGGAAGCTCATCTTCAGCGTCAAATACTGGAAGGTATAATACTGCAATTGGTGATGCTTCGATGACTGATAATACTACAGGATATAACAACGCATCAGTTGGTGCAAGCTCTTTAACTGCAAATACAACGGGCTACGAAAATACAGCTATAGGTTATTTTGCGCTCTCAGATAATACAACTGGCCGCTATAATACAGCTATTGGAACAGATGCTTTAAGTGCAAATAAAGCTGTAGGTTATAATACAGCAGTGGGATATAGAGCGATGTATTATGCCAACAGTTCAACAAGCAGTTCCAATGCAGTTAATACTGCTGTTGGGACTCATGCACTGCGAGGCAGTACAACTGCCGCAAATAATACAGGTACAGCCAATATTGCGGTCGGCTCAAGTGCAATGATCAATAATACTTCAGGGGCAAATAATGTTGCAGTAGGAAATCAGGTTTTAAATAGTAATACCACTGGGGGTAATAATGTTGCAATTGGAAATTATGCCGGCGATGATAATTATACAGGAAGTTATAACATTCTAATTGGTGATAATGTGAATGTCCTTTATGGTTCCTCATCAAACAGACTAAACATTGGGAATACTATTTATGGTACCGGGATTTACCAATCAACATACAAAGTTGGAATTGGTGTTGCAAGTCCTGATGAAGCTCTGGATGTGAGAGGAAACTTGCAAGTAAAACAAACTTCTTCAGCCGTAACAGCAAATATCGAATCATCAACAGCCGCTGCAACATTATTTATTAGGTCTTCAGGCAGTAACCTCGGGCAAATTACTTTTTATGATAATGGGTCATATGGAGGATCTTTTGGTTATAGCAACGATAATGACAGGTTTTTCATTTGGCATGGAAGTAATAATATTTTCATTGAAAATGGTTCTATTATCCCAGGTTCTCATAAAAGTGGTGATCTTGGTGCTGATGGGCAAGCATGGGATGATATATATTATGATGATTTGCATAATCAAGGTGCTGCTGCTTTTACAGATCGTGATGTAACAAAAGAAATTGTTAACCATCCCCCACTTGAAAAAGCAGAAGGTAGTTTTGATTACAGTACGGAGCGAGGTCATGTTGAACTCGATCCTTGTTCCTTGCCTGAAGGATTACATGACAACAATTCTATACTAACAGATGAGGTTGTTACATATAATTATAAAGCTAATTACGAACAGCAAAACCAGATTAATGAACTCAAAAAGATCATCGAAAAACAAAACGAAAAAATAGAAACACTATTAAAATTGGTTTCAGAAAAATAATACCAAAAGGTAGGATTTTTGGTGAGCCTTGGCATATGTGAAATTCATATAATGCTGAGGCTTTTTTATTGATAAATCTCAAGCGAATCAACAGTTGCTGTTAATCCGGAATTTCCAAGTCCCAAAATGTTTTGGGTAATGTTGAAACTGTTTATAATTGCAGAATCACTAATGCCAGAAGTTGAAGATTGATTTTGTAGAATTACGAAATCTTCCACTGAAAAATCAACTTCCACATAGATGGAAGAAGCGGTTTGTAATTCAGCAGCATCTAAGTAAATATCAGGATCTAGAAATACATTTAGCGGATAGTATACCATATTTGGTCTGATTGGATCAAAGAAATCACGAATTTCTTCAATCACATATGGGTTAGTGGGTCTTGCATTTGTAAACAAATAATTGTCTAAATCATAGAACATGAAGATATTTGTTACTGTATCTTGCAATAATACATCTCCACGAATGTAAGTATTACTACCAACACTATATTCACCTAATGCAAGGCGTAATATCCGATCATGATTGTCTATATCAACATATATATCTATATATCCAAACATTGTTACCATGTGCTGTACTAATCCTCCAATATATCCCGGTTTAAGTGTTACAGTACTATTCACAGCCAATAGGTTTGCAAAATCGAAGGGATAAAAAGTAGCATTACCTGGAGCAATATCGGGTCGCCCATCACCAAAAATAACTAGTCCCTCATCTTCTTCTGATGCTGTTGCAAACAATAACGACAGTGCTTCACCATCTATATTGTATGGTGTTAATGATGTGCTGTCTGTTAGGATATTAAGTGTTGATTTGTGTGATGCTAATGAGCTACTTTTATAAACAACAGTTGCTGATATAGTTTTAATATCGTTGTCATTATCGTCTTTATCGCATGAATTCAAAATAAATAATAGGGAAATGCATACGAATGCAATGGCAATAGATAGTTTTTTCATCTTTTAGTAGTTTAGTTAGTGGTTTACCAGTTGTTACGAAGATAAATAAACTTTTTTACATGAGATTTTTCATATGAAATGGACTATTCTTCAATATCCAATTCACGATTCAAGGGAAGAGTAAATTCATCGGTTGTTTCACCTTGATCGAGGGACTCAACACTTCTGAGTTTTCTGGCCATTGCATTTGTTCGGGTGCTTATTAATGTATCCAATGATCCTGATGCCGTATTTATTTGCTTGTGAACTTTTGATAGATGTTCAGAAAATTTACCAAACTCTGTTTTTACTCCGGAAAGAACTTTCCATACTTCACTGCTTCGTTTCTGAACAGCAAGTGTTCGGAATCCCATTTGTAAACTATTTAGTAAAGCTGACAATGTAGTGGGTCCTGTTACAGTTATATGGTAATCACGTTGAAGTTTTTCGAAAGTTCCCGGATGTTTAAGAACCTCAGCATACAAACTTTCAATAGGTAAAAACATGATTGCAAAGTCGGTTGTGTGTGGAGGATCAATATACTTTTCACTAATGGTTTTGGCAAATAGCTCTATGGATTTTAGCAATACCTTTTGTGCAGAATCTATTTTCAATTTATCACCATGATCATAAGCATCCATAAGCAGTTGATAATTCTCAATGGGGAATTTTGAATCAATGGGTAACCAAACTTCATTTTCATCAATCTTTCCGGGAAGGTTAATTGCAAATTCAACATTTGCCTGACTTCCTTTTTTTGTTGCCACATTTTCAGAATACTGTTCTGGCGACAAAATTTGTTCTAAGATATTTCCTAGCTGATATTCTCCAAGTATACCACGTGTTTTTACATTGGAAAGAACTTTTTGAAGATCTCCAACTCCGGTGGCAAGCTTTTGCATTTCACCAAGTCCCTTATGAACCAATTCCAGTCGTTCACTCACCTGTTTAAATGATTCCCCTAATCGTTTTTCAAGAGTTGTTTGGAGTTTTTCATCAACCGTCTTTCGCATTTCGTCAAGTTGCTTGGTATTGTCCTCTTTTATGGCAATAAGTTGCTTTTCGATTGTTAACTGTATGTCTTTAACTGCTTCTTTTGATTGTTTATTAAATTCAGATTGCTGTTTGTTTAGCTCATCAAATCGTAACCGAAGTTGTTCATTTAGCTCCTTTGTGTTTTTACCAAAACTCTGCTCAAACGAACTAAGGCCCTTGTGTAGTTCTTCACGATTTTCTTTTGCATCGAGTTTGTTTGCATCACGGAATTCATTATAGTTTTTTATGAGTTTATCAGATAATTCAAGTAGTGATTTCGAAAACGAATCAAGTTGATCATTTTGAAGTATTATATTTTCAGAAATACGTTTCAAGAGAGAATCTTGTAATTCCTTAAATATTGTGTTTATCTCTTCTCTGTTTTCTTTGCTAAGTTCGCGGTTTTCACGGCGCGTTTCCTGAAGTTCTTCCTTAACTGAAGAGATAATTTCATTTTTTAGGGCATCACTATCAATCCTTCCATTTTTTTTAAATAGTACTACAGAAAGTGTAATTGTTAATAGTATAATGCTGGTTATCAGTAGGTATAATTCCATTTCGAATATGTTATTAGAAAAGATAAAGTTATAATATATTTTTATGAATTAGGTGTACCGGATTACAAGTACTAGAATTGATGATTATTCTATCATTGAACCAATCAATCACACACTCATAAATTCATACACTTATTGAACCATTCACTCATTCATTCATTGTTTTTTCCTAACTTTGGTCTTTACATAAAAATCTAAAAAATGAATTACGAAATACTTAATACTGAAATCAATGATGGGATTGCTGTTGTGACCATTAGTCGCCCAAAAGCAATGAATGCTTTAAATACCAGATTCTTCAATGAAATGGATCAGCTAGTTGTTGAGATATCAGCCAATAAAGATGTGAAAGTTATGGTTATTACTGGTGATGGTAAAGCTTTTGTTGCTGGAGCTGATATCGCCGAAATGGTTAATAAGAATAGTGAAGAGGGAAAATCATTTTCTGAGCTTGGACAAAATACCTTTAGTAGTTTTGGTAAAATGGACATACCGGTTATTGCTGCCATTAATGGGTTTGCGCTTGGTGGAGGGTTAGAACTAGCTATGGGCTGCGACTTTAGACTGGCAAGTACAAAAGCCAAGTTTGGTCAGCCAGAAGTTAATCTTGGCTTAATTCCAGGATATGCAGGAACACAACGTCTTCCACGACTAACTGGGATGGGTGATGCTTTATATTTATTGTTGACTGCAGATATGATTGGAGCACAAGATGCACTTAGAATGGGCCTTGTACAAAAGGTTTTTGAACCAGAAGAGTTGATGAAAGAAACCATGAAAATCGCAGGATTAATCGTGGCCAAGGGACCTCAAGCGATTAAAAAAGTAAAGAAGGTTGTAAGAGAAGGTTTGGAGTCAAGTTTTTGTGAAGGGGAAAAACTGGAAGCTCAAGAATTTGGAACTTTATTTGGTGAAGGTAACGAAGGAAAAGTTGGGATGACAGCTTTTCTGGAAAAGCGTAAGCCAGAATGGTGAGATAGTGAATTTTAAACAGTGATCAGTTAACTTGGTAGTGGTTTAGTTTTGGTGGTTCTGTATCGGCAATGATAACAAGCCTAAAGGCGAATAATAGCATAAGGCTTAAAAGAGATCGTTTTTTTGATAAGGATATTAGTGGTATTTATATTAAGAAAAACAAACAGTGCAGCTATATACACCTGAGTGAAAATGAGATCCTTGAAATAAGAGAGGAATTATTTGAAAAGAATAAAAAAGAAACCTTGAAAAAGATTACTGCTCTTTTAATTGCAGTAATTTTAACTGGCATTCCAATCTTTCTTTTTATTAACTATTTAATTTCGATTTATTGGGAAAAGATTTTATCCACAAAAGAATTTTATCCGTTTACAAAATCCCAAAAGTATTACTGCAAGTTGACTTTGGGAATTCTAGTTTAAAGTTATAGATGGTTTCTTCGGAAATTACCAACTCCCACTCTTTCCAGATACCATTATAGTATGTGCCAATAACATAGGTTTCACCAAAAATCAGATTGCAAATCTTGGATTGACCATTTTTCATTGATGACCATCTCCAGCAATCACTATCTAAATGACGTAACCATATTCCAAAGGATGGCAGGATTACAATATTTGTGTCGGATGCACATATACCACTAAAACTAGCAGTTATTGATGTAGTTACTTCTCCATTGTTAATTAATGGTAAACTTAAGGTTTGCGACGAACACATATCATCTATTAAAAATGGATTAATTGATTGATCAACACCACAAGGGTTACATTCATTGGGCCCAATCCAATCAATATATATACCAACATTACCTGTTGAAAATGGTGCAGCTGAGGTTTGAGTCCAATTTCCAGCAAGCGAAATACTTGAAACAAATGAATTATCTCGTTGTTTACGTACAGTGCCCTTAACCATTACCGAACTACATTGTACACAATCACCTGTAATTTCAAACGATGAACCATTATTACAGCCAATCCATGCGTAATTACCTAAATTATATGTGCCTGTTTTATTCGTTGATGTATTAACAATTAATCCACCAGTGCTACCCTGTTCAACTTTTGCAACACCATCATATGCCCATAAACCTGTATCAGTTAAATAGTTGAATAGTTGAATATCATCCCCCAGCTTAATATTAGAACCCGTTTCAGGATTAAAAATTCCATCTGGGATGTTCATTTCTATATCAATTGACTTTTCTTCGAGGAAAGCTGCTTTTTTAAAATCAGAATCATATATTTCAAGACTAATAACTCCTGCGTTATAAAATACGGCAGGGCTAATACTATTATTCTTTAAAATAGAACTTGCTACTCCTCCGGGTATACAGGCAAAAGCATCATCTACCTTTCCATCATAATATGTTAATGTAATATTTAGTTTGCCAGAAAGATTATTTGTGTCACTATCCAATAGTTTTATGCCACCAGGTATAGTTACGGTGGCATCTCCATTTGAAGAAGAAATAGTAACATCATCAAAGAGCACACCATTATATAAATTCCCAGCATTAATCAGCTCTTCTATACTCACCCCTTCTGTGGGATCAGTAGCGTTTTCCATAAATACTCTAACTATATAATCTCCATCTTTGTCTATGGTTATTTCTTTGGAAGATGAAATATAGTTTTTTAATTCATAGTTAATAGAAAACCTTATTGGTGAACCGCTACTAGGTGTAAAGTCAGGAAGGATAGTAAGAGTTAAAAACCCTTTTTGAGCAAAATATTCTTCATTCTGAATACCTACTATATCAGCTATGGCATTTTTCGATTCTCCGACAACCACAACTTTAAGCTTTTCGTTATTTAAGGCTACAATGTTTTTATTTGTTTTGATATCAATAAATTGAATATTGATAGTAGATTTTTGAAGATCATATGTTATTGTATCCTTAATACCGTTTGATGGATTCTCTATCTTTTTACACGAGGAGAAACTAAAATAAAATACAAAAGACAGAATCGAAATTAGGGTTATGATATTAATACTTTGTAACTGCTTCATTAGTTATATTTATTTAAAGCTAACATCACAAAGATAGCAATATACAATGAACAAGAATAATTTTTAGTATTTTAGTCTGATATTTCATATCGAAATTTATGATTCTGCGATCAGTATTTTCAGTTTTTCTACTTGCGATTTTTCTCATCTCTTGCAATGTATCAAATAGTGATTCGAATAGAATTATAGTTACAAGTCCAAAGGTTGTTATTTCGAATAATGCGGTTTTAGATAGTGTTTTAGCACGAAAAAAGCTTAGGGCTGCCACAGATTATGGGTCGGTTAGCTATTTAATATATAGGGGAGAGCCTATTGGTTATCAATATGAACTGCTTAAGGAACTAACTGAATATATGGGAGTTGAGCTGGAGTTAATTATTGAATCAAACATGCATAAAAGTATCGACATGTTAAACAATAATGAAATTGATTTACTTGCCATGGGGCTTACTGTAACATCTGAGCGAAATAACAGATTTTCATTCACCATGCCAATAATGACAACCACCCAAGTATTGGTCCAACGCAAACCTGATGGATATGATAAGATGAGAACTGCAGACGAAATCGAATCTCACTTGCTAAGAAATCCTTTGGAATTGGCTCATAAAAGTATCAATGTACAACAAGGTACCATATTCGAAAAGCGATTACGAACATTAAGTGACGACATAGCTGATACAATTAATGTTATTGTTGAGGACAGGGACATTGAACAGTTAATTACTGCTGTGTCGAAGGGTGAAATTGACTTTACCGTTGCTGATGAGCATGTTGCAATTGTAAATGCAAGATACTTTAGAAATATAGATGTTAAAACACCACTTAGTTTCCCGCAAAAAATTGCCTGGGCAGCAAAAAAAGGCCAAATTGGATTAGTTGATACTATTAATGTATGGCTAAGCGATTTTAATAATTCGTTGCAGGCAAGACTACTTTATAATAAATATTTTAAGAATATCAGGTCTAGAAAAATAGCTAACAGTCAGTATAATTCATATACTGGCGGACAATTATCACCTTATGATAATGATATTAAAGAAGCAGCAAATATAATTGGATGGGATTGGAGATTACTTGCCTCGTTAGTTTACCAGGAGTCAGAGTTTAAACCTAATGTGAGGTCTTGGGTAGGGGCGTTTGGGTTAATGCAATTAATGCCGCACGTGATGGAAAAATACGGACTTGATAGCAATGCCAGTGTTACTCAACAATTGGATGCTGGTGTTCGACATCTAATATATACTGAGAATCAAATACCTGATGAAATTACTGATTCTACAGAAAGAATTAAATTTTTATTTGCATCTTATAACTGTGGGTTAGGCCACGTGCTTGACGCAAGACGTTTGGCACAAAAATTTAATAAGGATCCAAACAAGTGGACAAATAATGTTGATAGTTGTGTTCTTAATCTTTCAGAAAAAGAATACTACCTCGACCCAGTTGTATACAATGGATATGTTCGAGGTAATGAAACTTATAATTTTGTTGAAGATATTATCGAACGATATAATATCTATAAAGATCTAATAAACAATTAGTAACTTACGGAATAGGTTATTCCTTTTTAGACTTGCTGTTTTCACTGTCCAGATTGTCTTCACCTTTCTTTTCTCCGTCCTCACCAACACCATCTTTAAATTCCTTAACTCCTTTTCCCAATCCTCGCATAAGCTCAGGTATTTTTTTCCCTCCAAAAAGAAGTAGTATAATTACTACAATAATAATAATCTCAGGTGTTCCTATCCAACCAGCATAATGAACAAGTGCTATGTTTCCTAAAAGTCCCATTTCATTGTTTTTTGTTAACACTACAAAAGTAATACAATTTAAATTATCTCTGTAATTGATTTATTTGTGATACTTCAAAATCCAATGGCAAATAATTACTTTATGATACAAGGTGTTTTCTTAACAAATTTAGAAGAACTAAATTTGTTAAGAAAATTGTTTTTATTGCAAAACAACGAACATCTTTATACATTTGTCAGTTATTAGGAAAAAGGAACTTTAAAATCAAACAGATACACTTATGAAAGCGAAAATACTATTGTTTTCTATGATATTTTTAATGGCTGGAAGTATGGTCAGTCAATCACAGCCAGATTGGCGTAAACTTCATTATCTCTCGGAAGAGGAGATGAACACTCCATTAACTAAATCCCGTAGTTTTTATGCAACTGATCCTCCTGAAGGAGAAATTAGGAATGTTGCGGAATTTGATCAAATGCAAGCAGTGCTAATTCGATACCCTTTTGGTATTCCCCTTGAACTTATTAGAGAAATGGCTGAAGATACTCGTGTTCTAACTCTGGTAGCAAACGCCTCACAACAGCAATCGGTTACAACACAATACCAAAATAACAATGTTAATCTTGATAATTGCGACTTTTTGATTGCACAAACAGATAGTTACTGGACAAGAGATTATGGTCCATGGTTTGTTTTCGATGGAACTAATCAGCCTGGTATTGTTAACTTTCCTTACAACCGTCCACGACCAAATGATGATGACATTCCGATTGAAATAGCGGAATATCTTGATATCGATCTTTATGGTATGGATCTGATAAGTACAGGTGGTAATTATATGTGCACCGGTATGGGACTTGGTGCTTCCACAGATCTTGTTTGGGATGAAAACCCCACACTTAGTCATGAAGAAGTATCTGGTTTTGTTAATGATTACCTTGGTAATCCCATTTATGAAGTGCTTAACGACCCATTGGGTGAGTATATTAAACATATAGATTGTTGGAGTAAATTTTTAGCGCCCAATAAAATACTCATTGGTCAGGTTCCCGTTAATGATAATCGATATCAAGATTATGAAGATCTTGCCAATTATTTTGCTTCACAAACAAGTTCATATGGAACAAACTATGAAGTTTATCGTGTATTCACACCAGGGACTGCACCAAATACACCTTATACTAATTCATTGATCCTTAACAAAAAAGTTTTTGTGCCACTCACAGGAAGTCAATGGGATGATGAGGCTATTGCAACTTATGAAGAGATAATGCCAGGATATGAAATTGTTGGTGTATTGTATAATGGTTGGGAAAATACCGATGCTTTGCACTGTCGTACCAAAGGTATAGCTGATATTGGAATGTTATATATTGACCATATCCCAACAATGGGAACTGTTATATATCAACCTGAGTATGAAATTACAGCTGATATTACAGCATGTAGTGGTGCGAATATTTATTCTGATTCGGTAATTGTATATTACAAAATAAATAGTGGTGAATACATATCTACAATTATGGAGTTAGAAACCGGGACAACCTATTCGGGTAGCATTGAAGGTGTAATGCCAAATGATACAGTATCCTACTATATATATGCTGCAGATGAGTCGGGCAGAAATGCAACACAGCCTTATATTGGTGAACCCGATCCATTTGTATTTAAAAACATTTACCTGCCTGTTACTGAATTAGCTTTTGATCCCGATACTGTTATGTTTTTAGATGAAGAGCAAATGATGTATGGGATCCCTCTAAACATTACAAATTTAACAAGTAATAACGTAACCATAACTTCTTTAACAGAATATGGAGTTTTATTCCCATGGTATGTTGAGGAAATGCCAACTCTACCCTATGAGCTTGGAAAAGATGATACGTTAGCTATGAACATTCTATGTCCGGTAATAGTAAATAAAGGAATGATGATAATAGATACGATGAATATAGAAACTGTACTAGAATCATATATTGAAATTATAGCCATTGATGGAGATTTGCTTACCGGAATTAATATATCCTTGGAAGATAATATTTGCGTATTTCCAAATCCATTTTCTGATGAGTTGAAATTTACTATTAATAATCCTCAAACTAATCATGGCGTTATTCAAATATTTGACTTGAGTGGCAAAAAGATTATTGAAGAAAAAGTCAATTTAAATATTAATTCAAATAATACTATCATCGTTGATAATGGAAATTCAATACTTAAGCCTGGATCATATTTTTACAAGGTAGCAATTGGCAATCATACAAAAACAGGCAAGTTAATAAGAGTAAATTAATGTTGAATAATTAATACAAAGCAAGGCCCGTGTAAGCGGGCTTTTTTTGTTTATAGGCATATATATGGAACTTAGAAATTTGATTTATACATGTGTACGATTATAACCTATTACATAATTATCCCTATATTTGTTGGAAGATGAGCGAATTAACTTCTAAATAATTCAAGATGAAAAGGTTTTCTGTTTATGTATTGTTGGCTCTATGCTTAACAACTATTTCTTTTTCTCAAAATAAAGTCAAACAACAAAAAGGACCTCGAAGTTGGTCCATACTGCAATCATGGGATATTCCAGGAAAGGCATCAGGCTTAGCATGGGATGGCACGTGCCTGTATTTTGGAATCTATGGTTCAAACGGTGATCAATTCTATCGATTTGATCCTTCCGATGGTTCCTATGTACAACAATTTACTGTGCCAACCATTGGTGATTGTTTTGGTTTAACTTGGGATGGTTCTTCACTGTGGGCAGTTAATCAGGTATCACCATCTTCAGCTCCTGCACAAGCAACAGAATTGGACTTAAGTGGTAATATATTGTCAACTTTTAATCTGCCCGATCATTACATGAGCGGAATAGCTTACGATGCAGGTGATTTTTGGGTAGGAACCTATTACCCAGATCCGGGTACCGTTTACAATGTTGATAATACAGGAATGCCAATTAGCCAATTTACTCCGCCTGCTGATCAAATTTGGGATATTTGCATGCATGGTAATGAGCTATGGATGGTTGACTATAACTCAGATATGATATATAAAACTGATCAATCGGGAACCATAATAGAAAGCTATCCCAGCGAAAATATAAAACCCTCTGGTATTGTTTATGATGGAACATATATTTGGTACGTCGACGGACAATTATCTTCACCCAGTAAGTTATATAAGGTGAGTCTGACCGGTCCGGGGACACCCGTTATAAACATTCCGGTAATCGCACATAATTACGGTGTTGCAACAATTGGAAGTTCTGAAACATGGCAGATGGAAGTTGAAAATGTTGGTAGCGCTGTTCTTGATATTACCGGTGTTGTTATTCAGGCATCAGCGCCAATATCAACTACTTTTTCTTCCCCACAAAGCATCGAACCAGGAAACTCGATCATAATTCCGTTAACATATTCTCCAACATCTGTAGGTCACCTAAATACCATTGTTGAAATAGAATCAACCGACCCAATAGACCCTTCAATTAATGTTACGTTAACTGGAGATGCTGTATATTCTGGGCCATCATTATTTGTACCCGATAACTCTCACGATTTTTCCGATGTAAGAGTAAATGCTATGACAAGATGGTTTGTTGAAATTCATAATATTGGAGATGACATTCTGGTTGTTAGTGATATAGAATCTAATGATGAGGTTTTTATTATTGATGAAGGAGTAAGTTTTCCATTAAGTATACCAACCCTCGATTCAGTTTTAGTGGGCGTTTGGTTTAATCCAAAAGCTGATGTGAATTACGGAGGCAAACTTTCTATTCACAGTAACGATGTTGGTAATAATCCATATTATGTAAATATTACCGGAGATGGGTTATTACGAAACTGGCCAATTGGAGATGCACTTTGGCATTACACAATAACCACTGGCTACGATCAAAGTCCAAAGGCAATAGTTCCCATACAAGATGTTACAGGTGATACCATTGAAGATGTAATTATATGTTCCGAAGACAACTATATAAGATGTTTTAATGGGAATTCTTCGGGCATTGCTGATGTAATGTGGGAAGTTTATGTCTACAGTGGTAGTGTTTATGACCAACCCGGATTGACAATAATTGAAGACATTGATGGTGATGGATATCAAGACATAATTGTAGGTACCACAGGAGGTGATAGATCAATTATTGCATTGTCGGGCAAAACAGGCTCACAAATATGGAAGCACCAAACCAGTGAGTACGGTCAAGGTGGATGGGTTTATGCTGTTGATGCAACATTTGATTATAATGGTGATGGATTAACTGATGTACTGGCTGCTACAGGAGATGATTTTGAGGACATTGGTCCGAAAAGAGTTTATTGTTTGAATGCTGTAGATGGTGTTTCACTTTGGGAGACATATGTTGGAGGTCCCGTTTTTTCAGTTATTGGAGTTGAAGATTTTACAGGTGATGGAATTCCCGATGCCATTGGGGGAGCATCTAGTGCTAATGAAACTGAAGGTAAAGTTATTGGCATTAGTGGCTCAAATGGAGCCATGGAATGGACAAAAACAACAGGCGGATCTTCAGTATGGGCATTAATGCAATTGGACGATATAAGTGGTGATGGTATTAAAGATATTGCAGCAGGCGATTTTGGTGGCAACTATTATTACATAAATCCGGTTGGCAATACTGAAATTTTTCAAGGATCAATTTCAGGTTCATTGATATTACGATTTGAAAAGCTTCAGGATGTAAATAATGATGGGTTTTCAGATATATTAGTTGCTCATAGTAAGTACAATGGTATTGTACTTGATGGTCACAGTGGGTCAAATATCTGGTTACATCCATTAGAAGATAAATCATGGAATGTAGCAGTTATTGATGATATAAGTGGTGATGGTATCAATGATGTATTAATTGGTACACTGTTTAGTGATAATTATTGTTATTTCCTTAATGGTGTTGATGGCAATGATTTAAAATCAATAAATTATATTACTCCTATTGATGCTATTAATTCGATTCCAGATATTGTTGGTGATGGAACCATGGAAATGGTCGTAGGTGGCAGAGATGGTAAAGTATACTGCTACTCAGGAGGGATAAAATATTATGTGGACATTTATGAATCTATTGGTATAACAAAGGATGGAATAACAAATATTTATCCTAATCCATTTAAAAACGAAGCAACTATTACCTATTATTTGAATAGGGATTCCCGGGTAAAAATTACTATATACAACTTAAGTGGTAAAGTAATTTCAATGTTAGTAAATGAGTACCAATCTGTAGGTCAACATTCAATTATATGGAATGGTACGGATTTTTCTGGTAAGCAACTCCCCGAAGGGTACTATGTTTATGAAATAGTAACCAATATGGGCAGTGTTTCCAAAAAAGTAGCAAAAGTAAATTGAACGAAATAATGAGCTTACTTTACCATAGAAAAACTAACCGATATTTCTAATAAATTCTTCCAGATCTGCTTCTGTATCAAGACCAAGTTTTTTTTTCAATCTATATCGTGAGCTTTTTATACTATTTGGAGCTACGTTTAGCACCGATGCCATTTCCTTACTATTCATATTAAGCTTGATAAGTGCACATAACCTGTGATCGTTTGTGGTGAGATTGGGGTTCAGCTTGTTTAAACTACCATAAAAGGTCCTATTTACTTCTTCAAAATATAGCTTAAATACATCCCATTCTTTATGTGATCGTAGGCTTTTGCTAATCTCCAGACTAATTCGTTTGAAACCTGGTTTGTCATCAGAGCTAACTTTTTTCGATATCTCTTTTAAACTTGATTGAATATTTTGTAACATGCTGTTTTTTTGCATCATATGCAAAGCATGTGTGCTAAGTTGTTTAGATTTGTATAAAATCGATTGCTGTAATTCTTCCTCTTTAATTTTACTTTTTTCCAATTCCAGTTGAGCAAACTGCTTCTCTTTTTTATGATATAATTCCTTTTGATGGTGAATTAATTTGTCCTTTTTTCGCTTAATAAAAATCATAAATCCTACAATTACCAATAGTACTATTATTAAACCAGAAACAACAATTGTTGTTCGTTGTTGATTTTTTAGAATATTGTTCTCGAGCAATTGGTTTTGTTTGTCAATTTTTAGTATTTCTATCTCCTGCTCCTTCTGTAAAGTTTCAAACTCAGTTTGAAGTCGATTGAATCTTTCTGTGTTATCAGAATTAAATAAACTGTCGTGTAATGTGAAATAAAGTTTATGGTGTACAAGTGACTTATTAAAATCTCCCATATCTTCATAGATATTTGATAAAAGAAGCTTATTGTCTTTTAACATATCCATATTGTCAGTTTCCTTAATAACAACTTCTGCCTTACGAGCATATAATAGAGCTTTTTCAAGATTACCGGTTTCCCAATAAATATTTGATAAATTCTGTAAAGAGTTTGAAATTAAATTTTTGTTATTTAATTTTTCACCAATTATAAGTGCTTCGAGTAATGATTTCTCTGCTTTTTTCGTTTCACCGGATTTCGCGAAAAGACTACTAAGGTTTATTAAAGATGTAGAAATGCCTTTGTTATCTTTTGCTGCTCTACTAATTTCAAGGGATTTATTATAATTGTTAATTGCATCATCTATTTCACCCAACTGTTTGTAAGTCAGGCCAATATTATTATAACATTTCCTAATATTGAAAGAATCCTTAATTGGAATAAACCTATCCAGGGCATCGTTAAAGTATTGAAGTGATTCACTGTTTCTGTTTGCACCTAAATAAGCTATACCAATATTTACAAGAGATTTTCCTATTTGTTTTGATGAAACTCCTATTTCCATATTTATTTTATAGGCCTCAGTTGCATAATATAATGATGAATCATACTGCCCCATGTTGTACAATGAAATACCATAGTTTGTCATCATTGTGGTAAGATGTTTTTTACCAATATTGTTTTCACCTTCATGAAATTTCCAGTATGGATAAAATAATCTTATACCAGTTTTAAAATGCTTAGCAGATGTGCCAAATTCACCCATTCGTTGATACGACAGGCCTCTCATTGTTGAAGTTTTCATGATATTTAAAGTGTCATTAGTACCCTCATAAGCTATCAAAGCTTTACCGTAATAAACAATGGCAGAGTCGTTATTTCTCAAAACAAAATAGTTATTAGCTATTTTGTAACTTAAATCAGCAAATTGCTTTTTTTCATCTTTATTATACATGGATAATGCTTCCTTGAAATATGTATTGCTTGATGGTCTATCTTTTTTCATCATAGCATTACCAAGTACAATAAGGTTTTCAAGTCTTTGGATTCCTGTTTGAACCCTCAAAACAGTTTGTAAACTGTCAATATTTATCGATAAACAAGGAGTTGTAAAAACTGTAGATAAAGTTATTAGTACAATAATATTAAATCTAAGGATATTCATTGTAATTTTCTTCATACTTCCTGCTAATAGTTACTTAATAATTAGTTAAGGTTTCTTATGAACTCTTCAAGATCAGCTTCTGTGGTAAGGCCAAGCTTCTTCTTTAATCTATAACGCGAACTTTTAATACTATTTGGAGCAACATTTAGTACTGATGCCATTTCTTTACTATTCATATTTAATTTAATAAGAGCACAAAGCCTATGATCATTTGTTGTTAGGTCAGGATTTATTTCTTTGAGTTTACTATAAAAATTTCGGTTAACATCCTCGAAGTAGAGTTTAAAAACATCCCAGTCTTTGTCGGAACGTAAGCTTTGATTAATTTGTAAATTAATTCGTTTATAATCAGGTTTGTCATCAGTATCAGCTTTATTGGAAAGGTTTTTAATATCCGATTGGATTTCTTGAAGCATTGTGTTTTTCTGCATCATATGTAATGCATGGGTACTCAACTGTTTCGACTTATAGACCAATGATTGCTGTAATTCTTCTTCTTTTAATTTACTTTTTTCAAGTTCTGATTCGGCTAGTTCTTTTTCTTTTTTGTGTACCAATTCTATTTGTTTGTGTATTTGTTTGTCATTTTTTCTCTTTTGCCAAACTCCTAATAATAACAGTATTAGTATAATAACAACCCCTACATTGACAGCTATTATAGTCCGCTCTCTGGATTCCTGCAAATCTTGTTTGTGTTGTAGTATGGCTATTTGTCGTTCTTTTTCCGATGATTCATATTTGGCTTCCAGTTCTGCAATTCTTTCCTTGGATTTCACTCCTGCCAGACTATCCTGATAATGAGTAAATACCTCATGATATTGTAGCGCTTTTTTGCTATTGTTTTTCAATTTATAAAGAGTGTACAGATCACGAGAAGCTATTTGAACTATCCTTGCCTGGTTTATTGTTTTACCAGAATTATAAGCCTTGAGTAGATAATATTCAGCCGAATCCAAGATTCCCGTTTGTAAAAAGTTTGACCCAAGACTTTCATAAGCAACATTGATTTTCGGAATAAGGTTGCTTGAATTGTAAATCTGGATTGATTTATGATAATACAATCTGGCTAATTTAAAATTGTTCTGTCCCTGATGGATTCTTGCAAGATTCGAGTAGGAAGTAGCAATGCTTTCAGGGTTGTTCATTTGTTTATAAATATCCAGTGCTTTATTTTCATAGATTAATGCGGAATCGTAAATTTCTTTGGTGATAAAATAATTAGCCATGGTTGATAAAACATCTGCTTTTAAAAAACTAAATTCAGTTTGCCCTACTAAATCAAGCGCTCTTGAAATGACTTCTTTCTCATTTTCATCATTTCCACTTCGGTTCATAAGTTGAACCATTGTCAGGAGTCTCCCAACAATACCAATTGTATCCATTTTAGCCTCATATATCTCAATGGCTTCGTATATATATTCAGCAGCTTTGTCATACTGTCCGGTATTCTGATAAATTGGGGCAAGGTTGCCAAGTGAAGCTGCTATTCCCATACTATCATTCTTTTCACGTCTAAGCTGAAGTGCCTCATTACCAAAAGAAATAGCATCATCGTAATTACCAAGTCTATTGTTTGCTAGTGATATCAAATTCAAAGCAAATTCTTTTTCTTCACTATTACTGGTTATCTTATTAAGATTTAATGCTTTTTCGCAATAATAAATGGCAGAATCAACCTTTCCTAAGAGATAAACCCCAATGCCCATTCTGACATAAGCTTTTTCTTCCAGACTATGATTTGTGTTATTTAGTGCATAATTCAGGATTTCCTTTCCCAAACTATAGGTTTTGTGAGGTTTGCTACGGTAATACAATCGTGCCAGTTCACTTTTGTATTTATACTTTTTGTCACCTTTACTGGCTTGAATTTCAGCCTTAAGATTTTCAATTTTAGCACTGTTCTGCGATATCCCAATATAATTAACTCCCATAAGAAGTATAAACAACGAGTATGCAAAGCTTTTAAACTTGAAGTTTTGGTATGCAGAGAATGTAATTTCTAGCATGATTAATAGGTTTTTGTCAAATATAGCAAATAGCAAGCATATACCATAGGGTAATTTGGCACTGTCGCAAAGATTCTAAACAGACATTATTAAAGTATCAATAGATCAACACTATAGGGGGAGGGAAAAGAGCAAATGCGTACCAAATGCACACCAAAAATTCAAGCCATGCATACCATTTGTCGACCATAATTATTAGTTAGCGCTAATTTACCATCATATGTTTGCTGAAAATTAATTGCAAATGAATCAGTGTATAATAAATGTTGTTGACAAGATGGTTTTCCTGGCCTTTAATGAAATTGTGAATGCTGGTGAAGTTGAAGTTCTAAAAGTAGATGGAGAAGTAGTATCTCTTATGAAGATGGTAATAAAAAAGACAAATTTCACAAACCTGAGAATGCCACCTGAAAAGGGAAAGTACAAACTGGAAATTAATATTGATGGACAACATATAACCAAGTCAATAAATATAAATTAAGAAAATGCCTCTCACAATTAATATTAAATCAAAGGTAGGAAATTTGGTCTGCAGTACAGAAACCAATGCTGGTTTCTGTACTGTTCGAGAGGCTTACACGCTTGGCAAATCACAAAAGCTTAATAAAATGAAAAATATACTATTAACACTATGTATCCTTGTGGCCATTTCAATATGCGGTTCAGCCCAGGTAGCCATAAACGAAACTGGAGATTCTCCTAATTCAACATCGATTTTGGATATTTCTAGCACCAGCAAAGGGCTGCTAATACCAAGGCTTACTACAACTCAGCGCAACAATATCAGCACGCCTGCTGCTGGTCTTCTGGTTTACGACATTAATACAGATAGTTTTTGGTATTATGACAGCCAATGGCTTGAATTAGCCGTTGAGGGTATTATTGATGTTAATGGACTTAGTGATGGAATATCTGATGGGTCAAGTATGTTTTTAGGCAATGGTTCAGGAATTAATGATGACGGAACTACAAATAAGAATACAGCGATGGGGATAAATTCACTTTCTAGTAATACAGCAGGTGATAAAAATACAGCTTTTGGATATGTCAGCCTCCAAAATTCAACATCTGGAGATGATAATACAGCACTTGGTTACATAAGTATGTCAAATAATGTTACTGGTGCTGATAACACCGCAGTTGGTGCTTCAACTCTGTATAATAATAATGGGGATGCAAATACAGCAGTGGGTATGGGAGCGTTATATGGTAACACAAGTGGAGATAATAACACTGCATTTGGGACGCTTGCATCGTATAGTAATTCTGTTGGTGAAAATAATACCGCAATTGGGTACTTGTCGGCTTATTCTGGTGGTAGTGGATATTCAAATGTAGCTGTTGGCGTTGCAAGTTTATATCGTGGCGCTAGACATAATATAGTGGCAATTGGTGATTCGGCATTATATAATAATGGGCTTGGTGCAAGTTCGGGTGGTTTACAAGGCCTTCAAAATACTGCTGTTGGATCAAAAGCAATGTATGCAAATACTATTGGACGTAATAATACGGCCCTTGGCTTTGAAGCTTTAAAAAATTCTACAGATGGGATAAGTATGGTTGCTATTGGCAACAAAGCTTTACAGTCACTAACAGGGGGTTACGGCAATATTGCAATTGGTTCCAAAGCTATGCTAAGTGCGACTTATGGATATTCCAATGTATTTATTGGTCAGTCAAGTGGATTGTATGCAGAAGATGTAAATTCCAATGTAGCTATTGGATATGGTAGTATGTACTTCAATGTAAATGGTGATGAAAATACGATTATAGGGGCCAATGCTGGCTTGGGAACTTCTGGCACTTCACAGTCAGGAAATGTGTTTATTGGTTATAAAGCTGGCCAAAATGAGTTGGGAAACAATAAACTATATATAGAGAATTCAAATTCATCATCACCATTGATAGGTGGCGATTTTTCATCAGATAGAGTTGACATCAATGGGACAATCAAAATAACCGGTGGCTCTCCGGGAACCGGAAAAGTACTAACATCAGATGCTGATGGTGATGCCATATGGGAAATGCCAACTACTTATGCCTCATCACTAAACGATTTAACAGATGTAATACATAATGGTGGTTCAAAGCTTTTTGTCGGAGCAAATTCTGGAATAAATAATACAGGTGGTTATAATACCGGAATGGGATACGAATCCCTGAAATTAAACACTTCAGGAACATATAATAATGCCTATGGTTACAAAACGCTTGATGAGAACACTGTTGGCACTCGTAATACTGCAATGGGCCATGGTAGTCTTGGAGAGAATACAGAAGGAAATTACAATACAGCTATTGGATATGGGACACTTGATGCCAACACAACCGGTGACGGGAATACAGCAATTGGTTACAATGCAATAACAAGTGGTAATTATTCTAACTCAACTGCAATTGGTTACAATGCAGCTGTAAATGGAAACAACCAAATTCACCTTGGAAATACAAGTGTAACTGAAATAAAAGGCCAGGTGAATTTTACAACTTACTCCGATGGCAGAATAAAGGAAAACATAGAAGAGTGTATTGCCGGGCTAAATTTCATAATGAATCTACGACCAGTTACCTATAACCTAAATATTGATAAAGAAAACCAAATACTTGGAATAGAAACACCATCTGATATACCGCATAAATATGATATTGAAAAGGTTAGAAAAACAGGGTTTATTGCTCAGGAAGTTGAAAAGGCTGCAAATAAAGTGAATTATGATTTTAGTGGTGTGCAAAAACCAAAAAATGAAAATGATCTTTATGGGCTTTCCTATGCTGAATTTGTAGTTCCTCTTGTAAAAGGAATGCAGGAACAGCAAGAACAAATTAATAAATTAGAAAAAGAGAATTCTGATCTAAAAACCCGATTGGAAATACTTGAAAAATTGATATTGGAAAAATAATAGATTCCGTGTCAAATCGAGGGAAGCATATCAACAAGATTTCTCCAAAGTAAACACCAATCAATCAGGAGATTTCTACCTCTGTTCGAAATGACAGCAAACTAAAAACATATATGAAATGAAAAAACTACTTACAATACTGATAGCATTGGCAATACTAGCTGTTGTCGGGTGCAAAAAAGAAACTGAAGAACCACAACCAGAACCTACTCCAACAGGTGATATTATAGTAGCTGATATTACTAAAGTTGTAGACGAGCAAACCCGTCAGGCAATTCAATCAATCGACACATCAGATTTCACCTTTATATTTAATGGTAGCTCAACTGTAATTGATGAGCTAGCTGTTGGGGATATTCTGGTCGATAGTACATCTGATAAAGCACCCTATGGTTATCTCCGTAAGGTTACTTCCATATCAGTACAAAAAAATGGAGAAACAACTGTTACTACCGAAATGGCTTCTCTTACCGAAGCCGTAAAAAAAGGTAGTATCGACTTTAAAACCGGCAGCCTTACCATGGCACATTTGGAACGATATGAACTTGCCAAAGGTGTTACTCTTAAAAACCATAAAAACACTGACTTTTCTGTCTTTTCACTTGATTATGATCATACATTTGAAAATGAAAATGGGAGTATAACTATTTCAGGATATACTGATCTTGACATTGATTTTTTCTTTGATTTCGACTGGGATTGGGAGGTGCTGCCTTATCCGAGAGTTTTCGTAAAAATGTTTGAATCAGGTGTTCAGGTTGAGCAAAGTGCATCGGTTATGTGTGTTTCCGAGGCTGGTGCAGGAATTAATAAAGATATCTCATTGGGTAAGTTCTACTTTACACCATGGACATTTATGGTGGGGCCAGTACCTGTTGTTTTTGTTCCGCAAATTGAACTTTTCCTTGAAATGAATGGTACTATCACAGCCGTTTATACTGCCACCGTGAGCGAAAGCTTCAATGGCAGACTGGGTGTTAAATATACCGATGAAAATGATTGGAGTAGAATAGCTTCAAAAACCTTCGACACTGACTATGCTGCTCCTAATCTTACAGCAGGGGCAAATTTTGAAGCTCATGTAGGCCCAGAAGTAGCCCTTCTTTTATACGGAATAGCCGGGCCGATGGCAAATATTTCAGGTGCTGCAAAAGTTGAAGCTTCTCTGG
Organism: Bacteroidota bacterium; assembly: GCA_016845105.1. Classification (GTDB taxonomy): domain Bacteria; phylum Bacteroidota; class Bacteroidia; order Bacteroidales; family F082. The sequence continues at coordinate 98,393 of JAERTF010000047.1, read as the reverse complement.
TAACAGGCACACAAAACTGGAATCTCGATTTAATAGTCGGATCAAGGGCACAGGTAGGTATAAAAATTGATTTGATAGGCTTTAGTGATAGCTGGACACCTGGTTCTTTCTGGCTTTTTGAAGAAACTGTACTGCATCTTGATAATGAACCTTTTGGAAATGAAATCTATATTGCTACTCCAGTTGACGATCAATCATATCTCATTGGAGACCTTATAAATATTACAGCCTCTTATACCGGAGAAACCCCGGACGAAGTGGAATTTATTATTGATTACAATACTGTTTATACAGATACCGAGGCCCCCTTTGAATATGTTTGGGATACAGAAGGAGTTTCTGATCCAAGGCCGGTTATATCAGTGAGTTCCAAAATTAATGGTGTTGAAATAGCAAGCGATTTTATTCACATTAACCTGGTAACTCCCATGTGGGATCATATAGATTTATCTTCACTTGGATTAAAAGATAACACCAATGCAAACGACTTGTTTTTCAATAGTACAACAAACGGTTGGATGACCGTTGATGGCCCCGGACTTGGTATGCTTCTTCATAGTTCAGATGCAGGTGTTTCATGGCAGGAAATTTACTCATCATCAATTCCATTGAAAAAGATGACAATGTTTAACGATAACGAAGGTATTTTCCTTGATGGAGATGGTGAGGTTATGTACACTGATGATGGTGGTCATTATTTGTCGGAGTTGGTTTACGGGCCCTATGACCGTCCTTCATTTCAATGGAACGAAGTATTTGATTTTGCAACAAACAGCAACGGAGAAATTATTGGCGTAGGTAAAGATGAAGGGATTCCTTATTTCTTTAGAATTCATCGTGTAAACATGGCCGATCATACTCCATTGGGACATTTCGATGTACCATATCCAAATGAATATGGTGCTGCTCCAAATATTGTAATGAATGGAAATAATGGTGTATTATATAATGTATTTGATGAGGATAATACCGATAAATCATACTTTATGACAACTACTGACGGCGGTGTATCCTGGGAGGGTGAGGATTTTAATGTAGTAACATCTAATGCAACTCTAAATGATGCCTATATGCCTGATGAAACAAATATATGGATAGTGGGAGGTGATGCCGACGGAGCAATTGTACTTATCTCAAATAACATGGGTGGTAATTGGACTAAAGTTGGACTTACAGGTGTTCCTGAATTCAGCTCGGTTTATTTCACGAGTCAGGATATTGGGTATGCTACAGTTAAAGACTGGAGTGATGATTTTGAAGCTAAACTTTACAAAACACAGGATGGTGGCCATACCTGGAAACCTCTGATCGATACCAGAGGAAAATACGGAATGAGCAATGTGTTTTTCCTGGGGCAGGATTTTGGGATACTGTGTGGTAAAGGCAATTTAGTTTACAGGTATTCGATTGATTAATAACATTGTATCACTTTCATTCTGAGCATAGCGAAGAATCTCTTTCAACAACCGGATTAGATTCTTCACTTCGTTCAGAATGACAAACACAAATGATAAGTATATAATTATGAAACAGTTAATTTTAGTCTTGACAGTAATAGTGTTAACAGTCATAAGTGCTTTTGCACAGGTGGCTATCAATACTACAGGCAGTGAACCAGATCCTTCGGCAATGCTTGATATAACAAGTACTGATAAAGGGATACTGATTCCAAGGGTAACTACAGTCCAGCGTAATGATATCCTAGCTCCACAAAGTGGATTGTTAGTTTATGATACTAATACCCAGAGTTTTTGGTATTATAACAATACACAATCAGACTGGGTTGAACTTATTGTTGATGGTAATCTGGATATAGATGGATTATTAGATGCTAAATCTGATGGAGCAAGTGTTTTCATGGGCAATGGTTCTGGAACAAATGACGATGGAAATAACTATAATTCCTCACTCGGGGTTTATTCTCTTAAATTAAATACTTCTGGGTCACATAATACAGTTTTAGGTAGTGATGGTATGTATAGAAATACAACAGGAAGTAGAAATACAGCTATTGGGAGAAGAGCAAATTATTACAACCAGGAAGGTAACAATAACACAATAATAGGATATTGGGCAGGAGCTGGATCCACAAACCACAATAAAACAGGTAATGTATTTCTTGGGTACATGGCAGGATATAACGAAACCAGTGATAATAAGCTTTATATAAGTAACTCTAGTACTACAACACCATTGATTGGTGGAGATTTTTCAGCCGGTGAATTATATTTTAACGGATCAATAAAAATTACTGGAGGATCTCCAGGATCTGGTAAAGTTCTAACATCAGATGCAGATGGGTTAGCAAGTTGGGAAGATAATGCAGCAGCTTCTGAAATCAACGGACTATTAGATGGTATTACTGATAATTCAAATCTGTATTTAGGAACTACAACTGGTACGCTAGATAATGGAGACAATAGAAATACAGGCATTGGTATTAAAACTTTATACTGGAACGAAACAGGTAATAACAACACTGCCATTGGATACAAAAGTTCATATAGAAATGCATCGGGGTCGTCAAACACAGCCATGGGAAATAATGCTCTTTATTTTAACACTGAAAAAAGCAATCTTGTAGCCATTGGTGATTCTGCTTTATATTATAATGGTAACAATTCTCCCACAAGCATTCAGGCAACTTTGAATACTGCTGTTGGTTCCAAAGCAATGCTAAACAATACAACCGGTTACAATAATAGTGGTTTTGGAAGTAGTTCAATGTATTTCAATACAACCGGACATCATAATACTAGTATGGGGTATTACTCACTGGGAAAAAACAGTACAGGAAACTTCAATTCTGCTATTGGTACATATTCTTCATTGTCAAATACCAATGGGGAAAACAATGTAAGCATGGGTTATGCTGCCAATTATTATAACAATGGTTCAAACAATGTAACAGTTGGTTTCAAAGCCGGATATGGTACAACTGGCGATAATAAAAGCGGGAATATCTTTATAGGGTACAAAGCTGGTTATTCAGAAACCGGGAGTAACAAATTATATATCCATAATTCTGAAACAACATCACCTTTGATATATGGTGATTTTAGCACACAAAAACTTGGGTTTAACGGGATGGTTGGAATTGGAACAGAGGATCCCCAACAAAGTCTTCATGTTCTTGGTTCATCAGTATTGTCAAGTGTACTAATAGCCCCTCAGGGAACAGCAAATAACGATTCAGAATTACTCTTGGCTGAGGATGATGATTTTTCATACGGTATGTCCATAAAATATGATGGAGGCGATAACAGATTATATTTTTTAGGTAAAACAAGTACTGATACAATGGGTTCGCATTTTACAATTTCCAGAGATGGAGATATTGGGTTTGGAACATCTACCCCCTTGTTTAGGTATCATTTTCATAACAGTGAAAATTCAAACAACATGCTTTATCTAACCCCTGCAGGTTCTACAGGTGATTCTTCTTCAATATTTTTTGCAGAAGATGATGATGCTAGTACAGGGATGTATTTTATGTATGATGGACAAAATAATGATTTGGGACTCTATGGTGTAACTGGATATGGTAACTATGGTCCACATTTACTTGTGGATAGAAATTCAGGTAATATAGCCATAGGGGGACGGAATTTCGCTGATGATTATAAGTTATCTGTTGAAGGAAAAGTTATCTGTGAAGAAATAAGAGTTAGTATGCAATCCAACTGGCCTGACTATGTTTTTACTGATGAGTACGATCTAATGCCTATTGATAATTTACGTAAGTATATTGACGAAAAAGGCCATCTACCAAATATTCCACCAGCTTCTGAAGTGGAAGAATTAGGAATAGAGCTGGGTGTAATGCAAAAGTTGATGATGGAAAAAATTGAAGAGCTTTCATTATATATTATTCAACAAGATGAAAGAATAAAAGCTCTTGAAAATGAAATAAAAAGCACAATTGAGCAATGAGATACTTATTATTAATATTTGGGTTTTTGTTTGCCGTATATGTATATGGTCAAAGTACCTTATCCGAGAGTAATGATTTCAATGGTATTGTTTTAAAAACAGAGAAAAGGTTTGCCAATGGTTATAAAGGAAAAGGGAGTGGTTACAAGCAGTTTAAGAGATGGGAAGATTTTATACAATACAGGCTTGATGAGAATGGAGAAATAGTTAATAATACGGCCATGTCATGGTTGGCTCTAGAAAGTATTAAGAAAAAAGACAATCATACGAACACGAGAACAAATGGTTTTTGGACCGAACTTGGCCCTGATTCATGGGCAAACGACAAAAATGCTGACGGAAATATTGGAGGATGGAATCCTGGAAACGGTAGATTAAATGAAATCGCTTTCCCTTCAACAGGGATAGATGTTTTTTATGTTGGAGCTGCAACAGGAGGCCTTTGGAAAACAACCGATAATGCTAGTTCCTGGATTCCTCTTACAGATGGTTTGCCAAATATTGGCATATCTGGTATTGCAATTAGTCATACTAATCATGATCATATTTATATACTTACTGGAGATGGTGATTCAGGTGCATTATCTACCATTGGTGTTCTGAAATCAACAGATGGAGGTAGTACATGGTCTAAAACCGGTCTTGAATTTGGTCCCTGGGAACGTAAGAGACCCTTTGAGCTAAAGATGAACCCTAACAATAGCAATGAGATTATTGCTGCCACATCTCATGGAATTTATAAAACTGATAATGGTGGTGAAACGTGGCCTCTAAAAAGTTATAACTATTATTTCGATATAGAATATAATCCTTCCAATCCAGATACTGTATATGCATCAACACCTGATAGTATAATGAGATCTGTTGATGGTGGTGATAACTGGAAAAAAGTTCATGACCTGGAGAGTATTGCTTATAGCGCCAGTAGGATAGAACTTGCCGTAACGATTGCAAACCCCAACAAGGTTTATGCTGTACTTGGTGATTCGGCTGCTTATCGTGGGGTTTGGATTAGCTCTGACAGAGGCGATACATGGCAAAGACATTATAATCCGAATGGGCCAAATATCCTTGGATATGATATAAATGGAAATGACACAAAATCCCAATCTAAATACGATCTTGCAATTGATGTTTCTCCATATGATGAAGATCAGATTTTTGTTGGAGGAATAAACATATGGAAATCTGATGATGAGGGAGATAATTGGTCAAGAATATCATGGTCCATTGATGAAGATCCTCATAGTGAATATGTTCATGGTGATATTCATGAGCTTATCTTCCGTGGTTCTGAGCTGTTTGCAGGTACTGATGGAGGGATTTATTCAACTACAACAGTTGGTACCTATTGGACTGACTTATCTGATGGCTTAAGAATAATGCAGCCACACAAAATTGGAATCAGCCACTCAAACACTAACCTTGTGTTACTTGGTACTCAGGATAATGGGTCGAACAAATATTCAGGAACCTATACTGTTGACCATGTTCGTGGTGCTGATGGATTTGAGTGTATATTCAGTAGTTCTGATAATAACACCATTTTTACATCTGCCCAATATGGAGCTGTGGAAAAATCAATAGATGGAGGATATTCATTTACAATGCTTGTTCCCGAAAACAAAGCAACAAAAAGTTTTAATAACTCATTGATATTACGCCCAATTCTGGAAAACAGATTGTTTTTACCAGAGGAAATGAATATTAAGTATTATGATCTTGCTGGAAGTTTAATAGGAGTACGACCCGTACCACAAGACTCAGCAAATAATATCAGGTTTATTCAAATGTCATCAACAAATGATCAGGTAATGCTTGTATGTGTATCAGGATCAACTAGCTATGGTTCTCAGGATTCGTTATGGATAACCGATAATATATATGCAGCAAATCCTTCATGGACTAATATTACCTCAAACCTGCCCGTTAATAACAGAACAATTAAAAATTCGGCAATTGATCCGAATAATGTTAACCATATTGTGGTTGTTTTCAGTGGATATTCCGATGGGTTTAAAGTATTTGAAACCTGGAATAATGGTGCCAGCTGGAATAACATAAGTTATGATTTGGAAAACATTCCAGTCAATTGTACAGTATTTGATCCGGAAATTGATAGCTCATTTTATATTGGTACTGATGTAGGCGTGTTTTATTATAAGGCAGGTAGTACTAATTGGACTTACTTCAGCAATGGGTTACCTGCCATAATAATAACAGAACTTGAAATTAACACAAACGATGATTTATTATATGCAGGAACATATGGTCGAGGTATATGGAAATCACCCATTTATTCCAATTGCCCGTCAAATTACAATCTAACTTCAGGTAATGATCCAAGTAATCCTGACTATACTGGGGTGCAGTATTATGAAGCATCAAATAATATTGTTTCAACACGCGAAATTCAGGGAGGTCTTGGAACGGATGTACATTATCAGGCAGGTGTTTTTGTTGACTTAAAACCAGGGTTTGAGGTGAAAGGCGGAAATGAATTTAGAACTGTTTCTGCAGGTTGTGGTGAGGTGGTTTTATCCACTATGAAAGTTGAAGAAGTAGTTAATAAAACAAAGAAAACGAATCAGTAATAGCTAGTTATATGGATTAGTTTGAACCATAGAAAGTAGATGTATCAGTAAAAATTTATAGAATGAAAAGAATAGTAACTATTATGATTATTGTAACATTTCAAGTTACATATTTAACCGCCCAAGTAGCAATAAACTATGATGGTTCAGAACCAACAACTCATACATTGTTAGATTTAAAATCGGATACAACAGGATTGTTAATTCCAAGAATGTCACATGTTCAAATGAATGTGTTGGGTGGAAAGCTAGATAACTCACATAAGGGTATGATTATTTATAATAGCAATGCAAAGACAATTTATTTTTGGGATGGCTCGGAGTTTGTGTATATGCAATCAGGAACGATTAGCCAGATTCGTGATGATGACTATGATACATACATAGATACGGACCTTGGAGCTGATCCAGATGAAATTCACATAGCAACAGGGGGAACAGTTTATTGGACTTTTGATGATGGAATAATCAATATATCAAATACCGGAAATTCCATTTTTATAGGTGAGAATGCTGGTCTGAACGATGATTTATCAGATAACAACAATGTGTTTTTAGGTCATGATGCTGGTAAGAATAATACTTCTGGATATAAAAACGTTGCTATTGGTTCTGATGCCCTTTTTAGTAGCATACACGGAAATCATAATATAGCTATTGGCTCCAGTACTCTTTATAATTTAACCAATGGTGTTCAAAATGTATCCATAGGCTATGAATCTTCTAAAGAAAACACAATGGGACATTATAATACTTCAATTGGCTCATATTCAATGCATAAAAACACAACAGGAGAGAATAATGTTGTACTAGGATATGGTGCTGGCTATTATATTGATGGAGGTGATAATAATGTTATGATTGGATATCGCGCCGGAAGAGGTGGCTCAGAAAATGCGAAAAGCGGGAATGTTTTTGTTGGTTATGAAGCTGGATATAACGAAGAAGGAGATAATAAGCTTTATATCCAAAATAGCAGTAGTTCAGATCCTCTTATTTATGGAGATTTCGATCTGAGTTCATTAGGGTTTATGGGTGATGTTGGTATTGGAACAAAAACTCCAATGGTAGAATTACAAGTGCATAGTATTGCTAATTCATTATCATCATTATATATAACACCAAAAGTAGTAGGGAGTGGTGATAGTTCAATGATATTATTGGCCGAGGATCATAATGCTACTTATGGAATGTATTGGATGTATGATGGAGCAGGTAATGAAATGGAATTATGGGGCAAATCAAGTGCCACTTATAATGGTCCTCATTTATTGGTAAAACGTGATAATGGTGATGTGGCCATAGGGTCAGAATTTGCAAGTGGATATAAACTTTCAGTTGACGGAAAAGTAATATGTGAAGAGCTTCGAGTAAATCTATTAGCCGATTGGCCTGATTATGTTTTTTCAAATGATTATAACCTGATGCCTATCCTGGATGTTGAAACTTATATAAACGAAAAAGGACATTTACCAAATATTCCTGCCGCAAGTGAAATTGAAAAGTCTGGTCTTGAGGTTGGAGAAACTCAACGTTTGATGATGGAAAAGATTGAAGAATTAACTCTTTACATCATTGAGCAGCAAAAGCAGATTGATGAGTTAAAGAAAAATCAATAAATAGATTGATATGAAAAATATATACATAACTATACTTTTTTCCTTCTTGTTTATTACTGTTATTGCTCAGCATACTAACAATAGAAAAGATTTCAACAATATTGTAAAGGAAGTCGAGAACCAATACAAAGACAAGGATAAAGGAAAGGGAACCGGCTATAAACAGTTTAAAAGGTGGGAACAATTTGTTGAGAATAGACTAGATGAAAACGGACATAGACTAAATACCTGTGCCATGGCATTTGCTGCCTACGAAAACATCAAAAAAGTTCAACAATCAAACAATTCTAGAACACATGGTTATTGGACTGAGTTGGGTATTGATACATGGACAAATACAAGTGGATGGAATCCTGGAAACGGAAGAATAAACGAAATTGCTTTTCATCCTTCAGATCCAAATATATTCTATGCCGGAGCTTCTGGTGGAGGATTATGGAAAACTCAAGATGGAGGATCTTCATGGATAGTGATTACTGATGGGATGCCAAACCTGGCAATTTCTGGTATCGCTGTTAGCCATACAAATCCCAATACAATATACATATTAACAGGAGATGGTGATTCAGATGATTTGGCAAGTATTGGAGTATTAAAAACAACTGATGGAGGATCATCCTGGGCTCAAACAGGACTAACATTTGGTAGGGATGACCTGATTTATGGCACTGAGCTAAAAATGAATTCATTAAATAGCGAAATCCTTATTGCTACTACTTCAAATGGTATCTATCGTACCGATGATGGTGGTGATATCTGGCAACATGTCCAGAATGGATTATTCTATGATATAGAATTCTGCCCCTCTAACCCAGATACAGTTTATGCATCAATGGGCGACTCAATATTTACATCATCAAATGGAGGAAGCGTTTGGAATTTCAATATAAACCTACCTAATTTGGATAACAAGCCTAGAATCGAGTTGGCAGTTACACCAGCCAACACAAGTAAAGTTTATGCTGTACTTGGTGAAAAAGATGGTTACAGGGGACTATTAGTTAGTGGTAATCATGCAAATAATTGGGTTTTGCATACTGATTATCCAAATATTCTTGCATATGATACTTCTGGTCTTCTCACTAGTACACAAGCACATTACGATCTTGCAATTGAAGTTTCCCAAACTGATGAAGATAATATTTTTGTTGGAGGAATAAATATTTGGGAATCAACAGATGGTGGTGATAACTGGGAAATTTCAACTCATTGGAGAGAAAACTGGCATAGGCATGAATATGTACATGCTGACATTCACGAATTGATTTTTAACGGCAATGTATTATATACTGGTTGTGATGGAGGAATTTTTAAAACTGCGGATGGAGGCAACACCTGGACTGATCTTTCACAAGGTCTTGGAATTATGCAAGCACATAAAATTGGAATTACAAACTCAAATACCAATCTTGTATATCTAGGAACTCAGGATAATGGTACCAATAAATATTCAGGAAGCACAACTGTAGATCATGTTTTGGGCGGAGATGGGTTTGAGAGTATTATACAACCAACTAATTCTGATACCGTATATAGTTCATTACAAGATGGAGAGGTCAGGATGTCAACTGATGGAGGAAATTCGTTCGCAACTATTATACCTGGTGACAATGTTACAAAGCTTTTTAATAACCCTCTTATATATAAATATTACTTTTCTGATCGACTAATAACTTCAGCTGTTGGTTATGTACATGTTATAAGGATCGCAGGAGGCTCATTTACCAAAAGTCTTCCAATTAATTCGCATATAACTAATCTGGATCTTTCTCAATCTAACGATAACTTATTAATTGCATCTACATATGGATATGAAAGTAATAATACCAGTGATTCGTTATGGATGACAGAAGTCTTATTTGATCCTTATGATGACGTATGGACAAATATTACGGGGAACTTACCAGTAAGTCAATATACTATTTCTGATATTGCCATCGATCCAATTAGTAGCAACCATATGATTGTAACTTTTGGAGGATATATTGACGGTGATAAAGTATTTGAAACATGGAATTATGGAGGAGTATGGCAAAATGTAAGCAATAACATGGAAAATGTGCCGGTAAATTGTGTTGCCTTTGATCCTGATGATAATACTTCAGTTTATGTTGGTACCGACCTGGGTGTCTTTTATAAAAAACTTGATTCAGATTGGGAGTATTTTAGCAATGGCTTACCGCCGGTAATAGTTAACGAATTGGAGATAAATACAAATGAAAATTATATTTATGCAGGAACTTATGGAAGAGGATTATGGAGATCAAGTCTATACTCTGGTTGTATTACCAGCTATAATCTTACTTCAGCAAATGACCCAAGCAACCCCAGTTATACAGGAATACAGCATTATGAAGCTTCAGGTTATATTAATTCCACTCGAGAAATTCAAGGAGGCTATGGATCGGATGTTCATTATCAGGCTGGAGACTATATAGATTTAAAACCTGGTTTCAGAGCTTATGAGGGTAATGTATTTAGGTCTGTAATAGGTGCCTGTGGCGAAGTGGTAAATTCATCATTGAATGATTCAATTAAAACAACAAAAGTTGATCGTGATTTATCAGAATAAAGAATCTCGAAACAAAGTACTAAGCTTTAATTTCAGTATTATAAAACAATTACAAACCTTCAATAAACTCACTCAACGCATCATCAGCACCTAAACCAAGTTTTTGTTTAACACGATATCGGGCATTTTTTACGGTATTAGGTGCAACATTTAGCACAGATGCAGTTTCCTTTAGATTTAATCCAAGTTTTATAAGCGAACACATTCTAATATCGGTTTGACTAAGATCTGGATTTCGTTCTTTTAATTTTGAATAGAAATTATTATTTACCTGTTCAAAATACATTTTAAACAATTCCCATTCCTTTTCTGTCTTTAGGTTTTGATCAATAAGTCTGCTGATTTTCCTTAAATCTTGTTTGTTTTCAGAGTTAGCATTTTTAATAGATTCATCAAGGTTTTCCTTTACTTCTTGAAGCATCTTGCTTTTTTGCATCATATGCAATGCATGGGAACTAAGCTGCTTTGTCTTATGCTCAATATCATTGGCCATTTCAACCTGAACCAGTTTTTGTTTTTCAATTTCAGTTTCTGCGAGTTTTTTCTGACTTATTAATAGCTGCTGCTTTTGTTTGGCTATTTCTATTTCCTTTTTACGTTTGATAAAAATGGCAATAGCAATTATAAATACCAGAATCAAAATGGAAACTATTACAATGGATAATAGTTTTTGTTTCCACTCATTTTGAGCTTCCTTATACTTCATCTGAATAATTGTATTTTCTTTTTCGGCAGTTTTGTATTTAGCCTCAAGAGATGCCATTTTTTCATAAGTGGTACTTGTATTAATACTATCAGAGAAATTTTTGAATTGCTCAAGGTAATCCAAACTTATTGATGGTTTATTTTCTTCTTTATTTAGTATATAAAGTAATCCCAAACTTTCTCTTATAACTTTAGACCTATTGGTTTTGCGAGCCAATTTTAGAGCATTATCCAGATAATATGTGGCTGAATCGTAGTTCTTAGTTTGTTGATAGTAATTTCCAATTGACATATCAACATGTGCAATTTGAGATATATCATCTAGATCTTGATAGATGTTCTTTGCCAGTCTAAGATGATCAAGCGCATTTTCATAATCATGTAGATCAAGAAGGGTACTTCCAATATTTTCATTGGCAACAGCCACACCATCATCAATGCCAATGTTAGCATAAATTGCCAGAGCATTTTTGTACAATGCCAAAGCAGTATCTGGTTTGTTATAGTTTGTGTGGAAAATATCCCCAAGTATCAAGAAGTTGTCTGCACTTTCCAAAGTACCATCTTTTGATAGTATTATCGCTTTATCAATGTGCTCCTTGGCCAAATCAACATACTGCATTTCCAGATATAAGTCTGCAATGTTACCATGTCCCATGATAATACCAATGGTATCATTTGTTTTTAGATGTAGATTTAACGAAATGGAAAGATTTTCAATTGCTTTCGAGTAATCACCCATAGCTTTGTAGGTGGAAGCTAGATTGTTGTGCGCACCTGCAAGATTAAATGTGTCTTTGGTAATTTTTCTGAGTTCAATGGTTTTATTTCCAAAGTCAATCGATTTTTCAAAATCATCTTTTTTCCTCATTAGGATGGTTAGCATATTGTTGGCAAAACCTTGTCCCCAAATGGATTCAATTTCTTCAGAAATTCCCAAACCCTTTTCAATATATGTAATGGCTGTATCATAATCTCCTTGATAAAAAAATGATACTCCGAGGAACATATTTGCTTTTGCTGCTTCATCATTTTGTAACTCATTATCATTTGCCAGATTAACTGCCTTATGCCCAAAGTAAATAGCGCTATCTAAATCAACACGCCAATAGTAGTTACATTTCTGTGTATAGTCCTTAATAGTTTCATTAACCGATTGAGCCTTGCAATCAAGAATTATTGAAAGCGACATAACAATCATAATCAACATCTGTAATATGAAAGGTTTTTTCAGATTCATATAAGTATCCGGTTTTACAAAACAAAAATAACAGATTACTTATTAGAATGCATCTTTTGTTTGATAGTTGGGAAGAAGAAATACCTTCTGATTGAGTAGTATGCAACAGACAAAAGAAATCTAACGTACATCAATTTTGTAACAATGAGTATTCTAACAATGCTATCTTGAAATAATTCTTACTCAAACGCAGCAATCCCAGTAACATCAAACCCTGTTATAAGCAAATGTATATCATGGGTCCCTTCATAGGTAATTACTGATTCGAGATTCATCATATGTCGCATAATTGGGAAATCACCAGTTATTCCCATTGCCCCAAGTATTTGCCTGCTTTCGCGAGCTACGGTCAATGCCATATCAACATTGTTGCGTTTCGCCATGGAAATCTGAGCAGGTGTTGCCCTATTCTCATTTCTTAAGGTTCCAACACGCCATGCCAATAGCTGAGCTTTGGTTATTTCAGTTAGTATTTCTGCAAGCTTCTTTTGTTGAAGCTGAAATGATGCAATTGGTTTGTCAAACTGCTTCCTATCTAATGAATATCTTAAGGCAGTATCATAGCAATCCATGGCTGCTCCAATTGCTCCCCATGCAATGCCATATCTGGCAGAATTTAAACATTTTAAAGGACCTTTTAACCCTTTAACATTTGGTAATAGGTTTTCTTTCGGAACTTTTACATTATCAAAAACCAATTCACCAGTGAGTGAAGCTCTTAACGACCATTTTTTAAGGGTTTCAGGAGCTGATAAACCTTCCATTCCTTTTTCAACAATTAACCCTCTAACAACACCTTTTTCATCCTTTGCCCAAACAACAGCAACATCAGCAACAGGAGAATTGGTAATCCACATTTTACTGCCATTAAGTAGAAAATGATCTCCCTTGTCCTCATATTTAGTAAGCATTCCTCCAGGATCAGACCCATGATTTGGTTCTGTCAATCCAAAACAACCAATGAGATCACCGCTGGCAAGTCCGGGTAAGTATTTCATTCTTTGTTCTTCGCTACCAAACTCGTAAATGGGGTACATAACCAGTGAAGTTTGTACAGAGGCTGCCGAACGTATTGCACTATCACCTCTTTCAAGCTCAGTCATAATTACACCGTATGCAACCTGATCCATTCCGGCTCCACCATACTTTTCAGGTATATATGGTCCGAACGCACCGATTTCACCCATTTCTTTAATTAATTGTTGTGGAAATATATGATTCTGAGCGGCATCATCAATTATTGGAATAACTGAGCGATTTACCCATTCTCTTACCGCATCTCTTACAATTTTATGTTCATCACTTAAGAGCTCATCAACAAGGTAATAATCAGGAGGATTGTACATTATTAATCTTTTTAATTAATTTGATGTAAAGATATGGTTTATGAGTAATATGATTTTACTAAATTTGAGGAAATATTTATAGTAATTACCCAATTGCAAATTTAAGTTGATACATATGAAACGTATTATTTTTACAGAAGATGCTCCTGCACCCATTGGCCCATATAGCCAGGCAGTTGAGCAAAATGGAATGCTTTTTATTTCAGGACAAATCCCTGTTGATCCCACCACAGGAAAAATTGTTGAAGGTGGTGTTTCAGAGCAAACTGAAATGGTTATGAAAAACATACAAGCTATTATTACTGCTGCCGGTTTTGGAGACGATCTCTCAAAAATACTTAAATGTACAATTTTCCTTAACGATATGTCTTTGTTCGCAGAAATGAATGCTGTTTATGGAACTTATTTTGCAACTGATCCTCCTGCCCGTGCTGCATTTGCTGTTAAAGAGCTACCACTTAGTGTAATGGTAGAAATAGAGGCAGTTGCAATGATGTAGCAATTTTGAATGGTGGAGTGGTGAAAATCGAGTCGAAGAACTAGTGATGCCACTCCATTATCTTACTTATATACTTTTTTCGAACTTAAATACAATCACAATGGCAACTAGAATTAAAACAAATTGGTGGTTACTACTACTAACGGGAATTATTTTTTTAGTACTTGCAGGTAAAATAATGATGCATCCTACTGAATCAATATTGGGTCTTGCTTTTTTTATTGGATGGGCTTCACTAATAGGGGGTATTTTTCAGCTGGGATTTGCATTATCGGCCAAAGGAATACTAAGTAATTGGCAGTGGCGATTGTTTAGTGGAATTATTAATATAGTTATCGGTATAATATTCCTTTCACATCCTGCAATAACAGCTCAAATGCTACCAATCATTTTTGGCTTTTGGATGATATTTGTTGGAATATCAACGTTTTTTAATGGAATTCGATTGCAAAGCGGTAATGCCCCAGGAGGAATTATTGATATGTTATTGGGTGTTTTGATAACCATTGGGGGAATATGGGTAAGCTATAATCCTACTGTGGAGGCTGCGATGCTTACATGGGTTATGACTTTAATTTTCATCTTTTATGGCGTTTACTTTATTGCCATTTCGCTCCAGTTATCACGTATGAAATAGTTCATTATTGTAATAACCAGTTTCTAATTATTTCATATCCATAATCTGTCATTATCGATTCAGGGTGAAATTGTACTCCAATAATATTATACTGAGTATGCCTAATGGCCATATTTAGGTTGTTTTCATCACGTACAATAATCTCCAATTCTTTTGGGAGCGTTGACTCATCTATGTTCCAAGAATGATAATGTCCAATACTAAATTGATCAGGGATTTCTTTGAAGATCTCATCCCGAATGGTTATATGACCCATGTTCTTAATGCCATGCATTGGGCTTTCCATTTGATATAGCTTGGCACCAAATAATTCTGCAATTGCTTCATGGCCAAGACAAATACCAAGAATTGGCTTTGATTTGTAGTGTTTTTTTAAAAACCACAGCAGTTGGCCAGCTTCTTTAGCTATACCAGGTCCGGGTGATATAATTATTTTATCAAACTCATCATTGCCAACTTTGTCCATACAATCATTTTTAACTAACAAATAATCACTTCCTACTTGTTCAATCAATTGAACAAGGTTGTAGGTAAACGAATCGTAGTTATCTATAATAAGTAATCTCAATGCAAAAAAAGTTTCTGCAAATGTAGTGTTTAGGTTGCTATTATTTCAAACAACTTGTTAGTGTATTTGAGCATTGACGTTTGGTATATCATTAACTATTCGTCATTGCATGCAAAGCAATCTCTATTAAAGTACAGTACGAGATTGCTTCCTTAATACATTATAATGTTGTTTCATCATTAAAATGAATATGACACTCCAACCCTGGGTCCTACAGTAACCTTATCCCAAATGTTTATTTGTAAACCCATATCAAAACCAAATCGTCCAACTTTAAATGTTGCTCCACCACCAACAGTTATATTATGGAAATTTTGTGTCTCTCTATTTGTAAAAAAACCACGACCCATATTTGCGCCCAACTGCACATAGGGTTTGATGTTTTTTGTGTTAAAATACTGTCGATAGGCTAGTCCAATTTGATATTGTTCCATACCTTTTCCGTAGGATGAAAACTCCCCATTAAGAAATAGCAAACCATTATCCCTGACGAAATATCCATACCTAACGCCAACCCCACTTGTAACTCTACCATAGGCCCAACCAAAATTGAGTCCTTCGATGGCGATTTGCATGGTCCCTCTTGCAAAGTTGGGGTCTATTTCCTTTTTGTTCGGATTAGGTAGTTTGTTTTCCTGACTAACAGCTGTTAAACCGAAAGAGGAAACGAATAATAATAATAGCAGTAAATTTTTTTTCATGATAAATATGTGATTAGAGGTTTGTGATATATTTAATAGTAAAGGACGCTAATTATTTGGTTAATAGATGTTAATGGTTTATAATAAAGGTTAATGTGAAATTTTGATTGTTTTTTTATGGGATGGAATCAAATATGTATTTTTGATAAAATTTTATAGATGGGTTCTGAAAGTATTATTAAAAGAATGAATGAATTGGGTAAAAAAAGGATTCCTTTTTTATTTATTCTGGATTATGATATGGTTAAACCAATGGTGCTACCCATAAGTGAGATAGACCCAGATAGACTGCTTTATTCAATAAATGGAGTTTCAAATTACAATGGCAAGTTTAGAAAAACCAAGGAGGACATTAGATTTAGTTCTAGTCCGGTATGTAAAGATCGGTATACTAAAGCATTTGATTTAGTTCAAAAACATATCAAGTATGGCGATTCCTTTTTGCTAAATCTAACCATGCCCAGTAGTATTAGTACAAATCTTAGTTTAAAGGATATTTTTAACCTAACTAATGCCAGATATAAACTATGGTTAAAAGACACTTTTGTTGTTTTTTCTCCGGAGATTTTTGTACAAACTAAAGGTCAGCGAATTAGTTCATTTCCTATGAAAGGAACAATTGATGCTTCAATACCAAATGCCAGAGAGAAGCTTCTCCAAAGTAAAAAAGAGCTGGCAGAACACTATACAATTGTGGACCTTATTCGTAATGACTTAAGTATTGTTGCCAAGAATGTAAGGGTTGAGCAGTTCAGATATATTGATGATGTTATTACTAACAGGGGGTGCTTACTACAGATGAGTTCGGAAATTGTTGGTGATTTGCCCTATGATTTTAGGAATGGAATTGGAGATATGATGTTCAGTATGTTGCCAGCAGGATCAATTTCCGGAGCTCCCAAAAGAAAAACCCTTGAAATAATCAATGATTCGGAGAACTATGATCGTGGTTACTACACTGGGGTTTGTGGTATTTTTGACGGAGAAAATATTGACAGTGGAGTTATGATTAGGTATATCGAGCAATCTTCCGACGGCCTAATATACAAAAGTGGAGGTGGTATAACTTCGCAAAGCAACCTTGAAGAAGAATACCAGGAGTTAAAAGATAAAATTTATATACCAATTTAGTTGTTATGATTTTAATAAATCTCTAACGCCCGTTATATGCTATTATTAGAATCGATACGTATTGAAAAAGGTGAACCCTTGAACATTGATTATCATCAGAAAAGGATGAATACTTCGCGACAGAAATTATTCCATTCAAATGATGAAATTGATCTTGTTTCTCTTTTGAAAGAACAATTAATACCAAAAACTGATTCCATTCAAAAATGTCGTATAATTTATAACACTTTAGTTAGAAAAGTGGAGTTTATCCCTTACAAGGTTCGCAAGGTCAATTCATTAAAATTGATGCAATGTGATGATATTGAATATGATCATAAATATCTAAATCGAGAAAAAATTGATGAATTGTATTCGAAAAAAGGCGATTCAGATGATATTATTATTGTTAAGGAAGGTTTTTTAACAGACAGCTCATTCGCTAATTTGCTTTTTTTTGATGGTGAGAATTGGGTAACCCCAGCAAAGCCATTACTACAGGGTACACAAAGAGCCAAATTATTAAGTGAGGGTAGAATATTGGCCTCACGAGTAAAACCAGAAAACTTAAGAAAATATTCAAAGATTAGATTAATAAATGCAATGCTTAGATTTGAGGATAAGGTTGATATCAGTTCATCACAAATATTTTCTTAATCCACAATAACAATTCCTGCAGCTCGTTTTTCTTGTAATGTAATTTTTAGTTGATCCTCTTCATCTTCATCAAGTATAAATGGATTTCCTTTAATGATCAGCAATTTTAAGTTGGGTTTTTCCATAAGTTTCCATGGGAAATGATCAATGTTATTTTCCTGTATATCAATCTCATAAAGCTCAGGCATATTCGATATATCGGGGATCGACATAAGTTTATTATAACTAATATCAAGAATCTTCAAACCAGACAGATCTGTTATCCAATTAGGGATTTGAGCAAGCCTATTATCATGAATATAAAATGCCTGTAGTTTTTTTAGTGAGCGCATTGTATCAGGAAGCACTTCAATATTATTATATGCTAAAAAAAGCATCTTAAGGGTTGTTATATTTCCAATTTCGATGGGTATTTCACTAATGTTATTATAGTAGAAATCAATAATTCTAAGGTTTGTCAATGATGTTATTTCATCTGGAATCTCATCAAAATTGTTCTTGTAAAAGATTACTGACTTCAAACTATCAAGTAGTACAAAATTAGCAGGAAGGCAATGAATATTGTTTTTCGAGAGGTTTAAATTTTTTATGCTTTTCAGATAATTAATGTTTTCTGGTAACTTATTAATATTATTTCCGGCGGCAACCAATACTTCAATATTTGACAGTCTTCTCACATCACGTTTTGAAAACTTTAGTTCGTTAAAGTTTATCTCCAATGATTTTAGTTTTTTCATTTTTTTGATAAACCTGGGTATTCTTTTTATTTTATGATTTCTCTTCGACAACGATGCTACCTGGCGTTGACTAATAGTAAGGTTTGTTAGATGTTTTAGTTTGCGAATCGATCGGGGAATCTTATTAAAACTATTACCAGAAAGGTCGAGGTTTTTAATTTTTGAATTCTTAGGAAAATTAATGCGTACTAGTTTATTGTCGCTTAGGTTAAGACTCCTCAAGCTGTCAATATCCAATTCTTTGGCCCTAATTCTCTCTAGTTTGTTCCTTGAGGCATCCAAGCGGTTGATATTATTCAATCTACTTATTTCAGGAATAATACTCAGGTTCATTCCTCTCATATTAAATGCACCCAAAGTGTCGTCAGGAATACTATCAAATGTTTTCAAAAAAGCTATTCGCTTAACGGTAGCAATACTATCATAGTACAATCGCATAGCTGTAACCAATGAGTCACTCTCATTATTCGTTTTTTGGGCTAGGCAATATGTAAGCGAAATAGCAATAAGTATAAAGGTTGTAAATGTTTTTTTCATACAATATCATTTGGTGTGTTAAAATTATTAATTTGCCGGAAATTTGGGATTATTATGGTCATTATTAAAAGAATTCTAAGAACTATTGCATGGGTACTATTGTTTGTGGTATTATCATTTATAGGGTTTATTGTATATATAAGCCTT
Source organism: Bacteroidota bacterium (assembly GCA_016845105.1). Lineage (GTDB taxonomy): Bacteria > Bacteroidota > Bacteroidia > Bacteroidales > F082. The sequence goes on along the minus strand of JAERTF010000047.1, from coordinate 78,791 downwards.
ACTGATTATCAACCTCAACCAATAGAAATTATTGTTGAAAAACAAGATAATGTTGAAAAACTTGAGAAAGATACATTTTCTATTATTAATTGGAACATAGGATATGCTGGGTTAGGGAAAGAAATGGATTTCTTTTATGATGGTGGAAAAGGTGTACGTCCAACAAAAGATCTGATGGAAAAGTATTTGTCAAACATACTCGGCTTCATAAAAAATAATGATACTGTTGATTTTTGGTTGGTTCAGGAAATTGATATAAAAGCTAAGCGTAGTTATCAAGTTAATGAGGTTGAAGAAATAATTTCGACCAAAGATGGAAGCTATGGTGTTTTTGCGAAAAATTACCTGTGTCAGTATGTTCCAATACCAGTAAATGACCCCATGGGTTATGTTGAAGCAGGGTTAATGACCTTTTCTGATTTCCCTCCTTCTGAGGCTGTTAGACATGCATATCCATTAATTGCATCTTGGCCAGACAAGCTTTTTCTTTTGGATAGATGTTTTCTTTTAAACAGATATCCACTTGAAAATGGGCATGATCTTGTGATTATTAACACTCATAATTCTGCCTATGTTTATGATAGTATATTACGAATAGAAGAACTTGAAATTTTGAAAAAAGTGATGCTACATGAGTATTCAAATGGGAATTATGTTGTTGCTGGTGGCGATTGGAATCAAAATCCACCTGGCTACAAACCATCAAAAAATTATAATGGGCATAGATTCAAACCATCTCAGGTAAAAATGAATAATGACTTTATGCCCAAAGGTTGGCAATGGATATTTGATGAAAGCGCTCCAACAAACAGAAGTAATGATAAACCATTTGTTATCGGTGAAAATGAAACTACTTGTTTAGATTATTATTTGTTATCACCAAACGTAAGTTCTATAAGTACCAAAGTTATTGATTTAAAATTTGAATATAGCGACCATAACCCTATCTATTTAAGAGCTCAACTAAACCATTAGTAATTAAAACAATAGATATAAAACAACCATGCAAATGAAATACATTTTTTTATTGGTAGTATTGATATTAACTGGAGACCAAATATTTGGCCAAACCAACAAAGATTTCAACGTATATTGGAATAATGGGCTTAAAGCCTACAGCAAGGATGGTGATTTTAAAATAAAAATGGGAGGGCGTATACAGGCTGATATTATGTTTATTCGTCAAGACGATTCGTTAAATAATCTTTTCGATGCGCATAATGGGGTAGAATTTCGACGCGCTCGTATTTATACATCAGGTACAATTTATAAAAATGTAAAGTTCAAGTTCCAAATGGATTTTGCCGGTGGTACAGCAGTTATAAAAGACGCCTATTTGCAACTCGCTAAAATCCCTGTTGTAGGTAATATTAGAGTCGGAAACTTCAAGGAACCATTTGGGTTATCTATGCTCACAAGCTCAAAAAATATCACTTTTATGGAGCGCCCTTTGGCGAATGCATTTGATAACGATAGAAACCTGGGGATGATGTTATTTAATCAACATCTCAATAAGCGTTTATCTTGGTTTGCGGGATATTTTTATCCAACTGATAACTCTGGTAAATATCAAGGGAATAAATATAATCTGGATTTTAGATTAACAGGACTTCCCATTTATGATGTTGAAAGTGGTTATAAAGTGTTGCACCTTGGTTCTTCTTATGCATATCAATATCATGATGATACTGAGGTAGATTTCAAACTACGTCCCGAAGCACATCTGGCTCCTAAGTATTTAAATTTAAAAATTGATAATGTTACAAGTATTAATGAATTCAATGCTGAATTTTTATTGATATATAATTCTTTTTCAGTGGAAGCAGAATATACCAGTTCAACTGTAATGCCATCATCCACAATTTCATCACTTACCAATTCGAGTTACAAATTTTATGCTTATTATGCATCCGTAAGTTGGTTTATAACAGGTGAACATAAGAATTATGTTAAATCAAAAACATTTTTTGATAGAGTGGCACCTAAAAACAATCTTGGGAAAGATGGAGGGTTTGGGGCATTCGAATTGGCTTTAAGATACTCATATGTTGATCTTGACAATGCTGATTTAAATGGCGGAGTAATGAGTGATATAACTACTGGTTTAAACTGGTATTTAAATCCTGCTACTAAAGTTATGATGAACTATGTATATTCAAATGTGAAGAACCTGGGGAAAGCAAATATTTTCCAGATGCGTTTTCAAATAGCATTTTAGAATAGATTCGAATGGAAAATATTATTAAAATAGAACCATTTAAAACAGCATATGGTGAGTTGTTGCTAGGTGATTTCGATAATAAACTTTGTTTATGTGATTGGCAATATCGAAAAATGCGCTCAAAAATTGATAACCGAATTAAACAGGGGTTGCAAGCCCAATACAAAGAACAAAATTCTGATATTATTGACCAAACCAAAACACAACTTAATGAATATTTCAGTGGAAATAGGGAAGAATTTGATATACCACTATTGATGGTGGGAACCAATTTTCAAAAAAGTGTTTGGAACCAACTGATGAAATTGAAATATGGTCACACAGATACTTATCAAGGACTGTCAACTAGTTTGAATAAGCTAAAAGCAATAAGAGCAGTTGCTGCTGCGAATGGAGCTAATGCTATTTCAATAATAGTGCCTTGTCATCGAATTATTGGAAGTAACGGCAAACTTGTTGGCTATGCCGGAGGAATTGCAGTGAAATCAAAACTACTTAAATTGGAAGGTTACAATACTACAAAGCAATTGGATTTGTTTGATTAGTAATATCAGATAATTGATAAAACTACTTAATAATTTTAACCTGAGTTGCGGTCAAGCCCTTTGGGCCATGTTCAACTTCAAAACTTACCAAATTATCCTCTTTTATTTCTTCAAGTACATTGTTAACATGAACAAATACACTTTCTTTTGTTTCCATGTCTTTGATAAATCCATATCCCTTCGAATCATTGAAAAAGGTAACAACACCTTTTCTTATGGGATCCATTTCTTCACCCGAATCTCTATTAGGAACACCTAATTGAACATCTTCGGCTTTAATTTTTTTCTTTTTGGTAGGATCTGGTGGCTCCGAGGTAAGCATACCATTTTCATCAACGTAAGCAATCATATCGTCCAGGCTACTCTTCTTTTCATTTTCCTTCCTGGCCAGTTTTTTCTTTTCTTTTTCTTTTCTTTTCTTTTCCTTTTTATTACGAACGTCTTTTTTGTTAAATGATTCTTGTGATCTGCCCATTGATTTTAAACTCTTTGTTATTAATTAGTTATAGTGGTTACGGTAAAAAACCGTTTTTTTTAATTTACTGTTTTCACATTAAAGGCTACTAAACCCTTTTCACCCTTTTTCATATCAAAAACAACATCTTCGCCGTCTTCAAGTCCGCTAAATGGACTATCTAAACTTGTGCGATGTACAAATATTTCTTCTCCTGCTTCAGATATAATAAAGCCAAAACCTTTGACATCATTATACCATTTTACTTTACCTTTAGCCATTGTAGTATCCTAGTTTTTTAGTATTCTTTTCTTGGTTTTGCTTCATTTACAACCAGTTCGCGATCCCTAAAGGTTGTGCCTCCAAGTTCTTGAATTGCAGTATTTGCATCATCGTCATTGTCCATAGTAATAAAACCAAAACCTTTGCTTCTACCGCTGTATTTATCGGTTATTATTTTACAAGAACTTACATCTCCATATTCAGCAAATAATTGCTCAAGATCATTTTCATCAACCTTGAAATTAAGGTTTCCAACATAAATATTCATATTCTATTATTTTTAAAAATGTTTTCTTACAAATATCAGTTAACAAACAAAATTTGTATATGCTGTTATCGGTAAGCAATAATTTAAAAAGGAGAGCTGTGATCAACTAATATTAAAGGTTAATTAGTAAATTAAGCACAAATTTTCAAATCTGTAGTTTGTGCAAAGGTATACATTTATTTCCGGATTCACCACTATGCCAGTTTTAATACCTAATTTGTTGCCAATTAAATACTTGTATTAATAAATATTATGTGTAATAGCTGTACGGTTTTAATTTATAACAGACAGTTGCTCTGTTATTCGGGAGGCTTTACCTGACCATCATAAAATGTCTGACCTTTAATAAATAACATATCATCAAATAAGTTGCCAACAGGTTTTAATATGGTCTTAAGGGGTTTAATATCATCAAGACTAGGTTTTTTACTTGTTCCAGATATAGTTTGATGCAATTCTATAATCCCTTTTTTATCAACTACAGCAATTACAAATGCTATAGAGTCTGTTGGTATGGAGTATTTTCCTTTTACAGCAACTCTGTTTTTTGGAGTAGAAATTGCAACATCATCTATTTCCATTATACCATTGTTTATTTCCCAATCCGAAACTAATTGTATTATTTTGGTTGAATCTTTTCTATTGTTGATAAGCAAGCGTGAAACATCTGCACCTTTTGTAACCAATAAACCTACTGGTCCGGCAACCATAACCGCACCAATATCGGCAAGACTAAAATTTTGGGTACGGTTTAATTTGTGAATCATTTTGTCTAGATTAATACCCATGAGTATAAGGTTATTTCCCTTAAAATCTATGTTGCCTTTAATGGAATTGGATAATTGCTGCCAACCTATACCTTTTCCTTCAATTTTCAATGAAGCACCAAGATTTCCTTTAATCATTGGTGGCTGGTTTAGTTTTTCAAATAGATTCTCAAATCTAAACTTTTCGATGGTATAGTCAAACTGGAAATATGGAGTTTCTACAAAAGGTGCGATCACAAAATTGCCCTTTCCTTGTTTTATTAACGAAGACCTACTAAATATTCCAACATCGAAAACTCCTTTATCTACTTCTATTTTTGTATTCACCTCTTTTAGGTCAAAATTTGATGAAGTAAGACTAACTAGAGCAAGGTTAATGTTAGCAGAAAGTACAGATAGAGGACCTTTATTTGCATTTGAATTATAAAACACCTCTCCAATATCAATATTTATTGAATTGCAATATATGGTATCTTGCGGTTGTTTTAGAACCATACTCTGCATTATTACCTTAGCAAAGGTTTTTTCTTTAATAGTATCAAATCCAGAAAAGTTCATTTGAAAAATTATGTTTCCAGCAATATCCAGTGAATCAAATGATTTTGATGAATTAGAAGAGTAATAATCTAGAATGTAGTTTGGGTTTAAGGCGGAAATGTTAGCATGAATATCAAGTGAGTCATAGGTGTTCCTTCTATCATAATAGGTACACCCACCCCTAAGTTTTGCCTTTTTGAATAGGATATCAAAGTCGTTTATATCTATGCTGTACCCCATACCTATTTCTTCAAATTGTAAGAACCCATTGGAAACCTTTACAGGTGGTAGAAATTCATCTATTTGTGCATTACAATACGGCACATCTATATGCATTTCGGGTATATATGTAAAATTATTAATCGCTTCTTTAGTTATTGTAGCTATAGCTTCCAAATCAATATTAATAATGCTGTAAGGAAACACATCTTTAAAATCTTTTCTTACAGTTGGAATCCAACTCATTGATTCTGGCAAATCAAACCTATTTGATTTAATTTTCAACCTTGCCTCCGGAACCGCGCTACCTCCTTGAATAAGTTGAGTGATATTTACAACCTCTCCGTTAATATAAAAATCAGAGTTACCAGCAATTATTTCCAGTTCGTTCAATATGATGTTGTTTAGTGAGCCTGATATGTTACCATTTAGCTTTTTTAACTCCAGAAGACCAGGTATTTTACAAGAGATACCATCAAAATGCATATCAAATTTTTCTGTACCTGGAATAATCCAGGTTGTATCGTCTATTTTTTCACCAGCAAGTTGCATCCGCATACTAATATCACCAATTGGATCCTCAAAAACTCTAGTACCTATTACTTTGTCTAGCCCATCGAGGTTAAGATCAGTGTCTATGTTTGTGGTAAATTTTGGTAAAACGAAATTTTCAACCATAAATGATGCATCTATTTTTCCGTCTTGGGTAGTACCATATAATGTATCAATAATAAAGCTTGCATCGGTTAGATCACCAGTATCTCCAGTTTTAAGTGATCCAGATAAATTTAAATTTTCAATGTACTTATTGGATGATGGATCAGCTATTTTAATGTCTTCAAATCCAAACTTACAATCAATATCAGGAGATTGATTAATGAAATTATAATTTATACTACCATTAAAATTAACACTCCCTTTTTCTATGTTTTCAATGCCTTGTTCCGATAGAAAGTAGTTAATAATACTAAGGTCATTATCATAAAGAGATAATTCTATGTTTAAATCTTTATGTTTACTAAAGTTAATAACTCCGGAACCCTTAAATATAGATTTATCTAGTTTAATATTTGCCATCTCAAATTGGAGAATACTATCTGATACTACCCAAAGTATTCCCGTTTTAAATGATAGGCTACTGTTATTAATTTCAATGTTATTATAGATAGGAATGTGTTCCAAATCTATTTCAGAGTCAATTTGGAAACGTATTGTATCGTTAGTGTTTTCGTACGATGCGTTTATTTCATTTATGTGCACACAAACATTCGATTTGTTTAGTTTGTCGACATATTGTAAACCAATATTTTCTAACTTTATGTAATCAAGTGATAGATATATTTCCTTGGAAATTGCAGTTGTGGTATCCTTTTCAACATAATTGTACTTTTGGTTATTATTAACACTTTTAAGTGCATTAATAAAATTCATTGTGCTATCCGGATATCTTATCAAATCAATATTTCCATTTTCAAGTTCAACACCATAAATATGAATATTATTGGTAAATAGGCTTAGAATATTGAAGGCAAGATGAACCTTTTCAAGCTTTACAATACTATCGTTAACTTTATTGTTTTCGAATATAGTATTATTATAATAGCATACATCAACAAGACTTATTGATATATGAGGGAATTGCGCCAAAGGGCTAAAAATTATGTTTTTAAAAACTAAATTTCCTTGGATTTCTTTGTTAATATGACTTACGAGATTGGTAGATATGCTAACTTTATTGTAGTTGAAATATAAAACCAACACTACAATTACAACAGTTAGCAGAGCAATAAAACTAGCAATCAGTTTTGATATGATTAGTAAGAGTCTTTTAGAAGAAAAATCCGGTTTATTCTCCATTAGTTAGAGGATAGGTTTTTTATTCAATTTGTTTTTTTGAATCAATGATTAGTTCAAAGATAGTAAATTAGATCTGTATCAGTACCAGTTGAGGTTATTAATAATTATATGAATATATTTGTGTATTAATAAAGATTTGACAAATGAAAAAAGCAGTCAGAGTAGTTTCAATTATTTTGGGAGTATTAATTATTATTTATTTACTACTTCCTGGGTATGTTCAAAAAGCACTTTGGCATATGGGTCCCCATATAGATGATTATAAGTTTTTCCCAAACCGTGTAATTGAAACCGGTGAGTATCACCCATGGGAAATAAGCGAAAAGTATAGAACAGCAATTGTTTCAGATAGCATTAGAGAGGTAATGGAGCAGTATGATCCCATTGCTGGATTATTAATCCAAAATGAAGAAATTATTTATGAAGAATATTGGGATGGTTATGATGAGAATTCCCTTTCTAACTCATTTAGTGCAGGAAAAGCTGTGGTTTCATTGCTTGTGGGAATTGCATTGGATGAAGGAAAAATTAAGAGTTTAGATCAAAAGGTAGGTGATTTTCTTCCTGCTTTTTCAAAAGGAACGAAAAAGGATCTAACAATTAGGGAGGTGCTAACAATGAGTTCAGGATTGAACTGGCAGGAAACATATACCACACCCTTTTCACCAACTGCAGAAGCTTACTATGGTGATGATATTGCAAGTTTAATAAACGAGTTAGAAGTGGTAGATCCATCTGGTAAGGAGTTTAAGTATTTAAGCGGAAATACGCAAGTGCTTGCAATGGTGGTTGAAGCTGCAACCGGGCAACGAATAAGTGACTATGCATCAGAAAAAGTATGGAAAAAAATTGGGGCTAAACATGATGCCCTATGGAACCTTGATAGTGAAGATGGTCTTGAAAAAGCATATTGCTGCTTCAATACCAATATTCAGGATTTTGCACGCTTTGGTCAACTCGTATTAAATAAGGGTATGTGGAAAGGGCAACGAATTGTTTCTGAAGAATATATAACAGAAGCCACTACCCCTAAAACCTATCTAACAGATTCTGAATCGGGAGAGGTAGTCGATTTTTATGGGTTTCAGTGGTGGATTATAAACTATAAAGGACATCAAATACCCTATATGCGAGGCATACTCGGTCAATATATTTTTTCAATCAGAGATAAAAATGCCGTTGTTGTAAGATTAGGTAATCATAGGAGCAAAGAGTATATAAATCATCACCCAAAGGATGTTTACGACTATTTGGATGCTGCTTTTTTATTGCTGGATTGATTCTGAAATGGGCTTTTATTGACATAATATCATTTTTGTACATATATTTGGATTTAATTATTGAATCATGAAAAAATTTATACTTAGTATTTTTGTTTTGATCTACTCATGTGTAATGATTGCACAATCTGATAGCCTTCAGGCTGCTCCACAAAATGAGAAAGCAAAAAAAGAAAAAAAGGATAGAAAAAGAAGAGATGAGTTTAATGTGTTTGCCGGATTAAATGTTAGTGAAATGAGCATTAATTCTGAGCAATATCAATCTGTAATTTCTCCGGGTTTTATTCTAGGAGCAGCTTATAAAAGAGGTAGATTTTTTTATTGGGAAGCAGGTGCCAGGTATAGCAATCCAGTATATAATTTGAATGATTTGTCAAAACCATCCAGCCCATCAAATATTCTTGATGGAGCCTTTAGTGTTAGAAGTGTGGATGTGCCAATAACTCTTGGGATTAATGTGTTATCTATTACGAGTCGAATTGTTGGATTACGTGTTTTTGTGAGTGCTGTTCCAACATTTGCATTGGGAGTTGGTAATAATGATATTGATATTACTATGGATAATATTAATAGTTTCATGATGTTCGGACAAGGTGGAATTGGGGTAGATGCTGCTTTTTTATTTCTTGAAGCAGGGTTAAACTATGGGTTTACCGATATGTTTAAAAATGATATTCAATCGAAGCCCTACCAATTATTCTTAACCCTTGGATTTAGGTTTTAGGGCTTTTTAGGAAAACAATTATCAAAACAACTATTATTAAAACTTGCTGATTAATGTGATATGGAAATTGATGTAATAGTAATTCTAATAAGTTCATTAATTGCCTTTGCAGTTATAATATATAATCCCGCAAAGACTTATGGAGTTCCGGCGGCGCTTATTTTTATATTCGCTGGATTGTTTATTGGTAATGGTGGTACTATTCCTGCGTTTGATTTTCCTGAACAAACAGAGTTTGTTAGTCAATTTGCGCTTAGCATAATTATTTTTACCGGAGGATTTCAAACGCCTTTTTCAAAAATTAAGCCTGTTCTGGGTGAAGGTTTGGTTATATCGAATTTTGGAGTTTTATTAACAACTGGTTTGGTAGGTGTTTTTGTGAGTTATGTAACACCATTAACCCTAATTGAAGGATTATTACTGGGAGCGATTATTTCTTCAACCGATGCCGCAGCAACTTTTAATATTCTTGAAACCAAAAAACTTAAACTTAAATATAATACCGACAAGGTTCTAGAGTTCGAGTCTGCTACCAACGATCCCATTGCCATGATTATGACATTAATGTTTTGTATGATTCTTACAAATCAAGGGGATGGTGGTGTGTCAACATATATTCTTTATTTTTTCCAGCAATTGCTTGTTGGTGGTGGAGTAGCATTTGGCATTGCATTGTTATTAAAACAGTTATTCAAAAGGATTAATTTTAAGGAAGAGAACCTAAAACCGATATTTTTATTGGCAATGTTGTTGGTTACAACCATTGGTGCAGATTTAATTAATGGAAATATATTGGTTGCATCATTTGTGTTGGGTTTAATGTTAGGAAATACTGATTTTAAATACAGGCAAACAAGCCAAAGGTTTTTTGCCACAATATCATGGTTAGCACAAGCTCTTATGTTTGTAATACTTGGGCTACAAATATTTCCGGATATGTTGTTTAATGCATTTAAATTCGCATGGCTGCCAACCTTGTTTTTATTCATCTTTGCGCGCCCCATTTCGGTAATAATCAGTTATTTGCCCTTTAGGCAACCTTTTAATAAACAATTATTTGTTTCTTGGATTGGAATAAAGGGGGCAACCCCAATTGTTTTTGCACTTGTTCCTTTAACCATGGGAGTTCCTAACGCAGAACTTATATTTAATATAACTGTAGTAGTTGTTATCAGCTCAATGATTATACATGGCTTCTCGTTAGATATTGTTGCGAAAAAGCTAAAACTACTTGAATAATTAATTATGTTGCGTATTGCAATCGATCGCAACATCATTTTTTTTACTATTATTTTCATGACTTGTATTCAATATTTAACACAGTGTTAACACTATTATTTACTGTCTTTTCAAATCAGTTTTATTTTTGCAGGTTCTTAAATTTTAGATTTAGTAAATAATACAAGACTATGACAAACACAGAAAAATTTAGAAACGCTTGTGAAGATGCTGTACAAACTTTTACAAAGCTAAACAACGAAAACCAGAAGCAGATAAAATCAAAATTAGAATACTGTATCGGAAGCTATGATTATGATAAAAACCCAGTTGGGTTATACCAATATGGTGAATTAGCTATGAATGAGTTAAAGGCATTCAAAGCGAAGTATCCAAGAAAAGTTAATAAGAAGATCATTACTAATCTGGAAAAATTCATGGTTAAATAAGTATTATAACTGTAAAGAAAAAGGCTGGCAATTCGTCAGCCTTTTTAGTATAGATATTATTTTTAACACTTAATAACATGATTTCTTGAACAATACAACTCTAGTCTCATTTTTGGAATTGTGTACGTAAGCGGGAATAATCGTTATCGCTTGATTAATTATTTAGTTTGGTAAGGTGCTGTATACGAGCATTATAAAAATTGCGGTATTCTATTTGTAAAAAATTAATGAACGTTTAATTTTATCGCTATGAATCGAATAATCTTATTAATATTTATCTCTGGAGTGTTGGTTTTAACATCTTGTAAAAAAGACACTGCTGAACCTATTATATCCGAGGAGACCTCAATTGAGGAAATTGTTTTTCCATCAAGTTTTGATTGGAAGACATTCAAAGAAATTCCTGTATCAGTAACAGGATACGCAAATAGTATCATGAAAATTGTATCTGATGATGGTACCGTGTATCAGAAAGTGTTTCTTCAGATGAATGAAACGTACTCTGGCAAATTCACAGTTCCAGCTTATGAAACTACTATTCACCTCATCTATATGGGTCAGAAAATAAGTTTTGAATTAAGCAATGGATCGATATCACATCAATTTAACTTATAAAAACCAGAGCTATGAAAACACTTATAAAAAACACCTTTCTAATTACAAGTATTCTGGCGATAGTGATGGCTTTTACATCATCAACATTTGGTCAATCATACGTAATAAACCTTCAGTATAACCCAATGAGCTTCACAAATGCGAATCGCTCAATTGTTTATAATGCAGGTCAGAGTGGAAAAGCCGAAGGCTCCATACACAGATACGATAACCTTGCTACCATTGAAGGAAAAACCATATACGGATTGCTTACTTTGGAAGAAATGCAAGATATATTTATTGTGGATTTTGATGATGATGCAATAACCGGAGAACAGCACAGGTTTCAACCAAGGTTAGGATCTGATAATAATAATGGTGGCGGATATCTAGTTTATAAACTTCAGTTTTTTAATACAGACGATGACTTGCCTGTTTTCTTATATAATTATTGGATGACAGGTGTAGATGTTGACGGTAACGGAAGTAACCGAGAATACGAAGAGGTAGGGGGTTATACAAGTTATGAGACAAGTAGCCTATGCCAATTAACCATAAGCACTAATCCCATTACTGGAAGAACTAGATTTCTTGGTATAGATTATAGCTTAAGTGGAGTAACATTTGAAAACAAAGCTTCATGGATGGCAAATTTTGAAAATGCAAATAATGAAATTACATTTGCTTTGGGTCAAACAGCAAAAAATAGCGTTAGATATTACTCTGTTCAATTTGGTCAGGAAGGTGGAGAGTTCACCGATCCTGTAGTTATTCAAAACCCATTGCCATTGGCCATCGATGACGTTAGTCCAATGATAAGCAGTGTGCCAGGTGGTGTTGCAATTAGTAGTGTGTTGGATAATGATATTTATGATGGTAATCCAATTGTAGCAGGAGATGTAACAATTAGTGCTATAAGTACTGTTCCTTCAGGTATTGTTTTTAATACTTCAACAGGGGAAGTATCTGTAAATTCAGGAACTCCCGGTGGTGTATATACCTTTAACTATCAAATTTGTTTAACCGGTACATCAGATTGTGATGTTGCTATGGTTACTGTTACTGTTGTTGAAGCAGACTTAGAAATACTTAAAACATCATCTGAAACCGAAGTTGAACAGGGTCAGAGTTTTGTTTACACATTAACTGTTACCAATAATGGTCCAACAACTTCAGAAAGTGTTGAAATAACTGATGTTATTCCGTCTAATCTAACTATTGTTGGTAGTAACCCATCCATTGGAGCATGGAATGCTTCTACTTGGACAATTGGTGATATGGTAGATGGAGCTTCAGCTACACTCACTTTAGCAGTTGAAACTTCAAGTAGTTTTACTGGTACTATTGTAAATACTGCTACAGCTAGTAGCTCTACATTTGATCCTGATTTAAATAATAACACTGATGATGTGTCAGTTCTTATTACTGAAACCATTCCTGTTGTTAATAATTTCCCTGCCACAGGATTTGGTACGCTTGCATTTGAAGATTTATGGCCAGGTAAAGGTGATTATGACTTTAATGATCTGGTATTGGATTATAAATTTGAGATAACAACAAACTCATCTAATTATATTAATGAAGTAATTGGCACATTTGTAATTAAAGCTTTTGGAGCTGGGTTGGAAAATGGATTTGGATTCCAATTATCAGATGCCATAGACCAATCAGCAATCAGTGTTTCCGGATCCTCCATAACAGAAAGTTACATTACTCTTGCAGGTAATGGTGTTGAAGATGGACAATCAAAACCAACGATTATTGTGTTTGATAATGATTACAACGAAATAGTACCTCCAGCGGGTGAAACCGGTGTTAATACCACACCAGGCGGAACATATATGACTCCGGTTACAATTACAATTACAATTACTTTCCCATCTGATACTTACACAAGTTCTGATTTGAGCATATCTAACTTTAATCCATTTCTAATTGTAAATCAAGATAGGGGAATCGAGGTTCACCTTCCTGATTATGAACCAACAGATTTGGCTAATCAATCATTATTTGGATCAGAGCATGATGACAGTGATGCCACTGAAGGTAAATATTATAAAACAGAAAACAACCTGCCATGGGCAATAAATATTTACGAAAGTTTTGATTATCCTGTGGAAAAAGCAAATATCATTTCTACACATTTAAAGTTTGTTGAATGGGCAACAAGCAGTGGAAATTCATTTCCAGACTGGTATAAAGATATTAATGGTTACCGTAATACAGGAAATATATATGTAATACCATAATAAAATTAGTTAAACGTTAAAAAATGGCTTCATCTTGAGGCCATTTTTTTTTGGATTAATTTGTCATATAAGTTAATTGTATTCTGTGATCCTAATATCTATCCAATGGAAGTCTCCAAGACTTCGGAAAAAGATATAAAATTGGCTTAGAATTGTAAAAATTGTCAGGTATGTAAAACAGCCCAGAAAAAAACAAAGAGGAATAGATTTTTTGTTTGTAAAAAAAATTGAGCATGGAATTTGTCCTTCATGTCATGCATATGAAAAAGTATACAGGCGAAAAGCTTTTGAGCCGGATCGAAATTCCGCAAATTAATTTGTTTAAGACCATATGCCATAAATTGATGTAGGTAAGTCTTTTGTTGATAGAATCACAACAAACGTTGATTTTATTTTAGTTACTAATGCTAATGCTGTTTTTTTGCATTAGATAATAAATAATTTATTTGACATGAGAAAACACCTAACATTAATTATTTTCTGTTTAGCTCTGCTAACCGATGTAACTAGCCAAGATTTTTACGACATAAACACAATCAATACAGTTGAAATTACCTTTTTGGAATCAAATTGGGATCAGATCTTAGATCAGTATTATGCTGCAGGGGATGAAGAAAGGCTTGTGGGTACAGTTTCCATAAATGGACAGGTATTTGACAGTGCAGGAATTAGGTATAAGGGTAACAGTACTTACAATGCTAACCAGGTAAAGAATCCTTTGAACATTAAGTTGGATCACATTATTGATGACCAAACAATGGATGGTTATGGTACACTTAAGCTTGCAAATGTTTATAAGGACCCAAGTTTTGTAAGAGAAGTATTGGCGTATGAAATAGCAAGGAAATACTTTCCAGCAAGCCAGGCTAATTTCACAAATGTATATATCAATGGAACTCATTTGGGATTATATACAAGTGATCAAAGTGTAGATAAATTTTTTATGCGTACTCATATTGGTAGTGATGAAAACACTCGTGTAAAAGGTGAACTTACTAGTAGTGGAGGTCCTCCAACAGGTGGAGTTTGGGAATACTATGGTGAAGATTCGGCTAGTTATGCAAATTATTATGATATGAAATCTGACTATGGTTGGGATGAACTAATAGACTTTCTTGCCATATTAAACAATAATAATACAGATGTTGATGAGTCGTTAAATACTGACAGACATCTTTGGTTTTTGGCATTTTCTAACTTGCTGGTAAACCTTGATGGCCCAATTAACAACCCACAAAACTATTATCTATATAAAGACGATAATGGAAGATTTAATCCGATCCCTTGGGATTTGAATGAAAGTTTTGGTGTTTTTACTTTTCATCAATCCCTTGGACCAATGGGGACAAATCAATTACAACAGTTTAGCCCTTTTACCAACCTAAACGAAAGCGAATATCCAATAATTAGCAAAATCCTTACAAATGATACATATCGAAAAATGTACGTTGCTCATATGAGGACTATTTTGGAGGAGAATTTTGCAAATGGTTTATATGAAACCAGAGCGTTGGAAATTCAGGATATTATAGATGCGGATGTACAAGCTGATCAAAATAAATTTTACACATACTCTAATTTTACTAGTAATTTATATAATCAAGTTGGAGGTGGACCACAGTCAATTATTGGTATAGTTCAATTAATGGATACCCGAACTAATTATATTCAGACACTATCTGATTTTCAATACGACTCACCCGAAATAGCTAACGTTGCTCACCAACCTGAAAATGTATCACCTTTGACAGAGGTTTGGTTTACAGCAGACCTTACTAACACCGTTGATGTTTATCTTGCACATAGGTCGAATACCCATGGCATTTTTGAAAAAACAGTTATGTACGACGATGGTAATCATAATGATGGACAAGCAGGTGATGGTAAATATGGTGTATCCTTGATTGCCGGGTCAACCGATATCCAGTATTATATATATGCAGAAAATACTGATGCTGTTGCTTTTTCTCCGGTTAGGGCAGAATATGAATTTTACGATATAAGCATAACCAGCGATTTGGTTATCAATGAATTTATGGCTGATAATGAAAATGCTGTGGCAGATCAGGATGGTGAATTTGATGATTGGATCGAGTTTTATAATAATAGTGATACTGAAGTGTCATTAGGTGGTTATTACCTTACAGATGATGCAAGTGAGCCCGATCAATGGGTGTTTCCTGATACTATTATCGATGCAGGAGGTTATCTAATTGTATGGGCTGATAAGGATGAAGATCAGGATGGATTACATGCAAATTTTAAATTGTCTGCTTCCGGAGAAGCAATATTACTGTCGAATCCAAGCCTTGGACTTATCGATCAGGTTAACTATTTACAGCAAAAACCAGATACCACAACTGGTAGGTATTTAAATGGAGTTGGTGACTTCACCCAAATGCTACCAACATTTGGCTATGAAAACAGTAATATTCTAACAATATTTGATGAGCTAGAAACCAGAACGAATACAATAGTGTTGAAACAAAACTATCCAAACCCATTTGATGGGGTAACAAATATTGATTTTGTAATTAAAGAAAATAGCAGGGTTGTATTAACTGTGCAAAACTTGGTTGGTGAAAATATTGCAACTATTGTAGATGCCGAGTTGGCTGCTAATAAGCACTCTTATAACTGGGATGCAAGTAATGTTAAAAGTGGATTATATTTCTATTCACTTAATGTGGATGGAGCAACCATTGTAAAAAAGATGATTGTTAAATAATATAGGTTTTAGAATAATTTGGTTTTTGGATGAGACCAGGGGATCAATTAACGAAAGTTTTTTTGATTTCCTGGTCTTTTTTCGTGCTATTCTTTTCTTACTGTTTGTTGTCCATGGCAACTGAGGATTCACTTTATGTCTTATTTCCTGAAATGGATTTTCTGATTCTTCAAAACATCATCCTGTCGTGTAGAATTTTTTTTTAAGAAAGACAAAACAATAAAATAACTATTCTAGCTTTTCATTGACAAAATCCACCTAAACATTGATTTATTTTGTTTTGACTTCAGAATCGTAGTTTATTTGTATTATTAATCAATAAAATATATAAACATGAAAACTTGGGTAATGATATTAAGCACAATAGCAGTTGTAGGACTAAGTGCATGTAATAAAGATGAGGATATTATTGTTGATGATGGAAATGGAACGCTTCCTGAGATTTCAGGATATCCAATTGTTGGAACCAATCAAACTGTTTTCTATAACAATTCATCTACAATTCAATCTCCTTCTGCTGGAGATAGTTTCTATGGCCAAAACTCAAACTATATAGGAAATCAACCTTCATATGTTGATAATGGTGATGGTACTGTTACAGATATGGTAACTGGTTTAATGTGGCAAAAAAGTCCGGATACCGATGGAGATGGAGATATTGATGCCTATGATAAATTAACTTATGCAGAGGCTGTTGCGGGAGCAGACTCATTTAATTTGGGAGGTTATGATGATTGGAGATTACCAACAATTAAGGAGCAATATTCTCTTATACTTTTTAGTGGTGTAGACCCAAGTGGATATGAAGGTAGTTCAACCGATGGTTTGATTCCATTTATCGATATAGATTATTTTGATTTTGCCTATGGAGATACTGATGCTGGTGAACGTATTATTGATGCCCAATATGCTTCATCCACCAAGTATGTCGACTTAACTATGAACGGTGATGAAACTTTGTTTGGTGTTAACTTTGCCGATGGTAGAATAAAGGGCTATGGAATGACAATGCCTTTTGGACCTGGAGATAAAACTTTCTTTGTTACATATGTAAGAGGAAATACAAACTACGGAATTAATGAATTCACCATAAATGGCGATGAAACAATTAGCGATAATGCTACTGGCCTAATGTGGATGAAGGGTGATGATGGGGCCGGACTTAATTGGGAAGAAGCTTTGGTTTTTGCCGAAGGATCAGAGTATGCTGGATATACTGATTGGAGATTACCCAGCATAAAAGAGTTGCAAAGTATTGTTGACTATACAAGGTCACCAGGCATAACAAATTCTCCTGCAATTGATCCTGTTTTTAATTGCACTGAAATTACAAATGAGGCTGGCGAAGTAGATTATCCATGTTATTGGTCCGGAACCACACATTCCAACTGGTCATCGAATAACTCAGGTTCGTTCGCATGTTATGTAAGTTTTGGACGTGCCATGGGATATATGAATGGGAACTGGATGGATGTACATGGTGCAGGTGCTCAACGTAGTGATCCTAAAATGGGAAACCCAGATGATTATCCAGAAGGTCATGGTCCCCAGGGTGATGCAATAAGAATTTACAACCATGTTAGATTAGTAAGGGATATTAACTGATTAAAACCCCAAGGGTAGGTTCTCTAAGTTTTCCCATCGGGATTAATTGAAGAACATCAAAGAAATGCAATAAGAGTTAAGAATATATAACTTTGCATAAATATCATAATGCATTAAATAAATATTTATAAAATAACTAAAGAAAATAATAAACACATGAAAAGACTTTTAAAAACACAAACCCTGTCATTTGCAGTAATTGTTGCAATATTTTTCACATCAACAATGGCTATGGCTCAGCAAAAAGTAAAACAAGGCCCACCACCTGTTCCTTCAAAAAAACAAATTGAAAAAATGCTCGAAGAACTTAAGACTAAGCTATCTCTTACTGAATATCAAAATGAGAAGATATCAGCAATCTATACTGCACATTTTAGGAAAATGGACGAGATGATTGGAAAAGAAAAAGATCAAAGGAGTGTAAATCATGCACAAATGAAAGAGCTAAGAACAAGTTTTGAAAAGGAAGTAAAAACAATATTAACTAAGAAACAAAAGGAACTCTTTAATAACTTTATGAAAGAAAAGGAACAACAACATGGCAAAAAAAAGTCAACCCATAGAACTCCTAGGTAGATGATTTATGATTGCTGAAAAAACGAGCCATAGATTTTAATAGTTAGTAATATGCACGTAAAAGATAACGCATTAAAGATTTCAGAATTTATTCTGGTTGCTCTTGTTTGGATCGTAATCATTGCAGCACCATTCCTTATGAATGATGAAAACAACTTTGAGTGGCAGAGGTTGTTTAATAGGATGGAAGTGAATATTTCAGTCTTCATAGTTTTTTTAATTAATCGATTTTTATTGGTGCCCTTCCTACTCAATAAAAAGAAGCGACTAATCTACATTGGTGCCGTTTTTGGAGTTATTTTGGTCGCAACATTGGGATCATATGCGTTCGACACTAAACTTAATAAAGGAATTAATCGGCCACCGCCAAATTATCAGCGAGATCGAATTATGGAGTTGCCCCCACATGCATACGAGATCCCCAATAAATTACCCCCTCGTAAAAGACCTCCAGATCCCAACCGATTGCCTCCTTTTTTAAATGTGTTACTTTTTTCGTTATTGCTGGTAGGGTTTGATACGGGTCTGATTACCTCTTTTAGGCTTGCTAAAACTGAAAAGGAAAAGGCTAAACTCGAAAAGGAAAATATTGAGAATCAGTTGGCATTTCTGCGTAATCAGATAAGTCCGCATTTCTTTATGAATACACTTAATAATATCCATGCTCAGATAGATATTGATTCTGAAGAGGCAAAAGGATCAATAATAAAACTTTCCAAACTCATGCGTCACATTCTTTATGAGTCGGAAGTGGAAAAAATTTCCATAAATAAGGAAATGGAATTTATTGAAAACTATGTTGGCTTAATGAAGTTGCGTTTTACAGAAAAGGTAAAGGTTAGTCTTAGTATACCCGTTTTGTTGCCTGATGTAATGCTTCCTCCCATTCTTTTTATTTCATTTATTGAAAATGCTTTCAAGCATGGAATAAGTTATAACTCAAAGTCGTTTATAGATATTAAAATTGGTGTTGAGCAAAATCAGCTGAGCTTTTATATCTGCAATAGTAAACACACGAAAGAGAAACAAGAAATAGATTCTGGTATAGGACTTACCAATACAATTAAACGACTTGATTTATTATATAATGACAATTATGTTCTGGATATTAATGAAGGACAAGATACATATGCAGTAAAATTAAACTTACCACTATGATAACCTGTATTGCGATTGATGATGAGCCTTTAGCTTTAAAGCAGATTTGTGCATATATAAATAAAACACCTGGGTTAGAATTATCAGGTGAGTTCGATAGTGCAATATTAGCTCTTGATTTTTTGGCAAACTTCAAGGTAGATTTAATGTTTGTCGACATTAATATGCCTGATTTATCAGGAATGGACTTTGTGAAATCGTTGGTAGATGCACCCAAGGTAATATTTACAACAGCATATAGTGAGTATGCTATAGATGGGTTTAAGGTTAATGCTATAGATTATCTACTTAAACCAATTGGATATCCTGATTTTTTAAAAGCTGTTGAGAAGGCTAAGCTTTGGTTTGAGAAAGACTTGGTTAGTGTTGAACAAATCAATACAAAAAACGATATTCTATTTATCAAGTCGGAATATAAGATACTTAGAATTAAACTTAATGAGATAAAATATGTTGAAGGTATGAGAGAATATCTTCAGATACATACTGTTGTTGGTGCCCCGGTTATGACACTTATGAGTATGAAGAAACTAGAAAAGTTCCTTCCCAAAGAGAGTTTTATGCGTGTTCATCGATCGTTTATTGTTAATTTGAATCAAATAACCACAATTGAAAGAAACAGAATTATTTTCGATAAAAACGTATACATCCCAGTAAGCGATCAATACAAAGAAAAATTTAAAAATTACATCGATAATTTTTTTCTATAAACCTACCACAGGTCTTTATTTATCTATTTCGAAATAGATATATGGTTGCTATTTCTCAGCGATTCCCTTTATTCTCTAACAATAATTGAAAATAAAGATTGGTCATTTTGATCTTTATATTGATGAAATCCCTGTATACATTGATTTCATTTGTAGACACACTTATTTAGCTATTTATTTGTAGCATAAAATTATATGACCATGGAAGCGATAAAGTCAGAAACACTCAGTATGGATTTTTTTGAGCCAATACTATTGGATGATATGGACAAGGTTAAACTAATGAACAGAATTGACCGTAAGTATTGGTTTGCAATTGAAAATTTACAATCAATACTTGTTGCTATTAGTGATAGTTACTTTGTGCTCAATATTGATGGTCATAGCAGTATGCCATATTCAACTACATATTACGACACAGAAGATAATGACATGTTTATAGACCATCACAATGGAAAATTAAACAGGTATAAGGTACGAAAACGACAATATTTGATTTCAGGCATTGGATTTCTGGAAGTGAAGTTTAAGAGTAATAAAGGTAGAACTAGTAAAAAAAGGATTAGAACCAATTTGATCAATAATAGTTTTTCGGAAAAGGAAGATCTATTTATAAGGATGAGGACTCCATATAATTCGGATTCATTGAATGTCTCTTTACAAAACAGTTTTACTCGTTTAACTCTGGTAAATAAAAACTTTAATGAGCGATGCACCATAGATTTGAATATCAAGTATGAATATAATAGCAATTCTGTTGATATGGGTAGCCTTGTAATTGTAGAGGTTAAGTCAGATGGAAAGCAAAGCTCACCACTTTTAATTGCATTGAGAGATCATAGAATTAAGGCAAATGGATTCAGCAAATATTGTATCGGCAGAACGGTAACTGATAATACAATAAAAAGGAATAGTTTCAAGAAGAAAATCAGAAGAATTGAAAAGGTAATTAACATAAGTAAAACATTATATATATAAGACATGACAGCAGCAAACATTATGATCGATATATTAAATATTATTCCTGAAACATCAACAGAAGTATTAACCTGGGAAGATAAATTGCGTTTTCTGGGAATTAAGATTATAAACCTGGGTGATTTCTCCGAACTGTTGGTGAGATTCTCTCTGAATACAGCTTTAATATTCATTGTAGTGCACTATATGTACTCTAAAAATAGTCAACGAAAAGACTTTTACTTTAGTTATCTGGCCATAGGTGTAATAGTTTTTTTCCTAAGTTCATTGTTGAACAACGTAAAACTTGAACTGGGTTTTGCTCTGGGATTGTTTGCAATATTTGGCATAATCAGATATCGTACTAATGCCATACCAATTAAAGAAATGACATACTTGTTTGTGGTAATAGGTATTTCAGTGATAAATGCACTTTCCAATAAAAAGGTAAGTTACGCTGAGCTAATATTTACAAATGCTGCAATAGTTTTTGGATTATGGATTCTTGAAGAAAGATTAATGCTGAAACAAGAACAGTCAGTTAAATTGATTTATGAAAAAATAGAGAATATACATACGGAAAGCGATGAGATCTTATTGGCTGATTTAAAAGCAAGAACAGGTATAAATATTAGTAGGTATGAAATAAAAAAGATTGATTTCCTAAAGGATATTGCAATAATCAGACTTTATTTCAATGTAAATGGTAAAAATGATAAATAATATGGAACGATTTGGAAAAATACTAACTGCGGGAACTATACTAATGCTGTTGTTTTCAGGGCAACTGGTTAGATCACAAGAGGTTGATAATAGTGTTGAGAATGAGTTCGAATATAGGACCTATTTCAAATCAACAATTAAACTTGCTAAAAATTTCAAGCTTAATGTAGTACCTGAGGTAAGGCTTAAAGATGACTTTTCGATAGATAGATATTTGTTGGAAACAGAGCTCAAGTATAAACCTATTAAATATCTAACCATTGGAGGTGGATATAGATTTATTATCAATCCACGTACAACTAAAAGTACAGAATACTTGCATAGATATGAGTTTAGTGCAACTCTTAAGAAGAAATTTAATGATTTTAAACCAGCCCTTAAAGTAAGCTATACAAACTATGCTGATGATGACGCTGATGATAACTTCCTTCGATATAAAGCATTGGTAGAGTATGATATTCCCAAATGTAAATTTACTCCGGTAGTTGGTGCTGAATTGTTTCATCAATTATCTAGCGGTGATATGTACAAGGTGCGTTATGGTGTAGGTGTTGATTATAAGCTTTTTAAAAAGAACTTCCTGGAAGTTAGTTATAAGTTGGATTACTACCTACAGAAGTACAAGAACAAACATATAATAAGTATAGGTTATAAACTAAAATTCTAGAATTATGTATAAAACAAGATATAATACTGTTATACTGGGCCTTATAATTATTGTAATATTGGGATGCCGTAAGGATAATCTTAATGAAATAATTGATAATAATGATTACTCCGACTGGGACGAAACCACACATGGTGTTACAACAAACCCTGATTATTCTGTAGTATTTGAGCAAAATGCTGTATTACGGTTCGATATAAAAATTAGTAGTGATAATTGGTCGAGTATGGATGAGGATCTGGATGCAAATATTGGATCATCAGGAGGTGGACCAGGAGGACCTGGAGGAGGAGTTTCTACAGTGGATTTTGACCCGGTTTGGGTACCATGCTCATTTAATTTTAATGATACTGAGTGGTATAATGTTGGGATCAGGTATAAGGGTAATTCAAGCCTAATATCTGCCTATAATTCAGGTAACAATAAGTTATCTTTTAAACTTGATTTTGATCAGTTTGAAGAAGATTACCCAGCTATTACCAATCAGAGGTTCTATGGTTTTAGGCAATTAAACCTAAATAATAATTTTGATGACGCCTCATTGTTGCGTGAAAAAGTTGGTGCAGACTTATTCCGAAACTTTGGATTGGTATCGGCACAAACAGCATTTTGTGTTGTTTATATTGATTATGGTTCAGGACCTCAGTACTTTGGGGTATATACTATTGTTGAAGAGGTTGACGATACGGTTCTGGAAAGTCAGCTAAGCAATAACAATGGAAACCTATACAAGCCTGATGGTGATGCAGCTACATTTGCTCAGGGAACCTATAATGATGATGAGATGGAGAAGAAAACCAACGAAGATGAAAATGATTATTCCGATGTAACAACATTATATGAAGTTATCAATAGTTCCGATAGAGTCAATAATGTTGACCAATGGAAATCAAATCTTGAAAGCATATTTAATGTTGACCAGTATTTAAAATGGCTTGCTGCAAATACTGTTATGCAAAACTGGGATACTTATGGTATCATGTCACATAATTACTATCTATATAATAACCCAGATAATGAAAAACTACTATGGATACCCTGGGATAATAATGAATCGTTACAATATGGAAAGCAGGGAGGAGCGCTAAGTTTAAGTTTAGATGAAGTAGGAAACAACTGGCCTCTTATAAGATATCTAATGGATGATGAAGATTATGAACAAGTGTATCGTTCATATACATCACAGTTCATTGCAGATGTTTTTATTCCGACAGAAATGCAAAGTGCTTACAGTGAATATTATAACCTGTTAAAGGATTATGCATATACTGAAGAATACGGTTATACTTTCCTCAGCAGTGATAACGCTTTTGATATGGCAATATCTGCTTTAAATACACATGTGCAATCAAGAAACAATGCAGTATTGCTATATTTAAACTAGCTAAAACAATTCTGTGATTTTATTGTTATTAGTTTGGAATAAAAGACTTCTTCAGTTTGTCTAAAGTGTATTGTAAATATTTCGCATCTTTGCGGACTTTTTTTTAGAATTATGCAAAACAAAATAATACTTACCATTGTCACTATACTAGTAACTTATTTTTCCGGAATAGGTAAAACCGATGTTCTTGCACCCAAGGGTAAAATTAAGGGTACTATAGTCGAAAGTGAAAACAATAAACCCATTGAATATGCCACTGTTGCTTTATATGAGGCGGAATCTGATAACCTAATAACAGGGTCAATTACGGATTATCTGGGGCATTTTAAAATTGACCGACCTGAGGTAGGGTCGTATTATTTAGTTATTACTTTCATCGGTCTAAAGGAGAGCAGAACAGATCTGTTTAAAGTTAATGAAGATAATTCGAACATTAACTTGGGAAATATTTTTCTCGAATCTGACTCAAAAAAACTTGGCGAAGTTGAGGTTGTGGCCAGAAGAGAACCTATTCAGTTTAAGATAGATAAAAAAGTAATCAATGTTGATAAACAACTTACAGCGGAAGCTGGCACTGCCGTTGATATATTGGAAAACGTTCCTTCTGTACAAGTTGATATTGAAGGTAATGTTTCATTAAGAGGAAGCACAGGGTTTACAGTGTTAATTGATGGAAAACCTACAATTCTTGATCCAAGTGATGCTTTACGTCAGATTCCTTCGAGTAGTATTGAGAATATTGAGATTATTACCAATCCTTCGGTTAAATATGAGCCGGATGGAGCAACAGGAATAATAAATATTATCACAAAAAAGAATTACCTAGATGGGTTAAGTGGTATTGTAAATCTAAATGCTGGAACTTACGATCAATATGGAGGTGATCTGCAATTGAGCTATCGCTTGAATAAAGTGAATTTTATGTTTGGTGCGAATTATAATAAACGTACTCGACCTGGTGATATGATTAGCAACAGACAGACAATTTCTGAGGACACTTCTTTTTTTGTAAATTCAGAAGGTGAAACAGAAAGGGCCTTTGACAGAAACAGTATTAGAGCAGGAATTGAGTACAATCCAACAAAAAATGATTATTTCTCCCTTTCGGGAAGATATGGAACATGGGATATGTCGAATCATTCAACATTGCTTTACAATAATTACACACTTCCAGAAACATCATTAACTACTTATAATAGCTACGATAAAACAACCCGTGGTGGCGACTATTTTGCTCTGGATGGTGTTTATCAGCATGATTTTAAAAAAGATCAACCTAAGAAGTCACCGCAAGGAAAAACTCCAGGACAGGGTAAGGCTGGTAATATGGCCCGTGCAAAAATGATGAAGGCATCTGTACAACATTCATTGAAATTTGAGTTTAACTACCGTAACAGAGGAGGCGATGAAACTACAATTAACGAGCTCCGCAACCTTGATAATATTCTTATTGGTGGAAGAAAGAGTATTGAAAACGGCCCAGGTGAGATGATGAACTTAAAGACTGATTATACACTTCCGGTTGGTAAAAAAGATAAATTTGAAGCCGGACTACAATATCGCAGAGGACGCAGTGCCGATGAAACTGCACTCTGGCTTTTTAATGTTGAAACCAATGAACTTGAGCTTGTGCCTGAATACAGTAACAACACCAATTACTACAGAAATATATTTGCAGCTTATTCATTGTATGCCGGTTATCTAGGAAACTTAGGGTATCAGGCAGGATTGAGAACTGAGTATACCGATAGAAAAGTATCAACAACAAATGAGGATGATTTTGTAATAGACCGCTGGGATTTGTTTCCTACCATCCATTTATCCTACTCATTACCAAAGGATCACCAGTTAATGGCAAGCTATAGTCGACGAATTAACCGACCCAGAGGTTGGGAACTGGAGCCATTTATAACATGGCAGGATGAGTATAATGTACGTCGGGGAAATCCAAACCTTAAGCCTGAATACGTTGATTCATATGATGCAGGGTATCTAATTAAGTTAGGGGAAAACCAAATATCACTTGAAGGATATTATCGTGTTACAAATAATAAAACTGAGAGGATATCTTATGTTTATACAGAAAATGTTATGCTAAATACCATTGAAAATGTTGGTAAAGACTATTCGTTGGGGTTGGAAGCAATGGCAAATTTGGGAATTACGAAATGGTGGGATATGGATATAAGTGGCAACCTTTATAACTATCAAATAGTAGGTTCATTATATGAAGATGATTTTAACCGTGAATCAACAAACTGGAATTCGAGACTTAACAATACATTCCGTTTGTGGAAAAATGGACAGCTACAAATTAGCTATCGGTATAATAGTGAAACTGTAACTGCACAAGGTAAAAGCACAGGTTTTTATACTGTAGATGGAGCTTTTAAATTAAGTTTTCTTGAAAGAAAGCTAACTGCTAATTTTCAGGCAAGAGATATACTTGGAACGGCTTTAAGAGAGAATACTTCATCGGGTAGAGATTTTTATAATGAGTATAGTTATACTCCAAAATCACCATTGTTTATGGTAACTCTTTCATATAGATTTAATAATTATAAAATGAGTAGAAGATCATCAGGTAACGGTGGCGATGGAGAAGAGTTGTAAAATAAACTTCGGGTTGGTTTTAATCCATTTCGCAAAGTGATTTAAGGTAATCAAGATCAAGAACACGTATAGCCTTACCTTCTTGAACAATAATATTTGATTTCTCTAAATTACTTAGTACTCTAATAACAGTTTCATAAGTAGTACCTGCTATACTAGCAATATCTTTTCGTGTTGGAGTATAGTTTAGCAAGCTTTTGTCATCATTATCAAATCCAAATGCATTTACAATTGTAAGAATTGCAACGGCAACTTTTTCCCTTGCCGACATAGACGACATCAACTTCATACGTCTTTCGGTTGCCTTAAACTCATCTGCATAAAACATTAATAATTGAAAGGAAAACTCCGGATTTGATTTTATTGCACTATAGAATATATCGATGGGGATAAAAGTAACTTGGGAATCCTCTATTGCTATGGCCGTAACCGGATAAATCATACTTCCTCCTAAACCTCTATGTCCAAGTAGTTCTTCTGACTTTGCCAATCTCACAATACGTTCTTTATCACCGTTAAAGGATGTTACGACTTTTATTTTACCGGTATATATTTGATATATGCCTTTAACAGGATCACCTTCGGAAAAAATTGTAGATCCTGCTGCATATTCTTTTGAGGATTTATGAAAGGTAATTAATGGTTTCCACTCAGCTGAGCAATACTTATTTATAAAACACTTATAATGTGTACATGTTTCGCACTTCCTTTTCATATAATAACTAATTCTAACCTCTTGAAGCAGGTGTGGTAAAAACTCTAATGATCTATCCCTTAGTTAAAAAGACATAAAACATTTCCCAATACTTATGGGAAGTATAACATGGCAAAATTAGAAAATTCCTTTTAACTCAATAATTATTTTTGTTAGCCAATCGTTAAAAGAAATAAGATTATGGATTCTTAATTTCTGCCTTTGGTCCTTGATAATACCACCAGTTTAATATCAAGCAAACGAAATAGTAAATGGCAAAACCATATAATGCATATTCAGGGGTTCCACTTTTAATTTGCTGACCAAATACTTTTGGTATAATAAAAGCACCATATGCTGCAATTGCTGCAGTCCATCCCAATACGGGACCAGCCTGTTCTTTATTAAAGATATAAGGAATACTCCTAAATGTAGATCCATTACCAATACCTGTAGTTAAAAATAATACCATAAAACTGGTGAAGAATGGCCACCAATATGCTTCAGGTGTATCACTGTTCCTGGCTTGAATTACAAAATATGCAACGGCAAGAGTTGCAAGTATTTGTGCTATTGTACTAATGGCGGTAACTTTTGCTCCACTATTTATTTTATCACTCAACCAACCTCCAATAGGACGTATTAGGGCACCAATTACAGGACCTAAAAATACCCACATTAAGAAATTTGGAGCATTGGGATTAATAAAAGAAGGATCACTAGCATCAGTGTAGACAAATATATCCTGACTTAATTTTGGGAATGCAGCTGAAAACCCAATGAACGATCCAAATGTCATTGTATAAATAATAGTCATCACCCAAGTGTGCTTATTACTAAATATGGCAAACTGTTTATTAAGATTTGACTTTATATCACCAGGTGTGGCAAATTTCATGAGTATTAATGTAAGAACCACTACTACAGGAAGTACAATCCACATATTAACCTTTAAACCAACCAATAAATATGCACCTACAAATGCTGCAACCAGACCAAGTAATATCATATACAAGGTCTTACCGATTCCCTGAATTGTAGAAGGGAGTTTTGGTGTTCCGGTAATTACATTGTTCATACCCAAGAATGCTGAAACAGTAGCAATACTTAAAACCGGGACCCAAACCCATCCTGCATTTTGAAGTCCGGAGATGGCTTCACCAACAATTTTATTGCCATCAGCTCCAATTGCACCAAAAAGTGAAAAACCAATAATCCATGGGATGGTTTTTTGCATAACACCAACACCCAGATTTCCAATTCCTGCATTAAGCCCCAACGACGTGCCTTGCATTCTTTTTGGGAAGAAAAAGCTAATATTACTCATTGATGATGAGAAGTTTCCACCTCCAAATCCTGATAAAGCTGCATATATTGCAAACGTCATATAAGGGGTGTTTACATCTTGTAAAGCAAATCCAACACCAATAGCAGGAATTAGCAATAGTAGGGTTGTTACAAATATTACGTTTCTTCCACCTCCAAGTGCAATTAAAAATGAATTGGGAATACGAAGTGTTGCTCCAGCAAGTCCTGCAATTGCAGGCAAAGTATAATATAAACTGTTAATTTCTTTAAGTTTCTCGGTTATCTGAGACGGATTCATTTCAGTGGTTATCATACCAAAGTTAAATCCAAATGCTTTCATCTTAGTGGCGATGATACTCCACATTATCCATACTGCAAAAGCCAATAACAATGCTGGAATTGAAATCCAAAGATTCTTTGTAGCAATTTTTTTACCTGTGGTATTCCAGAAGTTATCATCTTCTACATTCCACACACTTAGATTAATTTTTGACATAGTTAAATCGTTAGTTTAGTTATTTAGAAATAAATACTTCCTTTAATCGAAGCTATCCACAAAAGCATCCTTAGGTTCTTTCAACATTATAAAGCAATACACCAAGCTCACCAGTGCTCCACCCGATAACATAAATAGAAAGGATTTATCATCCATAAAGTTGTATAAGAATAAATAGGTTACAGCACCAACATTACCAAATGCTCCAGCCATACCAGCAATTCTACCTGTCATTTCTTTTTTTATTGAAGGGATCATCGCAAAAGTTGCTCCTTCAGCACCCTGAACGAAGAACGAGGCAAACATAGTTATCACAACTGCAACAATTAGCCATGCAATTGTATTAAACTGAGGTAATAATGTTGTTTCCCCATTTGGACCAACAGGTCCGTATTTAGCAATAATAGCCATTAGGAAAAACCCTACTGTGATACCCGCCATGTAAAACAACATGGTTTTTTTACGGCTCCCCATTTTGTCAGAAAGTAATCCTCCCAAAGGTCGTGCTACTAGATTCATAAAGGCAAATGAGCCAGCAACTGCACCTGCCATTGTAAGGGTCATAACTTGAGAGCCATCTTCGTAAAGAAGGTTGCTAAAGACCTCGTAAAAAAACATAGGGAGCATTGAAACAATTGCTAGTTCAGCTCCAAAGTTTGCAAAATATGTCGTATTTAATGCGCCCACACTTCCAAATGGGAATTTCTCGGATTCTGGTACTCCGGCTTTTAATCGTGGAAGATTTGCTTTTAATATTCTGAATACATCAGCTAAATAAACAACACCAAGGATTACCCATATAACCCAAACATTAGTCATGCTTATCATATGTTCTCCTCCGATCATTTGTTTGTGTAATACAAATGCCACTAAGCCAAGTGCTCCATATAATGGTAGTTCCCAAAGTAAATACTGACCCAAGTCGAAATAAGATGATACTGGCATTGCTCCACCTGAGATTTTCTTTTTTGGTGCTACATATCCTTCGGGATGGTCTTTTACAATGAAGAAGTAAATAACGCCATAAATTGCAGTTACAATGCTTGTTATAGCAAGCGACCATCGCCAATCACCACCAAGTAAATTAACAGCAACAAATGGAACAGCAGCAGCAGCAGCAGCAGAACCAAAGTTACCCCATCCTGCGTAAAAACCTTCCGCTCTTCCTATATATTTGGGGGTGAACCAGTTGGCTGTCATTTTGATTCCTATAACGAATCCTGCACCAATGGCACCAAGTGCTAAACGTGATAATACAAGTTGAGTAAAATCATCACCAAAGGCAAATGTTAGTCCTGGAATTACCATTATAACCATTAAACCGGCAAATATTTTTCTGGGTCCATATCTGTCAATTAATCCACCCACAATAATCCTTGCGGGAATTGTTAATGCAACATTTGTAACCAATAAGGCTTTTACATTTGATTTTGAAAGCCAGTCGAATTGCTCAATCATCTTTGAAAGAACACCAGCCATATTAAACCATACAACAAATGTTAGAAAGAATGCAATCCAGGTTAGGTGTAAAGTTACTATACTAGGATTTTTAAAATCCATTAATGAAGGTGCTTTATTGGCCATAGTTGTTGATTTACTATTGATTATGATTAATTAAGTTTCTATATAATATTGAGGTGTGATAAATAAATGTTTAATTATTTTTGGAACGTACACCATTAACCAGTTTTCTGGAGGTTCTTATTTTTTTGCGATCCCAATTCCAAATAACATACTGATACCTTCTCCATAGATATGGGATAGGATAAACCAAAAAATGCATAAACCTTGTGAAGGGTATCATGCCAATTAATACAAATGCCGACACAATATGTATTTTAATAGAAAGTGGTAATGTTGAGACTGCTGCAATATCAGGATTTAATAAAAACAGCGATTTCAAATATGGAGTTAATACAGTAGGAAACCATGCAGATCCCCATCGGGCAAAATAGGCAACCCAAAGACCTGAGATTATCTGTGTTAGTAGAATTACATAAACAAAAGCATCCATTTTTGTTGTTACCATAAGAAGTCGTTTGTGTTTTAGCCTTCGTAGTATTAGTAATAACATACCTACTAATGCCGATATACCAAAACCAAATGCAACAACTTCAAGGATTACTAATCGAACAGGGATACTATTCCATGCAATAACACTTCTGGGAACTAGAAAAGCAACAAGGTGTCCGAAAAACAAAAACATTAACCCCCAATGGAAGGGTCGGTTTCCGTAGAATAACTCTCTGCTTTCAAGAAACTGAGAGGATAATGAAGATACCTTAAACCCAAAATTCATGTACCTGAATATTGAGCCAACCAGTAGAATAACAAGTGCTGCATATGGAAGACCGATGAAGAAAAAATAGTTGCTCATAATTAAAATCTTTTTTGTTTACAATTTGAATCGCAGATTGTCATTTTTGGTGAAGGCATTAAAAATTCATTTTTACCATTGAATTTTTCTTCAGCAAAAGCATATTCTTTCATGCCATCACCTGTAAAATCGTTCTGAAGCATGGTTAAAAGAACCTCGAACAAATCTTTGTAATAGTTTTCAATATTTTGAAATTTGGTAATCATAAACCTAACAGCCGGCTGTGTAATTATAAAACCAAGCTCTTCAACAAATTCTGGATTCTTTGTCTTGGAAAGAAGACATAGCACATTTGGTAAATGATCTGCAAGTTCGTTTCCACAATCCACATCTGCAATTACATGTTCCTTTTGTAGGTTTACCAGTAGCTGAGCTCTTTTATAATCTTCACCAAACATTACATAACCAATGTCGAGATAGCAAATCGCCTTAACATCAAAGGTTTTCATGAAATATTCTTGCTGGGTTTTGGTGTTTAATTTTTCAATACTGGCAAGAAAATGATTTAATTTTTGCTCCAATTCTGGTGCAAAGTTCTGTATACTTAACAAACATGCCTTCGTATTGGAAACAAGATTTTCATCAGGATATCTGAATAGTTCTGCAATTTGTTTATAGTGGACTAATGATTTCATTTAGTTTCAATATTTATTATTAAATCAATAATTGGTTAAAGACCTCTAACAGGAGGTTCTTTGAATCCAAACCCAGAATTTCCTTTTACATCTGCTGTGCTTTCCATCATTTCGATGGCTTCTTCACGATGTGCCGGAGGAATTACAAAACGTTGGTCGAAAAGTGGGAGTGAGGTTAGCCTAAAAATATCATCAGCTGTTTCCTTGTCCATAATTGCATCTCTCATTGCATCCTCTGATTCTTCTGGTGGAAGGTCTCCAACTGTTTCAGCTCGTCGGTGTAGTCTTACAGCCATAAGCTTTTTAAGAACTGTTTTAATTGTTTCTTTGTTTCCAGCACTGAACAAACTGGCCAAATAACTCATAGGTAGCCTTGATTTTTCAACAGCTCCCCAAAGTGATTCAGAAGTTGTTTCATAAGCACCATCTTCATTGGCATATGACATTGTTGGAAGCAATGGCGGTACATAGAATAAATTTGGTAGTGTTCTGAATTCAGGATGCAATGGTAATGCCAATCCCCATTTTTTCACAAATTTGTAAACTGGTGATTTTTGAGCGCATTCAATTGTTGATTCATGAATACCGTTTTCTTTTGCCGAAGCAATAACCTTTGGATCGAATGGGTCAACATAAATTGCAAGTTGGTTTTTAATAAGATCCTCATCATTACTGGCAGCAGCAGCTTCAATTTTGTCAGCATCATAAAGCATAACACTTATGTATCTAATACGTCCAACACATGAGTGGTGACAGGCAGGTGCCTCACCAGCCTCAAGTCGGGGATAACATAGAACACATTTTTCAGATTTTCCGGTATTCCAGTTATAATAACTTTTCTTGTATGGGCATGCTGTAACACACATTCTCCATGCACGGCATTTCTTCTGATTAATCAATACAACTCCATCTTCACCTCTTTTGTATATTGCACCAGAAGGACATGCAGCAACGCAGGCCGGATTTAGACAATGGTTACACATTCTTGGGAGATAATGGAAGCTCATCCTTTCCAGTTGAAACATGGCTTCATGATCGGCAGGTGTTAGATTTTTAAAGTTAACATCATTCTTTGCGTATTCTTCTGATCCTGCCAAGTCATCATCCCAGTTGGGTCCTGACTTTGGAGTTATGTATTCACCTGTTATAAGAGAAACAGGACGTGCAATGGGCTGATCATCACCTTCCTCGGCTTCGAACAAGTTTTCATACTGGTATGTCCAGGGTTCGTAATAATCATCAATAATTGGCATGTTTGGATTGTGGAACAGGCTCTTAATACCCTTAAATTTTCCGGCACCTTTAAGAAGTACAGAATTTCCTTTTTTTACCCAACCACCTTTGTAGATTTCCTGGTCTTCCCATTTACTAGGATAACCTGTTCCTGGTTTGGTTTCAACATTATTCCACCACATGTATTCTGCACCTTTTCTGTCGGTCCATATATTTTTACAGGCAATTGAACAAGTATGGCATCCGATACATTTATCGAGATGAAATACCATTGCTATTTGTGATCTGATATCCATGGTTGATTCTGTTTTAAAATTCTACTTTATTCATTTTTTGAACGAGAACAAATGTGTCGCGGTTTACTCCAACAGGACCCCAATAGTTAAAGTGATATGTAAATTGTCCATATCCGCCAACCATTAGGTTTGGCTTGAGGTGTACACGTGTGAAACTATTGTTATTTCCTGATCGTTTTCTTCCTCTAACCTGTGATTTTGGAGTGGAATATGTACGCTCAACTGCATGATATACAATACAAAGTCCCTTTGGAATTCTTGCACTTACACATGCTCTGGTTGAATATACTCCATTGTCGTTGAAAACTTCCACCCAATCGTTGTCTTTAATACCCAGTTCTTTTGCATCCTCTACACTTAACCAACAAGGTTCCATTCCTCTCGATAACGTAAGCATCCTTAGCGTATCGCCATAGGTAGAGTGAATATGCCATTTGCCATGAGGTGTCATTACATTTAGCATTTTTGCTTTACCAGTTGCAACAGTTTGGCGAAGTTCACCATAGGTTTCTGGGCGGGGTGAAGGCTTATAGGTTGGTAGATGTTCTCCAAATTTAATATATCCTTCATGGTCAAGATAAAAATGTTGACGTCCGGTGAGGGTACGCCAAGGAACAAGCCGTTCAACATTATAGGTATAGGCCGAGTATGCCCTACCATCATTCATTAAACCTGACCAAACAGGTGATTGATTATATCTATGTGGTTTTGCCTGTAGATCCTTATATTTTATAAGTACATCCTGGCTTCCCTCACTGATGTCAGCTAGTTTTAATCCGGTTCTTTTTTCAGCACCTTCGTAAGCCCTGTGACTCAATACTCCATTTGTTAAACTTGAAAGATGTAATACCGCATTTGCAGCTTCTTCATCTTCATATAATGAAGGATATTTATTACCATCAACTTCTTGTAAGTGGTCTTTATCCTTCAGCATATCATTATAAAAATCAGCACATTGATAACCGTTACCATGTGCTGCCAAACCATTTTTAATATTTGGCCCAAGACTAATAAATTTATCATAGATTTTAGTATAATCTCGATCTACAACTACCATGTTGTGCATGGTTTTTCCGGGTATAGGATCGCACTCACCTTTACTCCAATCTTTAATTTCACTTTGAGATATTTCGCCCGGACTATCATGAGATATGGGAACATTTACTAAATCTCTGATTGGTTTATTGAAATGTGTTTTTGCGAGGTCACTTGTGGCTTTTGCTATCTCACGGAAAATCACCCAATCACTTTTTGATTCCCATACGGGGGCAATCGCTTTTGAGAGAGGATGTATAAAGGAGTGCATATCAGTGCTGTTGAGGTCGGTTTTTTCGTACCATGACGCAGCGGGTAATACAATATCAGAATACAGAGCTGATGTGTCCATTCTAAAGTTAAGGTTGACAATTAAGTCCATTTTTCCTTTTGGGCTTTCGCTTCTGAATTTAATATCCTTTACAAATTGGTCGGCTACCTCATCTGCTATAGCATTATTATGAGTTCCTAAATAATGTTTTAAGAAGAACTCATGTCCTTTCGCGCTACCAGCAATTGCATTGCCTCTCCATATGTACCAAACTCTCGGAAAATTCACTTCCTCATCAGGTTCAACAACTGAGTATTCAAGTTTTTTGTTTTTTATTTGATCAACAACATAATCCTTTATTTCATCATCGGTACTAGCACCTGCTTTTTCAGCATCCGTTACAATATCTATATTACTCTTATTGTATTGGGGATAAAATGGCATCCATCCATTTTTTACGGCTTTTACTGTCATATCAGCCGAGTGCATGGAGCTTAGCTCATTTTTAGGAACAGTATTGTAATCACTCTGATTACCATCATAACGCCACTGGTCGGAATTTATATAATGCCAGATTGGAGCCTGCTGTAATCTTACACCATTTTGCCAATCTTTACCCGACATAATTGTAGCCCATGAATCGGTTGGGGCAAGTTTTTCCTGTCCCACATAATGATTCATGCCACCGCCATTGACACCGATACATCCAGTAAGCATCAATGCCATGGTTCCGGCACGATAAATTAAATTATTATGATACCAATGATTTATGCCAGCTCCAATTATGATGCTACATTTACCATTTGTAGTTTCAGCAGTTCTTGCCCATTCACGTGCAAATTGCAATACTGTTTTAGGTCCAATCCCGGTGAGAATTTCTTGCCATGCTGGCGTATATGCTGCTTCTCTATCATCATAAGTTGTAGGGTAATCACCCCCCAAATAGCGATCAACACCATATTGAGCCATTATAAGATCATAAACAGTTGTTACAGTTACTTTTCCTTTGGATGTGACGATATGTTTCACCGGTACACCTCGTTGAGCATTATTACTTTTACCATATTCAACAAACTCAACCTGAACAATATCATCATTGTTATCAATTAATGTAAGAACCGGATCATAAGGTTTGCCGGTTTCCGCATCCTCGAATTTCATATTCCAGTTGCCATCTTTTCCATCCCAACGGTGTCCTGAGCTTCCTCCGGGGCACACGAAATCACCACTTTTCGAATCAATGTTTAAAAACTTCCAGTCACCCTTTTCTATGTTTTTGTACTTGTTAACAACATTGGCACGAACTAGTTTTCCTGGAACTAATTTTCCATCTTTTTCATCAATCTCAACAAGAAACGGACTGTCGGTATATTTTTTTGTGTAATTAATAAAATAAGGAGTTTGTTTATCATAATGATACTCCTTTAGGATTACATGTGTAACTGCCATCCAAAAAGCCCCATCTTGCCCAGCATGAACAGGAACCCACTTGTCGGCATATTTTGCCACCATATTAAAATCGGGTGCAAATACCACAGTTTTTGTTCCATTATGGCGTGATTCGGAAAAAAAGTGAACATCAGGAGTACGAGTCATACCCAGGTTTGCACCCATTACTGCAATAAACTTAGAGTTATACCAATCAGCACTTTCTGCTACGTCGGTTTGTTCTCCCCAAATTTCAGGAAAGGAGTTTGGTAAATCGCAATACCAATCATAAAAACTGAGATTCACACCACCCATTAATTGTAAAAATCTGGAACCTGCTGCATAACTCAACATCGACATTGCTGGGATTGGAGAAAAACCGGTTAGTCTATCAGATCCATATTTTTTTACAGTATATATATTTGAGGCAGCTATTATTTCCTTTGCTTCATCCCAGGTAGCACGCCTGAAACCCCCTTTCCCTCTGGCCCGTTGATAACGTTTACGGGTTTCAGGGTTTGATTGAATATTTTCCCATGCTTTAAGTGCATCACCAGTTTTAGCTTTTTCTTCATTAAAAATATCCACTAAAGCACCTCGAATCATTGGGTATTTAACCCTGATGGGACTATATAGATACCATGAAAATGAAATGCCTCGTTGGCAGCCTCTAGGTTCATACGGAGGCAGCGATTTTTCAAGAAGAGGATAGTCCATTGCCTGTGTTTCCCAAACTACTATTCCATCTTTAACATGGATATTCCAACTACAACCGCCTGTACAGTTTACACCATG
Organism: Bacteroidota bacterium; assembly: GCA_016845105.1. Taxonomy (GTDB): domain Bacteria; phylum Bacteroidota; class Bacteroidia; order Bacteroidales; family F082. Next base: position 41,438 of record JAERTF010000047.1, on the reverse strand, counting down.
GGTGCTTCTAACTACTTTATCGTGTTGCCATCTATTTCTGTAAAGTTCTTCCCATTTTCTGGTCTTAGGAGAGATAAGATCTTTTATCCAGCTCATATATATTGATTTTGCTTAGTTGATTACTGCTGATTGTCGTTTATGAATATCATGATTTACACTTTTTCTCTTCCTTTTGAAATAAAGTATAATAATAGAGGTGAAAATTGAGAGGAACATGAATATTCCAGTTACTGCAAAAGAAATGCTGAAGTCAACTGGATGCTGATAATATCGCTGTTTACTAACATCTCTTAGGTATGCAGTTAGGTTATGAATTTCCTCTTTTGTTAGTTGATTATTGGCATAGGTTACCGTCATTGCTGGAAAAGGAGAATTGCCTATAATTGCTGACACTCCCGCACTTCCCATGGTTTCGTAAGACTGGGTGAGATCTTTAGCCAGAGTCCCGCTACTAAAGATTCTGTCATCTTTAACACTGTGGCATGAGATGCATGATGCACCTCCATTGGTAAATCTTTTTTTACCTGAAAAAAGTAGCAGTCCGTCACTTACATCCTCTGCAGTTGCGTTTTCTAGCAAATCTACCCTTGTAGTCACAGTGGAATTTTCTGTAGTTGCCGAGCTTGCTTCATTAATATAGTTAATAACTGCTAGTACCTGTCCTCCATCTATAGCTTGATCAGGCATTAATAAGTTATTATATTCTTTGTAGATAGATACAGCATCCTGATCACCACTTTTAATCAAGGTTTGTGAAGACTGAATAAATGCTCCAAGCCACTCCGGGTTTCGTTTTTCTGATATGTTTTTAAGATCGGGACCTACCAACCTGCCACCACCTATTGTATGACATGCTGCGCATAACTTTGTAAACAGTCTCAGCCCTTCTTCTGATTTACCAGTGTTGAAGATAATTATGCCAAGAAAAAGAAGCAGGGATTTTTTAAGATGATATTTCATAAAAATGCCATTAAAATTTGGAGTATAAAAATATAGATATTTTCATTTAGAAACTCCCAAAATATGCGCAGGATCATAATTTATAATGAATCTAAATAGTAGAAGATGTGTGAAAAGACCTGAAAGACAATTAAAAAAATCAATTGTGTGAGTTTTGAGATTTGTGTAAATGCATAAAGATATGATATCTATCATATAAATATTATTTAACCTGATAGCAGAAGAGCTTAATTATTATTTGGGGTGGTTGGATAAGATTAGATAGTTAAATTCCATATCAGAAAGAAAACATAACTTTACCAATAATAACAATCAAATGAACAATATGAATCTTAACCTCGCTGTATTAATAGACGGAGATAATATACCATCGGCTTATGTAAAAGAGATGATGGAAGAAATTGCCAAATATGGTAACCCAACCATAAAAAGGATATATGGCGACTGGACAAAACCTCATTTGTCGAAATGGAAAAACATGCTACTAGAAAACGCCATAACACCAATTCAACAATACGGGTACACAACTGGTAAAAATGCCACTGACTCTGCAATGATAATTGATGCCATGGATATTCTGTATTCTGAGAAAGTAAATGGATTTTGTTTGGTATCAAGCGATAGTGATTTTACCAGATTAGCAACAAGACTTAGGGAAGCTGGAATGCAGGTAATTGGGATTGGTGAAAAGAAGACACCAAATCCTTTTATAGTTGCCTGCGACAAATTCATTTATATAGAAATCCTTAAAAATGCATCAAAAGATAGAGTATCTGATAATGAAAAGGAGCAGGTAAAAGATGTTGTGGATAGAATTACCTCGAAAGAAATAAAACTCATATCAACCACCATTAACGACCTGTCGGATGATGATGGATGGGCATTTTTGGGCGATGTAGGTAGCCTGCTACAAAAGAAGCAACCAAACTTTGATCCAAGAAATTACGGTTTTCAAAAGTTAACACCACTAATAAGCTCAATTGGAGATTTTGAAATAGAGCAACGAGAAAGCCCCAAAGGACGATACAAATTAATCTATGTAAAAAATAGAGAAAAGATCAAACCAAGAACCCGTAAAAAGTAAGCGGTATTTAATATAGCCTACTAGTCTTTTGCCTTTTTAATTGAACCCAGTCCATTGGAGTTGAAATTCTTGTTTTTAGGATCTCCTTTATATCTAATCGAACCAACTCCATTTATTGTAGCAGTAAGAGTTTTAGCAGCATATACTTGTGCTCCTCCCACACCTGAAACAGTAACCTTAGTTACCACAGTTGTGAAATCATAACCTTCAAAATTACCAACTCCCTCTACACGTATGGTACTATTGGTAGCTGCTCCTTTAATCGATAACGAACCAGTTCCGTAAATATTTCCAATAAAGTCAGTACAGTTGATGTTTAAGTTCATGCTTCCAGTACCTCTTAAAGTTGTTTCTAGTTCATTGGTTGTAGTTACATTATCCATGGTAACCGAACCAACTCCACCAAGAGAGATACTGTTTACAGAACTAAAGTAAACCTTGATGGTAACTGATCTAAACAACTTAGTAATGTTTTTGGCTTTTTCAGTAGTGCTAATAACCAGAGCTTGCCCTTTATTTTCAACTTTAATATAATTAAAAACTTCTGCATTTTTGCTTTCAATTATAACCTTCTCGTTTTCAGATGGTATTAGGATCCAATGAGCAGATCCTTCAAGCCTTATTTCATTAAATGTATTTACATTGACTTCTTTGGTTTCTTGAGCAAAACTTTCCATCGAAAATAGAATTATTGCTAATACTGAAATTATTGTTTTATAATTCATGGTCTATTTGTTTTAATATTAATGCTTTTGTAAAAATATAATAAATCCGTTTCGATAATAAAGACAGCTATTTAATAAAGAAGTTACAGTTTGTTGTAAATTCAAGACCATAACCGTTCAAGTAATGGAGAATATTTCGTAATATTACAATATAAATTTGCAATTATGACTAACGAAACCCCATTATCAGAGCAAAGTAAATTCACAAATAAAATTATTGAAACCGCAATAAGGCTCACTGTACTTGTACTATTGATAGGTTGGTGTTTTGCAATAGTACAGCCCTTTTTTATGATTTTCGCATGGGGGCTTATACTTGCGATTTCCATTTATCCATTATACAGCTATTTAACTAAGTTTTTTAGGGGGAAGAAAAAATTAGCTTCAACTGTTGTAACAATACTACTACTTGCTATTATTTTTGTTCCAACCGGTTTTATTACGAAATCAATGGTAGGTAATATAAGTGTTGCAAAAGAGTTACTAGAAAATAGCGAATCCATTGTTCCACCGCCAAATGAAAGTGTAAAAGATTGGCCAATCATTGGTAAAGCTACTTATGATTTCTGGTATAAGGCCTCCGAAAATTTGGATGTCCTAATTTCGGAGAATTCAGCACAAATAAAAACAATTGGTTTATGGTTTCTTGATAGCTTAAGTGGAGCCGGATCTGGGTTTTTACAGTTTGTATTGTCAATTATAGTTTGTGGAATTTTATTGGTTTATTCAATTAATGGACGAAAATTTGCAGATGAACTTGGGATAAGATTAATATGTGCCAAGGGTAAGCAATTTATTGAGGATTCGATAATAACCATTAGAAATGTTGCCAAAGGAATTCTTGGGGTTGCTTTTTTTCAGGCAATATTATTTGGTTTGGGATTGATTGTAGCCGGGGTTCCCTTTGCTGGAATATGGTCAGCGATTTGCTTAATGCTTGCAATCATTCAGGTTGGGATTGGGCCGATTATTATTCCTATTTCAATTTATATGTTTATGACAGGTGATGTGCTAGCTGCGACACTCCTAACTGTTTGGATGGTATTTATATCTCTAATAGATAATGTGATAAAACCAATTGTAATGGGTAGAAAAGCACCTGCACCCACCATTGTAATATTTTTAGGAGCCATTGGAGGGTTTATGCTAAATGGTATTATTGGATTGTTTTTAGGTGCAGTTATTCTTACACTAGGTTATAATATATTTATATGGTGGGTGAATATGAATAAAGCACAAGACAAAATTATGTAGATATTTTTTGGCATGAGAGCTTATATCTAGTTTTACCAATTTCCATTAATATCTATCATATGTGATATTATTTTATCTTCGTTTTTTTTCAATAGATTAAAGATTAAATAATGATTATTAATCCTGTTTTAACAGTTAGGGAGAAGCATTACAAATTGTATCTGGGTAACCCAATAATTGTTACAGCTCCAGGAAGAATTAATCTCATTGGCGAACACACCGATTACAATGATGGCTTTGTTCTACCTGCAGCGATTGATAAGTCGATTACATTTGCTATTTCAAGAAATAAAAGTGATAGATTTAGATTTTATTCTTTCGATTTTGATGAATCATTCCAAACAACAGATTTAAATTTGAAAAATGCTCCACAATGGGTTTATTACCTGATTGGGGTTATTGCACAATTTAAGAAGTTAGACATTGATATTGCTGGAATTGATTGTGTTTTTGGAGGTAATATACCCATAGGTGCAGGATTATCATCTTCTGCTGCATTGGAATGCGGATTTGCTGCGGGCATTAACAAACTATTTAATTGTAAACTAACCAATTATCAGCTTGTTAAAATGGCACAAACCGCAGAGCATGAATATGCTGGTGTAATGTGCGGTATTATGGATCAGTTTGCAAGTGTTTATGGAAAGAAAGACCATGTATTTAGATTGGATTGCAGAAGTCATGATTATAATTATTTTCCTCTCAAAATGGATAAATATGTTATTGCACTTGTTAATACAAAAGTTGAGCATGAGCTTGCTTCGTCTGAGTATAATCTACGACGTAAAGAGTGTGAAGCAGGTGTAGCTATTTTGAAAAATGATAGACCAAATATTTCTTCTTTGCGTGATGTTGATCATGCGCTACTAGTTAGTAATAGAGATAATATTGACCCAACTATCTATAATAGATGTTCATATGTAGTTTCAGAAAACCAAAGGGTAATTGATGCTTGTGAAGCTCTTGATAAATCTGATTTTGAAGAATTTGGTAAGCTAATGTATCAATCACATGAAGGATTAAGAAAAAAATATCAGGTGAGTTGCAAAGAGCTTGATATTCTTGTTAAGGGAACAATTGATATTGAGTGTGTATTGGGGTCAAGAATGATGGGTGGTGGATTTGGAGGTTGTACCATAAATTTAATAAAAAGAGGTTTTGAGAGTGATTTTGAAAATGAAATTTCACATATCTATAAAAAGGAAACCGGTATTGATCCCGATTTTTATTTTGTTAATCTTAGTGATGGAGTTAGTGTAATGTCTTAATAGTTAAAACGATATGAATTCAACTTTTACAATTCTGGACTATATAATATTTGGTCTTTATGCAATTATTATACTTTCGGTAGGTTTATGGGTGTCTCGAGGTAAAAAAGGAGTACAAAAAACAGCCCAGGATTATTTTTTGGCAAGCAAATCATTGCCATGGTGGGCAATAGGAGCGTCTCTAATTGCGGCAAATATTAGTGCTGAACAGATGATTGGGATGTCGGGGTCAGGTATGGCAGTGGGGCTTGCAATAGCATCTTATGAGTGGATGGCAGCAATAACACTCATCATTGTTGGTAAATACTTCCTTCCAATATTTATTGAAAAAGGATTGTATACTATTCCTGAATTTATTGAAAAGAGGTTTAGCACTAACCTAAAAACAATATTAGCTGTTTTTTGGATTGCATTGTTCATTTTCGTAAATCTAACTTCGGTACTATTCCTTGGGGGTAAAGCCATTGATACAATTCTTGGTAATGGTGATGGATCAATGATATTCACAGCAATTATTGCATTGGCATTGTTTGCTGCTGCTTATTCTCTATATGGAGGATTAGCGGCTGTAGCCTGGACAGATGTAATTCAGGTGACATTACTTGTTATTGGAGGATTAATTACTTCTGTTATTGCTCTTGATCATGTTACTCCAGATGGGGGAGTGTTTAATGGGATGTCACATATCTATGAAACCGCAGGTGATAAGTTTCACATGATAATAAAACGAGATAATCCCGAATTTGATAATCTCCCAGGAATAGCTGTACTAATTGGAGGTTTGTGGATTGCAAACCTTTATTACTGGGGGTTCAATCAGTATATAATACAGCGTACACTTGCGGCTAAAAGTTTAAAAGAATCGCAACGGGGAATTATTTTTGCAGCCTTTTTAAAGCTTATAATTCCATTAATTGTTGTTATACCAGGAATTATTGCCTTTGTTATGTTTTCCCAACCAGAAGGCACTGCAATTATTGATGGAGTTGGTGAAGCCTTTAGAAAGGCAGACGGTTCTCTTAACTACGATAAAGCTTATCCATGGTTAATTAGCACATTTATTCCATCGGGTATTAAAGGACTTGTGGTAGCTGCCTTGGCTGCTGCCATAGTTTCATCACTTGCATCAATGGTAAATTCAACTTCAACCATATTTACTATGGATATTTACAAACCATATCTTGCAAAAAAAGATGGCAAGGATAAAGATGTTGCCGTGGGAAGAATTAGCGGTGCAATTGCATTGATGATTGCTGTAGTTGTTGCTCCAACGTTGGGCAGTATTGATCAGGCATTTCAGTATATCCAGGAGTATACTGGTCTTGTGAGCCCAGGTATTCTGGCAGTATTTATGTTGGGTCTTTTCTATAAAAAGACCACCAACAAAGGTGCAATTGCAGGCTTACTGGCATCTATTCCGGTTGCCTTGGCATTAAAAACTCCATATTTGGAATTGCCATGGATGGATCAAATGATGTATACTTTCTTAATCACCTTGGTTGTTATTGTTTTTGTTAGTTTATCTACAAATAAATTTGGTGATGATCCAAAGGGTATTGAACTTACTAGTAAGACATTTACAACAGGAAAAGTCTTCAATGTTTCGGCTTATGTTATACTTATTATTGTTGCAATACTTTATGCTGTATTCTGGTAGAATTGAATTTTAAGTGATGACTAGAATCTCTTAATTTCAATATGGTTCTTAGCTTTAACTTTCATATTTGATGGAATAATGTAAACAGTTATACTTCCTGATTTTATTGAAGTAGTATTCCTTTTTTTATCGCTAATATATTTGTTTTCAGAAGCAGGTATAACATTCTTATTACTTTCCATTGCTGCCAACAATTTATCAGGTTTGTTATTTGTACCACTACCTGGAATTGGTTCATTCATGTTAAAAATGGACTTTACTTTATTTAACTGCTCCTCATTTGGTGAAAGCTCTACTTCTTCCATCAATATCTGGTTACCATCACCCACCAATATAACAATTTGTCCCTTATCCCATTGGAATGTTTCGTATAGACTCTTAAATATTGACCCTTCAATTTGAGTCAATGTGCCGGTTTTATCATGCACTATTTCAAATCCTACTTTTTCAGCCAGAGCCATTCCCGAGTATAGATCAACAGCCAATTGATTGTATGCGGATTGTTCCCCTACCTTCTCAAAGATTACTCCTTTTACCTCAGAAAATAGAGCGTTATACAGCCCCTCCGTATCACCATTATTAATTTTGTACAATGCATCAGTAACCGATAAAATTGCACCAAACCCCATAACATCCAAAGCAGTAGCAAGAAGTTTGGCATCTTTGGATTCAGTATTAAAAGGATTATTAATGAAGAATATATGCATTTCCTCAGCAGGCAATCCTGTTTGAAGATTAAATAATGCTTTTCTTGCCGGATGTTTAGAAGGAAAAACCTCCTTACCTTCACTGTCAACTAAAGTAATATGTGCTTCATAGTAATGATTGCCAATTGTTGTTGGAGATATTCTGGGATAACCCTTATAATCCTCCAAAGAGTAGCTCGGTAACCATAGCATATTATATACCTTTTTATCCTTAAAGGATCTAACATTCATATTATGAATAAAGGGTTCTTCGGGGTAGTTCTCAAGTTTTACTTGCTCAAGAAAATATTTTGGAACGGTGCTTATTTTTTCAATTTCCAGATTAACATCCAGTCTTATGTCTCCGGCTTTATTACCACTACCCCAATATTTTAATATTGGTTCCAAATTTACCTTTGGATACCATGTATCTTTAACACGAATGCGCAAAGGTATTTTCTCACCTGTATTAACAATCCCTTTACCTTCATATGCATTCTCAACTACATCAAATACTAAGTTTAATCCAATGTTAATGTATGCCCTAAGAGGCATAGCCATATCTGCTGTTTTTATCTCGATAATCTCAGTAACAGGTTTGTCTGGTGGCTTAATGGCATTATATAAGTATTGAATCTCCAGATCACCCATTGGGTCCGACACAAGACTTAAACTCACACCCTCTTGTCCATCATCACTTTTTAATATACCAAGTGGTTTGTTACCAACAATTTTAACATCAACTTTTGTATTTGGCATTGGCTTTAATCTGTCATCTTCTAAGTTTACAGTAATTGATGCCGGGAATCGTGAGTCAGGAGGAACTATTCCTTCATTTGAGACTATTCCTCTTATTGGAGGATCTACCTTTACCACTCCTTTATCAGATGCAAAACCAATATATGCTAGTTCTTCAACATTATATTCCTCGCAAGCAACATTAACTGTTGCTGTATTAATGAGCTCATTGGTTTGTTGCAGTGCCTCACCCGTTGGTGCTGTGTATATGATTTTTGCTTCCCCGTAAATATCCGTAACTACCGTTGTTGTATTAATAGTACCTGGTGTAATGCCATACTGCTCATTAATTGAGAATGTGATTTTTTTGCCTTCAACAGGTGTTGATGGGAGATCAGTGTTTGGAGTATATTCAAATAGTGAAACAGTAATTTCTACGGTTGATTCTCCATCGGTTTTAACTTCCCTTGGGTTTGTGGAAGCCTCAATGGCTATTCTTGTACGCCTTTTTTTATCGTATTTCATTCCATAAATTTGAGGAACAATTGTAACATTGTTGAGTACTTCATCAACAGCATCTTCAAATGCATAAATCGCTTGTTGTTGTATTCTACTTCTGTTTCTTTCTCCAATCAAAACAACTGCAGATGCTTCTATTTCAGCTAGTGGAAAATAGCAGATATCTAACAATGGCATTTGTAGTACAAAACTTAATGAGCTAGTGCTTTTTTCTGATAAAGTGAAAAGGTATTTTTGCTTAGTAAGTATTTTCCCATATCCACCATTATCGTTATCCTTCTTACCAGTTGCCTGAACACTATCTTTCTCGCCAATAACAATAATGGATTCGTCATATACTACATATACTTCAGCGTCATTAAAAATTTCATAATATGGCAATTCTGTTTGCCCCTGTTTGATGGAAAATTTGATACTGGAAGTACCTTTTAAAGTGTGGTAAAAGCCTTCGTATGTCTGTTCACTATACTCCTCTGAAAATTCTTTATTTATATATACAGATTGTTTACCATCCTCAAAAATTAATTCTCCCGCAAATTGGGTTTTTGGAGTCCATTTACTTGAAGGATATGTAAGTTTAAAGGAAATGCCATCTAATCTTTCATGGAGTTTATTGTTGAAGACAGTTTGGAATTGTTCAAGTACAAGTGAATACTTGTCTTCATTGGCCTGATAATTAAACCAATTTTGACGTTGATAATATTTTTCAGATATTTCAGGTCTCAAATCTTGGAAACGATAACTACTAATATACGCGTAAACAGACTTTCCCCAAATATCGGCTTTCTTGAAGTTATAATTATTTATGAGCTTTTTTATGTGGGTTTGGACTGATTCGAGTATCTTTAATATTTCTGCCAGGTCATCTTGTTGATAAAGCAAATCAATTACTGGAAAGACATCATCAAAATACCAGTCAAGCATTCCTATGGGACAAATTGAAGAATTTTGGTTTCCATATCTATAATATGAAATATAAGTATACAAAATAAGTGGTAGTATACCATCAGTACTATCTGCGTTAAGATAGGACTTTGTTTTTGGTGATCCTTCATGTCCAATCATTGTCCATGAGTTGCTTCCGCGAGCGTAAAGGATTGTTATGTATTCATTTACAATTGTATAGTTTCTGTAAGAATTTACATGTGATTCTATGTATGAAGAACTTTTAGTTTGGTTATGTCCAAGTTTTAGCTCATTATTGAAGAACTTGGAGTACTTGGAGTAATGTGGATGCTTTTGTTTACTATTAAACTCCTGAAATTGCTCAAATAGTCTCTCACTTTCCTGAATAAACACAGGCCAACCCTCCTTATCTTCCCCATAATGCTCAATAAACTTCTGTTTTACCTCATCATAGGTTGCTTGCTCTTCTATTAGCCATTGGGGCACAGGGTCACCCTCTTTTAAATTTGTATTAACTGATTGTGAGTTAAGAATTGTGGTGCAAAATAATACTACCAACAGAACCGGTATAGTTCTATTAAACAAGGTCTTTTTCATTACAATTGGTTTTATGGTTTCAGAGATTAAATGTAATCTCCTAGTTGCTTTTTCTTTCAGAGATGTTTTTTTTTACACATCTTACAGAAAGGAAGTTACTTTCTTTAGCTCCGCTTTTTTGTATGCATGAATCACTTTTGCTAAGTTGATAAAAGGCAGCAGTATTCCTTCCAATGTTGGATGAGGTCCACCAATATCCTGTTTCTTCATATCCACTAATTGGATCAATTATATTTTCGGGATTAACCATTCCTCCCATCTCATTGTATAGATCAATACCATTATTGGTATTGGATAATTCTCCCAGATTACATTCTCCACCCAATTTCTGAATCATTGTAGACCACTCATCTGCACTTGGAACATGCCAACCGCTAGGGCACAAACCTTCTTCAATAACTGCGTAATAGTTGTAAAGGTTTCCATAATGATTATTTATACTATTAATAATGATCATTCCCACCTCTTTGGGAGTACTTAAATTATTTGATGCGGGTGATTTTCTAATAGATGCTCCATTATTATATCTGGAGGTTCTTAAGTTAGATCTCATCCATAGCTGATTTCCAATTTGAATGGCATGGTAAATGTTTCCATCAATATCAACTACAGTGGAATCGAAAATACTTTGCTTATCTTCACTTGAAACGTTTGATTGTATCTTACAACTATTAAAAGTCAATAGAACAACAAACAATGATAAATAGTAGATATGATTGTGGGTTTTTCGGTGTTGCATATCCCTAATATTGATTCAATAAATTTCACAGTTTCATCCAATGATTGTGAAAGAGCAACCAAGATAGTTAAAATAATGCAGAACTGGTGATTATCGTAATACTTTGTGTAAAATTAAAGATGATAATCTTGTCATTTATTTCAGGAGCTAAGAAAAACTAGTGTAATTATAACTCATAACTCTCATTCATCTTAGGTATAGCAACATCCCATTTCAAGGTGTGACTTATCTTTACCCTAAGGGCATTGGCAGCCTGAGATTCACCGTGTACAATAAATACTGTTTTTGGTTTTCTGCTTAAACCTGCTAGCCAGTTCATCAGGCCATCCTGATCGGCATGTGACGACATGCTTGTCATTTCTTCAATATGGCACCGAACTTTATAGAAGTTACCATGGATTTTAATCTCCTTGGTACCATCTTGAATTAGTCTACCCCTTGTTCCCCGAGCCTGATATCCTGCTATCATTACCGTTGAATCTGGGTTTTGAAGATGATCTTGAAGATATAATAGTACCCTACCTCCATTCATCATGCCACTTCCTGCAATAACAATTTTTGATTTCTTATCTGCACTAATTCTAAATGTATCTTTTACAGAGGCTACCTTTTTCACATGAGCCCAGGCTTCATCAAATACATCCATCCCCAGTTTGTGATAATCGTCAAATTCGGCATATATTTTACTAACATTTACTCCCATAGGACTATCCAGATATACAGGAATATTTGGAATTTTCTTTGCCTTCTTGAGCTGCCATATCATCCAAATGAAATCCTGAGCTCTGTCGACAGTAAAGCTTGGAATTATTAATGTTCCACCACGATTATTGGTGCTGTTTATGATATCACCAAGTCTCTTTTTCGAATCTTCATGTTTATGGTGGCGATCACCATATGTTGATTCCATAATTATATAATCAGCATGCCTAGGGCGATGTGGTTCTTCGAGCATTGGATCATCAAACCTTCCTATATCACCTGAAAAAACAAGCCTTTTTTTATTTACTTCAAGTTCAATAAATGAAGCTCCCATTATATGTGCAATTAAATTAAACCTGAATCTAATATTGTCTCCAATGTCAATCCATTGATTACAAGCCACATCATATAAACTATCAATGGCTTTTTTTGCATCTTTAACTGTATATAATGGCTTTGCCGGCTTATGCTTAGCATATCCTTTCTTGTTTGCCATTTCGGCATCTTCTTCCTGAATTTTAGCACTGTCGAGCAAGATTACTTCTGCAATTGATCCGGTTGGAGCAGTACAATATATTTTACCCTTGAATCCCTGTGCAACTAGTCGTGGTAAATAGCCAACATGATCAAGGTGGGCATGAGTTAGAAGAACCAAATCTATTGTTGAGGGATCAATGGGTAATGGTTCCCAATTTAACAATCGTAGTTCTTTTAAACCCTGGAATAATCCACAATCAACAAGTATTTGTTTCGATTCTGTAGTTACTAAGTGTTTTGAACCTGTTACAGTACCGGCTCCACCAAGAAATGATATATTTAGTTTACTTTCCATTATTGTAATTTTAGGTCTCTAATTAATATAAAGTAAAGTTACAATAGTTTTTGTTGGAAAGGGGCTATGATTATGAAATTATTACCTTTTATTTTGAAGGGGTTCTCCATAACTCAACCTTCTCCATAACCACTCAACTGGTCCAAAATTGTACTTCTTTAACCAGTATCTACTGAATATTATTTGAATAATCAGGATAAGGAAACCGACTAGCATAATTTGATATAAAGGTAACTCACCATATAGCCCAAAACCAATACCATAAAATAATATGATGCCTATGATTGTCTGCATTATATAATTTGTTAAGGTCATGCGGCCAATGGGAGCAAGAACCAATAGGGCTTTTTTTCCATTGGATTTCTTCATAATTAATGCTGATAGTGAAATATATGCCAATGCCAGGAATAAATTATCTATAATCTTAAATGACCAGGAAACATAATGACATAAAAAAGTTCCCAATAATCCAATACTTAAAAAAATGAAAAAGTACTTAGGTTTATGCGCTTTCTCCATCAAAAACCCTGAACCATATAAATAACCTCCCGTTAGGAATATTAACATTATCCTAAAACTAAGGCTGGAATATCTTTCAAAAGTCCATAGTACTCCGAAGTGATTTTTTAAAAGTGAAATGAATCCACCAAATCCACCATTTCCAACCATGTCGAGGAGTTCATTAGGACTTATACCAGGTAGGTGAAGCCATGCAGTTTGTTCAACATCAGCTGATGACAGGCTCATCATATTTACTATATAGAGGGCTGCAAAATTCAAAACGAGCATTATTGCTGCAAATAATAAATAAATGTTAGCCTTTTGGTTACGAAAGGGAATTAAAAGAAAAGAGTAAAGAGCATATATAAGTATTACATCACCAGGCCATATAAGCTGGTGAAGTGCCCCTATAAGTAATAATAATAGCATCCTTTTCACAAAGAATTTCAAGAATCCTGGTGTCTTACTTTTTTTAAACTGCATAAAAATCCCAGCACCAAATAATATTCCAAGTATCGGATAAAACTTGCCCATAAATGCGTTGAATATTATCATTATTAATGTGTAATTGACATTGGGCAAGCTCATATTTGCAAGTTCATCAAATGGAGTGTAAATATAACCACTGAAATACAGAAGGTTTACAATTAGTACTCCTGAGATTGCTACTCCCCTTAATACGTCTAATAACTCAATGCGATTTTTGGTTTTAGTTGGTTGAAATGTATTGCTCATAATAAAAATTGGTTTGATATTTTGAGCAAAAGTGAAGCAAACAGTGTAATATATGGTCTCAACTTTGAAGAATGAGACATCTTTTATGGATAATTTCTGTTTGTAGGTTTTATTTGTAATCAGGCATCCATTTCTTTCTTGTATTGTGAAGGTGTTAGACCTGTGTGGTTTTTAAATAGCCGATTAAAGGTAGCTTTGGAATTAAAGCCACAGTCGTAGGCAATTGCAATTATGGTTAGGTTATTATATTCCGAATCACGTAATCTTTTCTTTGCTTCTTCAATTCGATATGAATTAACAAAGTCATAAAAGTTCAGATTTAGCTCACTATTGATTATATTGGATATTATATGAACCGGTATCTTTAATGAAGTTGATAAATCTTGTATGCGTAACTCGTTATTCAAGAATGCTTTTTCATTTTGCATATAATTGGTTATCTCTTTGGTATATTCATTTGCAGAATCCGTAGATACAAGCTTTGCTTTTTCCTTATTTGTGATTTTTATTTGGTCAGTGATCGGCATCTTTGAAAAAACACCTCCTTGATTTATACCATAATACCCCATAAACATTATAAATATCAAAAAAGCTAGCTTTATGTAGTAAGAGGTGCTCCATCTTATGGGAAACTCCAAGTCAGTGAAATTTAACGCTATTACATTTAGGCATTCTATCATCCATATGGATATTCCACCGATCAGCAAAATATACATCCAATTAAGATTAATATTTTCATCATAAGAGAATGTATTTTTAATATATTGTCTATGCTTTCTTAGGATTACTAGTATCCAGCCGAAATATATTGGAGATGATAAATACTGAAGAAATGTTCCAATTGAGATATTCAGTGGTAGGTTGATGAATTTATCAGTAAAACAAAGCAATTTCTTATCATAATCCATAAAGAAAAAAGGCATTATGATTATCAAGACAATAATGATTGGAATCAAATGAGGTATTATTTTTTTAATGGTTATCCTGTTTCCCAGTATTGATTTAATGTAAAAAAATAGTAGTGGACCGTATAGCAGAAAAATCAGTGTATATGTTATCATTATATCTGGATAGTCTCTCCAAATACTATATTTAAAGGAGAACATATTTAGGAAATATAATGAGGCAATAAAGAAAAAGGCTGAGAGGAATATATCAGCTTGTTTATTTTTCCTTTTGGTCAATAATAATACAGAAAAAACAAATGATTGGAAGGCACCCAGACCAAAAATCAGATACATTTAATTGTCATTAGTTTGTTTTCACAATTTACTCTGCAAAAGTATAAATAATCAAATGGATACCTTTTCATTAAACAGATTTATGATAGTTGCTCAGATTTGATATTAGGATCAATTGTGCATATCAAAGTTGTAAGAATCCAGAATATTACTTAGGATATAATTGCTAATTTCAGTCTTACAATCAAAAAAGTTTTATAGTTATTTAACGTTTTCCAAAATTTATTGTCTTTACAATTATAAACTGCACATTTGCAAATATTTGTTGCAGTTAAAATTATTTAGTTTTTGCCATTTTGTAGATGAAGTATCAATATTAAAATATAGAATTTGAATATTGTAATTGATTAAACATATTTTTACAATCAGGATATTAGAAATTAACTAATACTAAATATAATCTTAAAACTGAGGAAATACAAAGTTATAGCGACCCTTTTATTGTTAATTGGGTTTTCACTTGTGGCAAATGCACAGCTAACCAAAATTATGGGAACGGTTACGGATAGTGCCACAGGAGAACCCATACCCTTTGTAAATATTGTTTTTAAAGGAACAAGCATTGGTGTTACAAGTGATTTTGAAGGTAAATATTCAATTGAAACCCTAACACCAAACGACACATTAATTGCATCATTTATTGGGTATAACCGAAATTTGGCAGTTGTAAATATTGGAATATTTCAGGTTATTGATTATGTTATGGCATCGCAACATGTTCAATTGGCTGATGTGATTATCCGGCCAGGTGTTAATCCGGCCGAAGTACTATTGGAAAAGATCATTAAGAATAAACCAAACAACGATCGCGATCATTTTGGTGCATATCAATATGAAGCTTATACCAAAATTGAGCTCGATGCAAATAATATTACCGAGAAGTTTAAGAATAGACGTATTTATCGTCCCTTCCAGTTTATTTTTGATAATGTTGATACATCATCAGTTAACGGAAAAACATATTTGCCAATACTATTAAGTGAAACAATTTCTGATGTATATGCGAAAAAAGACCCAAAGTCTTTTATAGAAAAAATTAAAGCAACAAAAATTAGCGGAATCAATAACCAAAGTGCAATGCAATTATTGGGAGATGAGTTTTTGGGCACAAATATTTACGATAATTACATACAGATATTTCAATTGAATTTTGTTAGCCCAATTGCAGATGGTAGCCTTCCATTTTACAAATATTACTTGGTTGATAGTGCCATGGTAGATGGTAACTGGTGCTATAAAGTAATGTATAAACCACGCCATAAACAAACATATACATTTAACGGAAATTTTTGGGTTCATGATACCACATATGCAATTACCAGTATGGAAATGCGCATAGCTGAAGATGTTAATATGAATTTTGTTAATGATTTGGTAATGAGTAAATCGTACCAAAAGATAGACGGTGATAATTGGGTGTTGTCTCGCGATTATGTTATTGGTGATTTTAACCTTATTGAAAACAATAATAAAACACTTGGGTTTTTTGGTAAAAAGACAACCACTTATCGAAATTATATACTCGATCAACCCAAGGACAATGAGTTTTACAAGGCTCCAGTTAACGTAATTATTGCCGACAGTGCAGACAAATTGTCGGAAGAATACTGGACCAATAGCAGGCATGAAGAGTTAACAAAGGACGAACGAACCGTGTATTATATGATTGATACACTTACAACCATACCTCAATTCAAAACATATATCGACATTATTGAAATGGTTGTAACAGGTTATTATGTAAAGGGTAAATTTGAAATAGGCCCGTATGCATCAATGCTAAGTTTTAATGCTGTTGAAGGTGCACGTTTTAGATTTGGTGGACGAACCAGCAACGCCTTTAGTACGAAGGTAATGATTGGTGGATATGGGGCATATGGTACTTTGGATAATAAATTTAAGTATGGTGGTAATGTACTTTATATAATTAATAAAAATCCGCGAAGAGCATTAGCCGGATCTTTTAAATATGATCTGGAACAGCTTGGTGCCAGCCAAAATGCATTTCGTGAAGACTTTTTCTTAGCTTTTTTATTCCGACGACAACCTGCCGACAAATTATCGTTAGTAGAAGAAATTAAGCTAAGCTATGAACATGAATATTTTACAGGATTTAGCAATACATTTATATTAAAAAATCGAAATCTTTATCCCATTGGGGGAACCAAGTTTGAATTTTATTACCAAGATGAAGCTACCCAAAAAATTGCCAAAGAAGATGCAATAACTTCAGCGGAAGTAGGTGTTGACTTGAGATTTGCATATAAAGAACGCATATCGATGGGTAATTTTGAAAGGATTAGTCTGGGAGCAAAATACCCTATTCTAAATATTCGATATGCATACGGAATACCCAATGTTTTTAATAGTGATTATGAGTATCACAAATTTCAAGTTAGTGTAAAGCATTGGTTTAATGTATTAAATTTTGGGTGGTCAAGGTTTAGAATTGAAGGAGGAAGAATTTGGGGCACATTACCATACCCATTGCTTAAATTACATGAAGGTAACGAAACGTACTTCTTTGATGAATCGGCATTCAATATGATGAACTATTATGAATTTGTGAGTGATAAGTACCTTAAAGTATTCTATACTCATCATTTTAACGGAATTTTATTTAATAGGATACCTTTGTTCAGAAAGCTTAGATGGCGTGAAGTAGCATTTGTTACGGGCCTAGTTGGTGGAATGGATCAAAAAAACAGAGATTACTCAAAATTTCCAGAAGGCATGTACACACTTGATAAGCCATACTTTGAGGCGGGCGCAGGCATCGAAAACATTTTTAAGCTACTACGTGTTGATGCAGTTTGGCGGTTGTCATATTTAGATCATCCAAATACATCACCATTTGGAATAAGGTTTAGCATGCAGTTTAATTTTTGATGGAGTATTATTATTTTTATCACAATTAATTGTTAATTTATCACAAGCGATTATTATTGATTTTATTTTCGCTACCAATATAAGTCATCTTATTTTTTTATCTATGAAAACAGGAATAATTGCCATTAAAGCTTTTTTAATTGTTTTAATACTCACAATACTTTCATGCAATAGTGATAATAACGATAATCCGGAGCCTGAGGTTCAGGAAGTGGAAAAAGATGTTTTTGCATCAGTTGAGCATTTAGGTGTTTGTTATAGTCCATATCATAATGATGGACAAGCACCTGGTACTGCAATTCCAAAATCACAAATTGAAGCAGACCTAACTCTTATTTCCTCTCATTTCGATTTTTTCAGAACATACACTGTTGCCGATGGGATGGAAGAGGTTGTAAGTATTGCAAATGCAAAAGGACTTCAGGTTGCTCTTGGTGTTCATTGTTATCCTGGTGATTCCATAAGCACAAAATCTGATATCGATAAAGCAATTGCTGCCTCAAAGCAATTCCCATCTACGGTTATGTGTATTGTTATAGGTAATGAAACAAACAGAAAAAATGGTAATCCAAATTATGTTGCACCAGATATTGTTGCTGGCTATATGGATTATGCGCATTCACGAATGATAGATGAGGGATTGCTTATGCCAATTACAGCATGCCTTACTGGTGCTGGAGCAAACAAAAATGATACAGGTCCTGATTCAGAATATGCCCTGCCAGTATTAAAAAAGTGTCAGGAGTTAAATAAAGTTCATCACCAAATAGTGCTGCTAAATATTTACCCTTATTTTGCTCCAAACTCTAAGCCCGGTGATATTGCACCAAATATGCAATGGTCATATCAAAATGAAATTAGCAATGCAGAGGATAATTTTGGTCTGGGTGTTATCATTGGTGAAATAGGATGGCCTTCTGCTAAAAATGATACAGCAACATCTCGGGAAAATGTCGCAAATGAAGAACTAAATTTTAAGGCAACATTAAGCTGGGTAGATGGCAAGAATATCTATAATAAGGCGTATAATTCGTTTTGGTTTGAGATGTTCGATGAACCTTGGAAAGGGACCAGTGGTGTAGAAGCATACTGGGGGCTTTATGAAAAAAATGGCGCGCAATCACCTAAGTTTACAATTCCCCAATTGCATAATTAGGGCCTGCTGAAAAACATATAATATTTTGAATATATGTGTAATACGCTGTTCTTTATGGTTAAAAATGCAAGGATTATTTTACAAATTGACAAAAACCACAGCATTTAATATTGCCATAGCAACCTTGAAAATTTTTTATGGTTATAAGAACATTGTATTGTAAACTGTATGATATTATCTAACGTCATGTTAGTCTGCTGTGTACTATCTTCTTCGTTGGCTTCAGTTCGAGGTATTCTTATACATCTTCACTTTGCCGCCTCAAATATGGCACACATCAGGACTTTTTCAGCAGACCCTAATTAGATTTATTTAGTGCTTTCTAACAGGTACTGCCCCAAGTAGTCTTAAATAATTATTGTGATTATGTTCAACCAACAGCCAATGGTCATACCAATCAATGGAATCTTTCAATGTACTCCCAGAGGGACTTGTTGTAATTGGGAAATTACCAATGGTGTCAGCAATGGCAATGTTATAATATACTGCTTTGTCGATCTTTAATAATTCTTGGGCAACTTCAATAACTCCACGATACAACGATGGAACCGTAACGGGTATGTTTTTTGTTTTAATATCAGGTAGATTTGCGTATCCATATGGTATCATATCCAACGAATTAACCATCATATGAAAAGATGCATCCTGTGGCAATGTATTTGTAAAATTATCCCGAAAATTTTTGTTAAACCATCCTGGTCCGGCAAATGCATAAGTGGAGAATATAAATTTATCCTTAAATAGATCATGATTCATTACCCAATAGGCGACTATAGGGGCTAATCCTCCACCCTGACTGTGACCAGTAATAAATAAAGGAATTTTTTGGCTTGATGATATGGATTCAAGATATTGTTCCATGGTAGTTCCGTTCTGGGAATCCACACTGTTAATTATATTTGTAAAACCAGTCATTGACCCATTGCTAATTGAATCACCAGGCATACCAAAGGTGAATTCAGTTGGCTTGATATCAACATCTTGTATTATATCGGCTAATGAACTTACATTGGTTCCTCTTATTGCAATTGCATATGAGGTAATATTATCAGTTGTATTTTTTACAATGTATACCAAATTTGCATTTCCTGAAGATATCGCTGGTCCCCATGCAATATCCCATTTTCCATTTGTGGTAAGTGTTTTATCGCCTAGGTAATAATTAATTGAATCAATTATAGTATCGGCTGTGGATTTATCTGCAGCATAGGCAATGGCTGATAGGGTCATCATTTCACCAGGTAAATTAGGTGCATCAGAATTAAAATCATCATCAGTTTTTGAATCTTTTTTACAACCCACAATAAAAGTCAAAATAATTGCAAATAGTATTATGGGAATAAGTAGCTGGAAGTTTTTCATGGTTACCTTAGTTTATTAATAAACAAAGGTATACAAAATATTTTTCGAAGCTAATGGCAAAAAGGACATTAATAAGAATGGTAATCACCTGTAGGTTTTATTACTCAATCTTTTTTTCATCATTGGTATACTAATAAATGCAAAAAGAAAAGTAACAGAAACAGGGCCAAAAATGGTCCACCAGTTATTAAAGTCAACCACAACACTCATAAAGTATAAGCCCCACCAAAAAAGTACTTCTCCGGCATAGTTTGGATACTTTATTAGACCCCAAACCCCACGCTGGAGAAGTATCTTTTTACTATATCCTAATTTCACATGACGTCGAAGTGTGTCGTCTGCAGTTTTTTCGAGATATATTGCTGCCATTGTAAAAAATACTGTTGAAACAGTGAACCACGAAGTTGGTGTTGGTGCAGATGAATTAAATGCATAAAATATCGGTACTAATCCCGCAAATACAATTGCGGTTGGCAGTAAATGTATACCCAGAAAACTCACCAACCAGTAAAATTTACCGGTCCTTTTTCTGATATTTAGGTATCTCCAGTCTTCATCTTCAAAACCATCCCATCTCAATATCCAATTCCACGTTAAACGTGTACCCCAAATAGCAACAACTACCCAAAGTATTTTGTAGTAGAACTCCATTTGAGTTGAATTGAATAACCAGTAAATTACAATTATCACTGGAGCTGCACTCCAGTATGGGTCATAAACACTTGAGTTATTGTGCTTTATGCTAAACATAAACACAATCACCATTGCAACAAAATCAGCCAAAGCAGTCTTCCATAGTATGCTTGATATTGGAGCATACTTCAAGGTAATAATTGCAGCAAGTAGCGCAATTGAATAAATAACTAATATGTGAAGCAGATCTTTTACCTTTTGTTTCATGATAGTTTTTAATTATCCAATGATACTACAAAGGTGGGAATTTAAATGAAAAGAAAATAGGAAATCTTAAAAAAAGGTAGCAGTATGTTAATTAATAATATACAACTGATGTGAAACTGTAAGGATTAATATTAATCATACTAAATATTATCTGATCAAAACTATTTCAAATTATTCCTGACGACAGTTGATATTACGGAAGCCTGTGCAGAAACTCTTATGATTACACCATCTTGATCCAAAAGAAACATACTAGGAATGGATGAAACTCCATATTGATCAACTATGGGAGATTCAAAACCATTTTGATCAATTACCTGGATATATTCTATTCCATCATCATCGATAGCTTTGAGCCAGTCGTTTCTGTCGGTATCAATCGATATACCAATTATTTCGAACCCTTTATCCTTGTATTCGGAATATAGTGAAACTAGCTCTGGATTTTCAGCTCTGCAATATGAGCACCATGATGCCCAAAAGTCAACTAGTACCATCTTCCCTTTGAAATCATTAAGATTTATTTCAATTCCATTTTTGTCAGAAAGAGTGAATCCAGGTGCAGTTTGTCCTACTTTTATTCCTATTTCATCTTCACCTGGTATTTCACTATCAGAAGATTTATTACATGAGAAAAGAGTTGACAAAATTATAACAACAATAAATAGTGTATGTATTTTATTAGTTTTCATATGGATAATTTTTACTTTTTCCTTTAGTCGAAAGACCATAATATTCCTTACAGAATTATGTAAAAGCATTTTTAATATGACTACTAATTTTTAAATTTTGAACCTCTTTAATAATCTGATTATGGTATTATTTCAATTATTTCAAATGAATAAACGTCGCTATTCTTTACAACCTTAAAAACAGAATAGGGTGTAATGGCATTACCTAGAGTATCGATATTGCAATTACCACTGGCTCCAACATAATCAATGTTAGAGCTCTGTGAAATTGCTTTCATCGACTCCCATCCAAGAGAAGGAAATACCAACGAATCACCAGTTTCAAAGTTTGATATGGGTCTGATTTTTTCAGCAACAAGCTCTCTAAAAGTATCAATGGTAGCAACCTCAATGTTATTTAACGACTTTTCCAACGCTAGCGCGTATATATATCCAATATCATAAAACTGGGCATTATATGAGGCTACATCTTGATCAAATGTACTAAAAAGCGTCTCCTTAAAATATATGTATTCATTACTAGAGGTATCTGCCGAAGGGAAAGCTCCAAAATTTTTGGGATGTCCGTTAATTTCGCCAACAATGAAATCGATGGGTGCTTGAAAAAAATCAGCTGAATAAAGCCCATCGCATAGAATGAAAGATGTTTCCTGTAGCTTATTTATAAAATTTGTAGTTCCAAGTTCGGTAAAAAATTTATTGTATTCAATTGGATTTAGCATTGATACAAATATAGCTTCGGGGTTATCAGCCAATAAGAGATCTATTTGGTTGCCATAATCAGGATCATCAGCGCTAAAATTAACAGTTAACGGAGCACCGCTGCCATATGCTGTTTGAAATGCTTCAGCTAGTTCCATTGAATATTCATCTCCGGCTTCAACTGCAATAGCAACACTAGAAATACCATATTCTAGAGCTTGTGTTGCTAATATATTTGCTTCAAATGGATCAGGAGCACAAAGACGCTGAAAATAGGGCGAAACACCTGATAAACTTGAAGCAGTTGCTGATCCGGATATTACAGGATAGTGATAAGGTATCCCAATATCTTCAATTACTCCCGTTGATGATGAGGAAAAACTTGTAATAAAACCAACTAAAAACAGGCTTTCAGCAATAATCTCCTGAGCAGCAATTGCAGCGGCTTCTTTTCTATCTTCACCTTGTGAGCTCTTTATGTTAAGCCTTATTTCATAGCCATTACCAACACCTCCTGAGTTGTTTATTTCATTTATTGCCAAATAGAGGGCGTTTTTGCGAAGTTCACCCTTTTCCTGATCTAGTGGAAGTATAGCTCCAATTGTTACATATCTTTCTTCGACATAAGGGTCATCCTTTTTTTTGCAGCTAATGGATAAAAGTATTATTATTATTAGAGTTACTGTTGTTAAAAAGGCAAGCGGATTATTTGTATTCATGGCTATAGGGGTTTGTTAATTTAAAGAAACAATTAGGGTTTTACTTCGTAAGTATTTCTTTTTCAGCAAATATAGTTAAAATGAAATATTATTTCAAGTAAATCACCATTGGGTTTTAATTCATTTTATTGATTACTTATAATTGATTCGAGCTATATTGATTGGAAGATTTTCCATTTTTGAGAAAATCAAAAGATGGTTCTTCAACTAATGACCACATATTCAGGATATAAATTACTGGCACTTTGTTTGTTGTCTTTATTTTGTTAAATTTACACTAAAATGTTTCATCATGAAAATTTTATACATAATCACTTCATTTTTAACTATTATCCTGTTTAGCTGTAATAAGCCCCCTGTTGATAATCCTACCCAAACTAAAAAGGTTGAAGATCTGATTATTTCGGAAAGTTTTGATTGGAATACAACTCAGAATGTTGCATTTTCTATTTCATCATCAGAATCAAAAGTTATTAGCATTACTTCTAACGATGGAACTACCTTGTATCATCAAGGTTTTTACAATCAATTGGAAGAAACTTATATGGTTAATGTTAATTTGCCAACAACGGTTACTAATGTAAAAATAAATGGGGTTGACGTAAACATAACAGGAGAAGTGGTTGATGTAAATCTTGACACAATAAAAATGAAATCGATTTCTTTTAGAAGAGAGTTTCCTACAGATGGATTGGTCGGTTTGTGGCATATGGATGAAAATACAGGTACTGATGTAATTGATTCACAAGGTGGTTATAATGGAGTCCTTTCTGCAGCAAATTGGACACCCGGAATTAGCAATAGTGGACTTGATTTTGATGGTGTATCTGGTGGAGTAACAATTCCTGAGAATCCCGGCTTAAATAATGCCAGTGATGAATTAAGTATCTCGTTTTGGTTTAAACTAAACGAACTTGGTGAGGATGGGTGCTTTGTGCTTTACAGAACTAAATATATTGTAAGAATAGATAAGCATGGAAAAGTAACTTTTGCAATCTATAATCCAACCTGGAATGCCATACAAACACCATGGAAAGATAGAATAATTGATACCGATTGGCATAATGTTACAGTTGTGTATAATGGTAGTGTTATGGAGTTGTATATCGATAATATTCGTCATGCAAGTAAAGCAACACAAGGGAACTTAAAAAATGTACAATCAAACTTGTACCTAGGTAATCAGGCAACCCAGAATTTCTTTGGCGGAATTATGGATGAAACAGCCCTTTATGATAAGGCACTATCAACAGATGAAATAAGAACAATATATATTACTACTTCGAATCCGGGAACCGGAACAAGTAGTTTGGTGTCGTGGTGGCCAATGGACGAGAATGGTGGTACAAATGTCCCTGATGAGTCGGGGCAGAATACAGGTACTGCAATATCTGCTCAATGGACAACTGGAGTTATAGGGAATTGTTTAGATTTTGATGGTGCAAATAGTTATGTAAGTATCCCAAATCATGGGTCTCTTAACTTCTCAAATAGAGTAACTATAATGGCATGGGCAAATACTCGTGACTATAAAGAAGCAAAAATTGCACAAAAAGGTGATTGGGATGGTCACGGTATAGGAGGTTCGAAATGGAATGGATGGAAGGGTCATATAAGGACTCCAAACGGAACTGAATCTATAGAATGGACCAATGGCAGACCAGTATTAAATCAATGGTATCATATTGCCATAACATATGATGGATCAGTACTTAAGATGTATATAAATGGGCAATTAAATAATAGCAGAAATGTAACCGGGGTGCTAAATATCAATAGTCGTGGAGCTTCCATAGGATCAGATAATGGTGGACAAAAGTTTTTTAATGGTTTAATAGATGAGGTTAAGTTTTTTGATGAAGCTCTTACACAAACTGAAATTCAGGCTGTGTACAATGGTCAATCCACTACAAGTGATACCGATGGTGATGGAATTGGAGATGATGAAGATTTATTTCCCAATGATCCGGGAAGAGCTTTTGTGAATTATTATCCTGCAACAGGATTTGGTAGCTTGGCTTTTGAAGACTTATGGCCAGGAAGAGGAGACTACGATTTTAATGATTTGGTAGTTGATTATAGATTTGAGATTATTACAAATGCATCAAATAAAGTAAGTGACATTATTTCCAAAACAGTTGTTAGGGCCATTGGTGCAGGATTTAATAATGCATACGGCTTTCAATTTGGTAATAATCAAATTCAATTTACTGACATCACTGTTACAGGTTACTCTCATGAAAATAATGTTGTAACAGTTGGGGAAAATGGATTGGAAGCAAATCAGTCAAAGCCAACAATAATAGTTTTTGATAATGCTAAGAATATTATTAGTACATCATCGGGTTTTGGTGTTAATGTTGTTCCAACTGAAACTTTTGTTGAGCCAGATACTGTTTTTGTAAATATTGCATTTACTCCCGATGTGTATAGCATAGAAGATCTTGATTTGATTAACTTTAATCCATTTATAATTGTTGATGGTGTACGAGGAAAGGAAATTCACTTACCCAACTATCCACCAACGGATTTGGCTGACATTACTTTGTTTGGGACTGATAACGATGATAGTCAGCCATCTATCGGGCGATATTACAAAACAGTCGCAAATCTGCCATGGGCTATAAATATTGCTGAATCCTATGATTATTCCATCGAAAAATCTCAAATAATAAGCGCATATACTCATTTTGGTGAGTGGGCTGAATCTTCGGGAAATAGCTTTCCGGATTGGTATAAAGATTTATCAGGTAATAGAAATGAGGATAATATTTATCAGGTACCCAATGTAAAATAGGGTTTGTTATTTTATGAGAAATCTGATACTGTATTTCCGCGTTGTAACACCATTGTTATTTGTATTTGTAATTTGTGAATTACATAGTCAAAGCCAGGTTTCCGAGGATTTTTATAGTAATGAGATTGATCGATATATTTCAATAAAATTTGATAATGATACATATTATTATACTGATTATTACTATACTAATGGTATTGAGATAGAGCTGAAGTTACCAGTAATTAGTCAATTCTCAAGAACACAAATATTTAGTAAAGTATCAAAAAAATCACTTTTAGAAACAAGTATTTCATTTGCTCATCGACTTTATACACCTAAAAATATCCGTGATACAACTATTCAATTCAATGATCGACCATTTGCAGCAACACTTGAAGTAGATTATATAAACTCCATTACGGGCCTAAACTCAGGGTTTGATTTCTTGTCAAGGATAAGGTTGGGGTTTATGGGGCCAGCTGCAGGAGGTAAAGCTTTTCACAAAAAAATTCATGAGTGGATTAATTCACCTGATCCAAAAGGATGGGATTATCAAATTGCCAATGATATTATTTTGAATTATGATTTTACTGTTTTTTATCCCATTTTAAAAAAATCAAAAATTATTATTGCTCCGAATGGAACAATAAGAGCGGGAACATTATATGATGATTTAAGTATGGGTTTAACATTTGCCTTTGGGTCAAATTCTGATAAGTTATATATAAACAACACTTTACCCGCTAAGTCAAGAAAGATTAAATTCTTTATCGTTACTGATGTTAATCTGAAATATGTTATATATAATGCCACACTACAAGGTGGGTTATTTTCGAGAAATGACCCATACGTGATTAAATATAGTCAATTAACACCAATTGTATTTTCGGCAAATGTTATCTTGGGTATAAATTGGCATGGAATTTCACTAAGCTTAGGCCATAATTTTCTTACCAGGGAATTTGCTACAGGTACTTCGCACAACTATGCTAGCATTTTACTTGGGTTCAAATTTTAATAGAAGGATGTTTCTGTGTTTCAAATCTTATGCCAACTCAGATTATTATATCGAGGCATAAAAAAACCCCACAACCAACTAACGTGGCAGTGGAGTTTGTCTATTTTTTTTTACCGAATTACTACTCACAAGACTTAAATGCTCTTTTCATTTCGTCGCGATTGTTAATCGTTGCTTGACTACCATCTTTAAAAGTAATATCTACAGGAAACACAATCGATGGCCTTTTCTTTGAATCAGGATTTTCAATATACCAGGCTTTAATATCGGCCCAACCCTCTTCATCGTTTGTTAAAACAGTTATTTCAGTTTCATCGGGCATAACATAGGTTACCGGAAAATTAAGCTCAAAACATTTTTCTTTGTCACCATTACACTTTTTCTTGGCGCGTCTCATCTCATCTTGATTATTAATGGTGGTAATTTCACCAGTTTTCCATTTTATATCCACTGGAAAATCAAGCATTGGTCTTTGGGTAACATCTGGGTTTGCAACATACCAGGCTTTAATTGTTTCCCATGCTTCTTTATCATCTTTGCTAACTACAGTTACTTGTGATTCATCAGGAAGTATATATGTTACAGGATAAATAATAACAAAACACTTCTTTTTGCCTCCTTTGTCACCTTTACATGCTTTATAAATTCGATGCATTTCCTCATCATTATTTACAGTAATTACTTTATCTCCAAATACGATATCAACAGGATATTGTAATGATGGCTTTTGCTGTGAATCAGGATTTGCTTCGTACCAGGCTTTAATGGCTATTCTAATTTCTTCTTTATTATTACCAGTAATGGTTGTTTCATCTGGCATTACATAAGTGATAGGGTAAACAAAATCAAAACAATCCTTATCACCCTTATCTCCTTTATCACCCTTACCGCCTTTATCACCTTTGTAGGATTTAAGTTCTCTGCCATCTATGTCAAAATAAACTTGTGAATAGTCACCATTTTTAGGACCCATATCACATCTCATGTCTACTTCATATCCTAGTTTAGGAGCTTTCTTTGCTTCATCAACATAACTGTCAAAGTAATCTGTTTCTAAAGTTATCTTTGTTCCTGAAGGAAGTTCTTGGGGATTAATACTTTGTTTGTTTGTTGCATTCTTAATGGCTTCAATTAGAAGATCATCAGCATTTTTAGTTTCTTCTTTTTGACAAGAAGTTATGCTTAGTAATATTGTAGCTAAAATTCCAAATGTTATATATCTCATGATGCTATTTTTAGTTGTTCTAATTTGCCTTTACAAGTCAACTGTGCCAAAGTATTTTTTTAAAGACAAATACAAAATTAAGTAAAATTTAATTGGTATTTGATTCTACCTTTCTTCTATCAACTTTGTATAGATTTAATGCCTTTGTTATAATTTAAAGCAATATATTGGTAATGAATGCCTTAGCAGAGCTAATTCATCCAAGATTTCAGCAAATTAATAATTGGATAAAAATAACATCAAATAAATATCTGGCTCTTCAAATTATAGCAAATGATAACTATCAGCTATATCAAAACTGTAATCCATCTATTCCCACTTTTCAATATTTCTCAAAAAAATGCATTTTATTACAACCCTATAATTATTATTATGTCTTTTTAGTAGAATTAGATAAAATTTAATCGGGTTAACAAATTCCGGGAGATAACTCGACAAGAATAATCCTTAATATTCTGAAATTAAGCTAATGACAGCATTTTCTGTAATGGCAGAGGTGTGTCAAAATCACAACAATCAAAAATGAACAGTAATGAAAAGAATAGTAACAATAATTATAATTTTAACAGCAATAATTACCCAGGTGACTGGTAATAATTATTCACAAACAGTTCGAGGATACATACTCGATAGAGACACAAAAACTCCGCTATTTGGAGTTAATATACTAATTGTGGGATCAAACCCTCCACAAGGTGCATCAACAAATATTGATGGTTATTTTAAAATTGAAAATGTTAATGTTGGACGAATATCTTTACGTTTAACATGCCTTGGATATGAATCACAAGTTATTCCTAATATAGTTGTTGGGACAGGAAAAGAGGTTTTTCTAGACCTTGAAATGCAGGAATCATTAATAAACCTATCAGAAGTTGTAATAAGTAGTGAAACAGAAAAAGGTGAGGTAAATAACGAAATGTCTTTAATTAGTTCAAGGCAAGTTACTGTTGAGGAAACACAGCGTTTTGCCGGGTCGTTGGATGACCCATCACGAATGGTAAGTGCATTTGCTGGTGTAACAAGTGATCCGATGGGTAATAACGACATAGTTGTTAGAGGGAATTCCCCCAAAGGAATACTATGGAAGTTAGAGGGAATAGATATTCCCAACCCAAACCATTTTAGCGAAGAAAGTACAACCGGTGGACCAATTAACGCCCTAAGTAGTAATATGCTTGCAAATTCTGATTTCTACACAGGAGCATTTGCACCAGAATATGGGAATGCAATTAGTGGAATATTTGATGTTCGTATGCGAACTGGGAATAATGAAAAACCTGAATTTACTGTTGGGGTTGGAGTACTGGGAGTTGATTTGGCTGCTGAAGGTCCGTTTAAAAAAGGATATTCAGGTTCATACCTATTTAATTATCGGTATTCTTCTTTATCCTTACTCGATAATTTGGGAGTTGTTGACTTTGGTGGCGTGCCTCGATATCAGGATCTTTCATTCAAGATAAACCTACCCACTAACAATGCTGGAACTTTTAGTCTGTTTGGTTTGGG
Organism: Bacteroidota bacterium; assembly: GCA_016845105.1. Taxonomy (GTDB): domain Bacteria; phylum Bacteroidota; class Bacteroidia; order Bacteroidales; family F082. Next base: position 11,343 of record JAERTF010000047.1, on the reverse strand, counting down.
GGGTATAAGCGGAATTAATGATGAATGGGAAGATAACGAAGGTATCATCAGAGAAACATCTGATTTTGAAACTCACATGGGAACAGTTGGCTTAAATCATTTCTATCATTTCTCATCAAATAGCTTTATAAAATCATCGGTTAGTTACTCAACTAATGGAAGTAATTATGATGGAAAAGAACTGGTAAATTCTAACCTTGTTCCAACTAGTAGCGGCGATTGGAATAAAAATACCATTAGAGGGGCCATAAACTTCAGCAAAAAGTTTAATGCAAAGCATCGACTTATGACAGGCATCAGTTATGATCATTATTTGTATGACATGAAAATGAACTATTATGATACTGATGAAGAGGCATGGAAAAATTCTATTTTATTAAATAAAGATGCCGGGTTATTGCAAAGTTATATCACATGGAAATATCGTATTACACCAGAATTAACAATGGTGAGTGGCTTGCATTACACCCAATTTATGCTCAATGATGCCTTGGCAATCGAGCCTCGACTTGCATTTAACTGGCAAGTAGCTCCCAACCAAGTAATAAGTGCCGGATACGGAAAACACAGCATGGTTGAAAGTATAATTACCTATTATGGAACAGTTTACGATCATAATAACAATCCAACCCAGCCAAATGTTAATCTTGATTTAACAAAATCAGATCATTATATCATTGGGTACGAATATGGGTTTTCAAAAAAAGTAAATGCAAAGGTTGAAATATATTATCAAAATCTTCACAGCATCCCAATTGAGAATATCGACTCAAGCTACTACTCCTTAATAAACGAATCGCATGGTTTTATTGATAAAGAGTTAGTAAGCAAAGGAAAAGGTTATAACTACGGAATCGAATTTACATTAGAACGATATTTTTTCAACAACTATTATTTTATGTTCACAGGTTCCTTATTCGATTCAAAATACAAAGCTAAGGATGGAAAATGGCGAAATACCAGATATAATGGTAGCTATGCCACAAATTTTTTAATTGGAAAAGAATTTGCAATCGGGAAACCTGAAAATGGAAATAAGTTAAACATTAACACTAAGCTTTTATTCAATGGTGGAAACCGCTATATACCATTGGATATGGAACAATCGCGCATAGAAGGAAATAGCGTTTACAATACCAATAAAGCTTTTGAAAACAGACTTGATAACGTTTTCCAAATGAATTTAACCATTAGTTATAGTATCAATCGCCCAAAAGTAAGGCATGAAATTTATTTGGATATTTATAATGTTACTAACAATAGTTCTCGTATTCATGAATATTATGATGAGTATAAAGATCAAAAAGGTTACCATACACAATTAAATATGATCCCAAACATTATGTACAAGATACATTTTTAAGAAACTTTTCGGAGTTCAAGTTTGATTCTGAGGTGCGGACAACGGTTCGCACCTTTTTTATTTGGCTTTAATATTGTAAGCTTGAATTACATTACCATGCCTAATGTATAGTTTGCCTTTATTAATTACGGGATGAGCAAAATGTTCTCTGGAACCCTTGGTTATTTTAAACTTTCCGGCAACTTCCATATTAACTGGATCCAAATTAATTAACATAACATTACCACCAAAATTATAATAATATAACATGCTATCGGCTGCAATTACTGCACCGCTTCCTATTTTTAGTTTACTCTCAATTTTTCCAGTTATAGCGTTAATGCTATTAAAGTCTCTTTTTGCAGTCCCGCAACCATATAGATAATCTCCAATTTTCACAATTCCTCCCATATAGCTATCAAATTCTGGATTTCTCCAAACTTCTTCTATATTTTTTCCATCATCAGATAGTTTAAGTTTTACACCACCGTTTCCATCACCGGCTGCATAATAAATGTATCCATCATCAAAAATAATAGTATTACTGTGTGTGTCACCAAGGCCTGGTTTTCTTTCTTCGGGCGTTGTATTGTCTTGATTTTGTACCCAAAGGAGTTCACCAGTTTTTGTATCGTGGCCCAACAATTCATATGCAGTGAAATTCACAAGCACATTTCGATCTTCTAACTCTATTATTTGAGCAGAGTTATAACCAGGTCTATTTGAATTCCCCTTACTTGTCCAAATAACTTCTCCTGTATTTCGATTTAAGGCCACAACATTTGTGTCTTTACCACCAGGTGTGCAGAATAGTTTGTTATCTTCAACTATAACAGATTCAGAATATCCAAATAAGGGAAACTCACCTCCTAGATCGTTCATCATGTCCACCGACCAAATTTTTTCACCATTTGTACTGTTAAAACAAAATACTTCCCCAAGTCCCGAAACAAGATATATTTTATCCCCAATAATAGTTGGTGCAGATCGTGAGCCTGTATAATTTTTCATCCAGGCTTTTCCTGTTTCTTTTTTCCATAATAAGTTGTTGAAATTATCGAATGAGAATAAATATTCTATGCTATCAATTTCGCCAACCAAGTACATCCTGTCTTCTGTAAAAACCGGAGAACCATAACCATTGCCAATGCCATCAAATTCCCAAATAAGGTTAGGGCCATTTTCGGGCCATTCTTTTAATAGGTGTGTTTCGTTATAAATCCCTTGTCTGTTTTCACCTCGCCATTCATATACGGGGTTGTTTACTTGTGTTTTTGATTCTTTTTGTTTCTCAGATTTGCTTTCGGGTTGGGTACATGAGCTAAGGATAAAGATGATCATTACTATTGGACTAAAAATAATGTTAGGGTTTTTCATATTAATCAGATTTATTGTTGAATTAGATTTTTTACATCTATGCCTACCATTGACATTATAAACAGAACAATTATTGTTACAATTATAATGAACACATAAAATATAACCATACCTCCAATAAATGTTGCCAATGAAGCTAGTAGGGATCTTATTATTGATATCTTAAAAACACTTTTAAATGAATAAGAGTAATAGGATATATAAACCACAGAACCAATTAGCATTACGTATTTAATTACTGATGGGATAAGGAATAAAACTAAGATTAGTATTGTAATAGTTAGCAGGTATTGTGCAATGAAATAACTATTAATAATAAGATGCTCAGCATAATTTAGCTTGTGCCGTTTTAAAACCCACATTGAGATAAGGCTATAAAATGGTAAGATTAAAATACTTATAAAGCTCATGTATTTTTTAATGTAGCTGTTTAAAACGGATTGAAGTTTAGCTTGTTGCTCATCATGACCAAGGATGTCTTTCATATCGCCAAAACCTGAGTCAAAAACATTAAGCCAAATCATTAATAATGCATATATACTAGCTATTATAAATAAATAACTTAGAGGATTATAATAGGGTTTGGTTTTTCCTGATATATAGTCATTAATTACCTTTCCAGGATTTTTGAACAGAGATATCGCAGTAAAAATAACCCCCCTGTTTAAATCAAAACAGTTAAATGCTATATTTATGAAGTGCTTTAGAGTATTTCTTTCAGTTATATTCTTTTGCCCACAATTGTTGCAAAAAGATCCTTTATATTCAGTGCCACAACTTTTACATATTATAATATCTGTTTTCATTTCTTGTAAAATTGAATATACCTTAAACTACATCAATTAGTTTATCAGACCTTTCTTTTAAATAACCCAAAGGTGGGTATGTAATTTTATTTTCTGCCAATAAACTCTCAACTTCTGAAACAGCATTATCCTCAACCGCAATTAATAAGCCTCCGCTGGTTTGCGGATCGCATAATATTAATTTATCACCTTCCTCTTTTAAATTAACATTATGTCCGTAGCTATCCCAGTTTCTATGTGTTCCACCCGGTATACAACCCTGTTCGATATATTGCTGTACATCAGTAAGTGTTGGAATATTTTTGAAGTCTATTTCTGCAGATAAATTACTTCCTTCACACATCTCAGTAAGGTGACCCAGTAATCCAAATCCCGTAACATCGGTCATTGCTGTAACCCCTTCAATATTAGCTAATTTTTTACCAATAATATTTAATTTAGACATTGAGTTGGGAGCAATATGCTCATGTACTGGTTGTAGTTTCCCTTGTTTTTGAGCGGTAGTAAAAATTCCAACTCCCAATGGTTTAGTGAGGAAAAGCTTACACCCAACCGTGGCTGTATTGTTTCTTTTTAGTTTTGAAACATCAACTCTGCCGGTTACCGCAAGGCCAAAAATAGGCTCCGGGCTATCAATACTATGGCCTCCTGCCAAAGCAATGCCGGCCTCCATGCATGTTTCACGTCCACCTTCCAGTACCTTTTGAGCTATTTCGGGTGATATTTTGTTGATTGGCCATCCCAGTATTGCAATTGCCAATAATGGTTCTCCTCCCATTGCATAAATATCACTAATGGCATTTGTAGCAGCTATTTTACCAAATGTGTGAGGATCATCAACAATTGGCATAAAAAAGTCGGTAGTACTTATTATTGCCGTTCCATCATTGAGTTCGTATACTGCGGCATCATCGTTGCTATCGTTACCAACAAGTAATCTCGAATCTGTAAAGGAGGGCATATTTGTCTTTAATATTGTTGACAAAATACTAGGTGATATTTTACAGCCACAGCCAGCCCCATGGCTATACTTGGTTAGTTTTATTTCATTCATTTTATAATTTGTTTTTCAATTTCCAACGCATTTTTGTAATGATCTGTTGAAGGTAAAGGTATATTTACAACCTTACTAAGATCGCGGTTATTCATTCCCCTTAAGTATGATTTATCATAATAATCAAGGACAATTTTTGCCACTTCATAGTAGTTTTCTTCTTCAAGATAAACAATCGAATTTTTTACTTTTAATCCTCCCAAGCGCTTTTTAATATGAAGTATTGATTCTGCCAATTGCTTACTATTACAACCTGCATATTCTGTCACCAAATGCAATGCCCTTTTATTCTTAGGAATATCAATAAAGTATAATTTGGCATTCCTCATCTGTTTAAAAAACTGGATTGGAATTTTAACCTTGCCAATACTATGACTTTCGTCTTCTATCCAAATCGGTTCTGTTTTATTTTGTTTTCCCAATTCATGATAGAGGTTATTCTCAAATTGCTCAACACTTGGCTGTTTTGCTTGCCCTATACCACCAAATGCAGATCCCTTATGAACAGCTAAAGCTTCAAGGTCAATTACCTGTTTTCCTATTTTTTTTAGTTCTCTTAATATGTGAGTTTTACCACTGCCGGTATAGCCTCCCAAAACGATTAGTTTGATTTTTTTCTCTAGATTTTCCAGAATATATTTTCGATAGGCTTTGTATCCCCCAATAATTACTTTTACAATAAACCCATTGTTAGTCAGGTGTTTGGCAAATGCCCTGCTTCGCATACCACCTCTCCAACAATGTAATATTATTTCCTTTGTGGGTGCTGAGTTAAGTGCTTCGATTAGGTATTCCTCTAGTTTTGGTTCAGTATAATAATAGCCCATTTCTATGGCTTCTTCTTTCGATTTTTGCTTGTATATAGTTCCAATATGTGCTCTTTCTTCATTTGTAAATAAAGCGATATTTATTGCTTTAGGTATATGTCCTTTCGTGTATTCATCAGGTGAACGAACATCAATAATTGGCCAATTTAGTTTTAGGGCATCTTCAATATTTAACTCACTAAACATATTAGCAAAGGTAGTTTATTTGGATGGGCCGTAGTATCGGTATTCGAAAAGAATACTTGTAAGAAATATGGTATTTAACATATCTACTTTTTTCATTTTTTGTCTGTTGGTTAAAATTTTTACACTTCACCCTTTTTTTTAAGGAGAACTTATATCGAAATCATTCATATATGTTGCAATAATTAGGATGCATTTAATGTTCCAAGCCATTTTGAACTTTCATTAATGCAAATATATTAACCATTAAACTTATTTTCATACTTTTATCTCCAAAAGAGAATGAGGCATATTACCATTGTAATTCTGTTTACCCTAACCTTTAATTTTACATATGGTCAATCTCAAGATGAGATAGTTATAAGAAATATTTTTGATAATGTATTGTTAAGCGATGTTGCTTATAATAATCTAGAATATTTATGTGAAAAAGCTCCTGGACGATTATTGGGTTCGGAGGAGTCTATTATTGCTATTAATTTTATGAAGAATTATTTTGAGAAATTAAGTGCTGATAGTGTTTTCTTACAAGAGTTTAAAACACCCACCTGGAGATGCAATAATACTCAAACTAGTATACTCATTGGTGATAATGAAATAGAATTACGAGCAGATGCTCTTGGGCCATCACCATCTACCCCCAAGCATGGGATTATTGATAATGTAATTGAAGTTCATAGCTTAGATGAGGTAAAAACTTTGGGTTATGAGAATATTGCAGGAAAAATTGTTTTCTACAATAGACCTGTGGACATGACCATTGTGAATACTTTTCGTGTATATGGAAGTGCTGTAGACCAGAGGTATTATGGACCCCGAGTTGCTGCTGAATATGGTGCATCAGGTGTATTGGTTAGGTCGGTTGGAACCAGAGTTGATACTTTTCCACACACAGGGTCAACTGGATTTAAAGATATAAAAATTCCATGTGCAGCCATTAGTACAGTCGATGCAAATATATTGAGCGATGCTATTAAGAGAGATAGCAACCTTAAAGTAAAGATGATAGTGGATGCGGAGTATTTTGAAGAAATAACTACCTTCAATTTAATTGCTGATATATATGGAAGTGAGTTACCGGATGAATATATAATTGTCGCTGGACATATTGATTCATGGTACAATAGTCCTGGTGCACATGATGATGGAGCGGGTTGCGTTCAGGCAGCAGATGTGCTAAGAATATTTAAAGAACTCGGTTTAAACAATAAAAGATCCATAAGGGCAATCATGTACATGGATGAAGAACTATTTCAATCTGGAGGAATTGCATATGCTGAATATTCTGAAAAGCTTAAGATTAAAAATTATCTAGCACTTGAGGCAGATGCAGGAGGATTCACACCAGAAGGTTTTACAGTGGATGCTTCTGATAGTAATTTTGTTATAATTTCTGAATATCAAAAACTACTTGAACCTTACGGTATTAATTACATTAAAAAAGGAGGTACGGGTGTAGATATTGGTCCTCTTAAACCATTGGGAGTTCCATTGATGGGTTATCGAACAGATCCTCAACGATATATGGATTTACACCATAGTGCTTATGATACATTTGATAAAGTACATATTAGGGAGTTGCAACTAGGCTCTGGAAATATGGCAGCTATTATCTACTTGATAGATAAATATGGTTTGGAAACTAAATAAATGAAAGTATTTAAAAAAATATTGTTTACTCTATTCTCTTTATTTCTATTATACAGAACGTTTGATCTTTTAAGGGGTCTGGTTTACGCCCAATCCCAAGACTATGACATTCTGGAAACAGTATCCATATCCTTTCTTATTCCTTTGTTTATAACAGGTGTTTTTGCTTTTCCAGGTTTTGTTTTTCAAACAAATAAAATTCTACCTACAAGCTACTACACCATAAGAAAACCTGATTTATTGGAGCTGTTTTACAGACTTCTTGGGGTTAGGTATTTCAACTTTCTTTTAATGATTTATTGGGGGAGAAAAAAGAATAGGATTAAATATTTTGATGGTACAAGAAGAGGTCTTTCAAATTTTATATACCAGTCAAAACAATCAGAATTTGGTCATGCAGCTTCATTTATTGCAATTCTTGGGGTATCAATAATTCTACTATTTCACGGATATACAACTCTTACACTAATGGTTAACATTATAAACATTGTGGGTAATCTTTACCCGGTAATTCTACAAAGGTATCATCGAGTTAGGATTGAGAGATTAAATCAAAGGCATAATAATCGAATAAATATATAATGATGAAAGCAAAAACAGTTGTTCTAACTATGGTACTTTCGGGATTGTTAATGACAAACTATGCTCAAAATAGGCCTAGAAACGATTCAGTTATCAATGAAGCAATATCCAGAATTAGTACCGATAGCATACAATATCAAATTAAATGGCTACAGGATATGGGAACAAGGTTTTTGATGGCTCCCAATCATAAAGAAGTGGCAGAAAAAATTAAAGCCAGATTCGAATCATATGGGATGACCCAAGTTCGTCTTGATTCGTTCGAATGTTATACTGATATTAATTATGGGATTCTGCAATACGATACAACTACATGGCAGTATAATGTTGAGGCAAAGATAATTGGGAGCCTTTATCCTGACGAAGAAATACTCCTTATGGGTCATCATGACAATGTACAACTTGACAGTGATCCTGAAATTTTTACACCAGGAGCAGATGATAATGCAAGCGGTACAGTTGCTGCTCTTGAAACGGCACGAGTTCTTATGAGTATGGAATATCAACCCGAAAGAACCATAACTTTTCTAACAACTGCAGCTGAAGAGCTTATGAATTTTGGAGATGCTGGCTCAGAACATTATGCTGCCGAAGCAGAAGCTGCCGGGAAAAATATTTGGGGAGTAATTAATAACGATATGATTGCGTATGATAATGGAAGTGGAATTATGACATTCTCTAACGTTATTGGATCGGAAGAAATTACTGGCGTTGCTGAATTAATTACAAATACATATACATCTTTAACTCCATATGTAGATGAACCATCATATTATTCTGGTGCCGATTTAAAACCTTTTATAAATGCTGGTTATCGTGGAGTATATTTAATGGAAAACATATTTAACCCTTACTATCACAGTGAGTTTGATTTGGTTGAAAATTGTGATATTGATTATTTAACCGAAGCCATAAAAATATCATGTGGTATGGTAGTCTATACAGACTTAACTGTTGGTATTTCTGAGTCTGATTATACCAAAACAAAGGTTTCTGTACACCCAAATCCTTGTAATAATATATTATATGTTAGGATTAATGGTAATAGAAATACTTCACAAGTTATTCTTTATAATGCAACTGGGCAATTGTTAAAAAGTAATGTATTACCAGCAAATCAAAATGAGATTAGTTTTGTCATGACTGAATACCCACTGGGTATTTATTATTTACTGGTTTATAGTGATGCTGGCATTATCACTTCAAAGGTAATTCGACAATAGAAGTACTATTTATGAAAGTCAGGTTATTCTTTCGGAACTAAGAGTATGGTACTTTAATTGTAACTTTAGTCCCAATCGCATTTCCAGCTTCGTCCTTTAAGTCAATAATACTATGTTTGATTTTAGCTTTTGATGTTTTATTATAAAGTGAATAGTATTGCTGCATAATTATTTGTCCTTTTCCAGTAGATCTGCTGCCAATTTCTTTTGCCTTATCCCTTCCAATACCATTGTCTTTAATAACAAGGATTAATAAATTTTGATCATTCGTTATTGTGATATTTAATTGCCCTTTGTCTTCTTTATGTATTATACCATGCTTAACAGAATTCTCAGCATATATTTGTATTATCATCTTTGGAATTAATGTTGAGGTATTTACGTCTTTGGCTACATTAATACTAAAATCAAACTTCTCTTGAAATCTAAATTTCTGTAATTCCAAATAGTTTGAAACGAACTTTAGCTCTTCTTCAAGAGTTCGAGTGATTCTGTCAGCGTCCAAAAGTGTAGTCCTAACCAATCCCGATATTTTAACTAAGTAATCATATGCAACATCTTTGTTTTCCTCATGTACAACAGAGGCTATTGAGTTTAGTGCGTTAAAAGTAAAATGTGGTTCAATTTGATTTTTTATGGTTTTAAGTTGTAGATCTGTTAATTGTTGCCTTAGTTCAAACCTCTTTTGTATCTGATTTTTTTGAACTTTTCGAATCATTAAGTTTAATGAAAGAAAAATAAAAAAAACGGCAATGCAAATTGGATAATGCCAATAGTACATTTTGTTAAAACTATAGTCGAGAATCCATATTTGTTTTCCAGAGACAGCGAATAATTCTGGTGGATCTGGACCATTACGCTTTAACGTAAGTTTTGGAAAAATATCTGAGTTAAATGAAAAAGTAATAGGGTAGTTAAGGTTGTTATCCATGACTATGATATTATTCTCCGAATCATAAGTAATTACTTCATCTTTTCCATCATTATTCAAATCCATATATATGAAATTGGGAAAAACTAAATCGTTAATATCTAATTGTCTTGTTGAAATATGATCCAGAATAAAATTGTAATAGAATATACTACCTGAACTAGTGGGAATTATAATCTGATCTTTAGTAATATGTGGAATCCCTGGTTTATCAAAAATATAGTGATCAATTTCTGGTAATAGTGCTTTATTTATGATAATGCCATTGCTATCTACTAATTGTAAGGATGATTTTGTTCGTGAGTTTCCTGTTATTTTATGTAGCAACAGAATGTAACTATAATTATCTAAATGAATTTCTTGTGCCGAAATTACACCAATGGAGTTGTCATATTCAATTGGAGGAAAATAGAATTTTAGTTGGTTATTAAAAACCACGAGGTATGTTGTTGTATCGTGGTAAACAACAGAAAGTGATGAGTCAACATAATTATGGGGCGACCAAGTATCCACTAAAATTTCAGGCACTCCATCATTATTAATATCAGCTGTTTTAGGAGCGGATATTATATTGCCACATTCTTCAGATACCAATACCGAATCGTTTACAAAATCATAGGCAAATAGTCTTCTGGGAAATAATGCAAAACCTGCAGTGATAGGAAAAATTATTTCCTGAAATCCATCATTGTTTAAATCAGCGAAAACACCCTTTTTAATATGGAAATCGGTTTTGCCTTTGTATTTATTTGTTTTACATATAAAACGGTTTTGAAATAAATAGTCCTTTGTTCCTATGGGGTCGATTGCATTTAAAAAAATAGAGTCATTATTGTAAGTGAAAACAAAGACCTCTTTGTTTCCATCATTATTAATGTCAGATGAATACAAATGATATGCAAAGGGAGATCTTGGATAATTAAAATTCCATTGATCTATTGTTGATCCGTTTTGATCGCGAACATATAACTGTGCAAAGCCTTTTGAATTTGTGGCTATTATCACCTGTTCGCTATATCCGTTATTGTCCAGGTCGCAATAAAAGAAATCCGATTCTTGCTGCATTTTTGTTTTAAGCAATAACTTAAGATTGTACTTATCAAATACAGGTGGTAGAAGAAGAAGAATTACTGTTGAGAGAAAAAGTGATACTACAACTGGGTTTGTAATTATATATAGAAAACGATTCATACACGAATTTAATGTATGCCAAAAATAATTATTAAATCACTAGTGTCCGGTAAAACTATTTTAAAACAGGTCAGACATATTTCAGTCTGACCCGTAATGTCTACTTTTGAGTTACCACACAAAAAAGACAGACATGGGTAAAACTACAAATTTTAACGGACAGCCAATATTTAATCA